>LNDR01000155.1 GCA_001464755.1 Rhizobiales bacterium Ga0077524
GACGTAGTGACTCGCCAGTGCGGGGAAGTGGTAGTCGACAGCAACGCTGTTCCATTTCACGCCGCCGAGCAGACCGTTCACGTTCTGGTTTGCCGTCGCCCCGACTGCGGTGCCACCGGTCGCGGACAACCCGCCGACGCTGACGCCGCCCGGCAGAACATTGTCGGAAGCCATCCAATCGGCAATATGATTGCCGTCACCGCACAAATGGCACATGCCCCACCCCTAAAAAAACCGCGAGCATCGCTCAAAATCGCGCGGCGCAGAACGGATGCGATACTGGAGTCGAGCACCCCGGAAAAGTCAACCTAACTTGCCATCCAGGCGCGCACGCGCCCAATCCGTGCGCCCGCGTTACGTTCGGCTTCGCCGCGCAGGAGTGGTGCCTGGCACCCTGAATCAAGGCATTCGCATCAGGCCCTCACGCCCCCCGCACCCACACATGATTGTCATGAAAGGCTGCCCCGCCGAACGGCGCGATGCGCTTGGCGCTCGTCAGCGTGTTCAATCCCTCGCCGCCCTCGAAGTCGTCGTTCGGTGGGATCGACTCGACGATGACGACGCCTCGTTGCAGGCCCGGAAAAGCCTCCACTGACAGCTTGATCTCGCCGCGTTCGTTGCCCAGGCGCACGGTCTGTCCGTCGACGATGGCGAGCCCTGCCATATCCTCCGGATGCATTTTCACGCGAGGTTTCCCCTCGCGCGCCCGGCTCGACGGCATCTCGTTGAACGACGAGTTGAGGTAGCTGCGCGACGGGCTGGTCGCCAGCCGGAACGGATGCTGCGCGTCGGCCTTCTCGTTGATGTCCCAGTAGTCCGGAAGCGCCGGAACCGTTTGCGCGATGCCCCAGTCGTGGCGGCGGCCCACCGGAACCTTCGGCCAATCCGGCTTGAACTTGAACTTGCCGTCCGGGTACGCGAACCCCTTCGTGTAGTGCGCCGTCTCGAAATCCGGCTGCACGTCCATGTAGCGCTTCTCTTTCAGCTCCTTGAGCGTGCCCCAGCCCGAGTTCTGCAGTGTCCAGTCGACGATCTCGGCCGGCGTCATCTCAAAGCCGCGATGCACCGCGCCAACGCGCTTCGCGATCCCGACCAGCACCTCGTGGTTCGAGCGGCATTCGCCCGGCGGCTCGATCAGCTTCGGGCCGAACGAGATGTATTGATGCCCGCCGCCCTGATACAGATCCTCGTGCTCGAGGAACATGGTTGCCGGCAGCACCACGTCCGCCATCTTGGCGGTCGCCGTCATGAATTGCTCGTGCACGCACGTGAACAGATCCTCGCGCGCGAAGCCCGCCTTCACCAGCCGCTGCTCGGGCGCCACCTGCACCGGGTTCATGTTCTGGATCAGCATCGCCGTCACCGGCGGCCCGTCGCCGAGATCGCTGCGATCACCTGTCAGCACGGGCCCGATCCGGCTCATGTCGAGCGTCCGAACGCGCGGATCGTGCATGTCCAGGCCCTCGATCAGCGACTTGTTCCATTTGTAGATGGCGCCGTTGTTGTGGAACGCCCCGCCGCCCTCGTTGAGCCACGCGCCCGTCACCGAGGCGATGCACGAGGCCGCGTGCATGTTGAAGGCGCCGTTGCGCTGCCGGGAGAAGCCGTAGCCGAGCCTGAGGTAGGTGCGCGGCGTCGTGCCGATCAAGCGGGCGAAAGCCTCGATCTCGGCCACGCCAAGCCCGGTGATCGCCGCCGCCCACTCCGGTGTCCTCGTCTTCAGGTGTGCCTCGAGTTCGCGCGGGTGGTCCGTGTATTTTTCGAGGTAGGGCCAATTCGCGTGCCCATCGCGGAACAGCACGTGCATGACGGCACACGCCAACGCGCCGTCCGTCCCCGGCCGAAGGCACAACGCCATGTCGGCCTGCGCCATCGTGCCGTTCTGGTAGATGTCGATGACCACGATCTTTGCCCCGCGCTCCTTGCGGGCCCGGGTTGCGTGCGTCATCACGTTGACCTGGGTGTTGACCGGGTTCGTCCCCCAGATCACCACGAGATCGCTCTTTGCCATTTCGCGCGGATCGGGACCGGCCAGCTTGCCCGTCCCCGCGATGAAGCCCGTCCATGCCGCGGTCGTGCAGATCGACTGGAACATCTGCGAATATTTCTTGGCATGCCTGAGCCGCTGGATGCCGTCGCGCATCACGAGGCCCATCGTGCCTGCATAGAAGTAGGGCCATACCGCTTCGGCGCCGAGCGTCCGCTCCGCCTCGAGGAATTTCTCGGCCGTCAGATCCAGGGCCTCGTCCCACGAGATGCGCGTGAACTGCCCTGATCCTTTCGGCCCGGTCCGGCGCATTGGATAGAGCAACCGATCCGGATGGTGCACCCGCTCCGCGTAGCGCGAGACCTTGTTGCAGATGACGCCGGCCGTGTAGGTGTTCGCTTCCGAGCCACGCACCCGCCCGATGCGGTCGTTGCCGAGAAGGTCGACCTCCAGGGCGCACGTCGACGGGCAGTCGTGTGGGCAGACGGAGTAGCCGACTGAGGGGGAGGTACGTTGCTGCATGGCGGACGGGCTCCGAGCGCGAAGGGGTCGAAGCCGACGTTAGCCGAACTCGTCTCCGGCAAGAAGGTGTCGCCGAACGCAGCCTGCTCTCGAGCCTGGCCAATGTTCCAGCCCGCGTGCCGAATTCCCAATCTGCCCGTGTGGTCGTGAGCGACGTTCACGAATTCACCAATTCTATCACGAACGCTTGAGGTCGGCTTGCGGTCGCGCTAATTTTGAACGATGTTCGTTTCCAGCAACCAACTCAAATATCGGGAAATTCAAACATGCGTACGTTCCTTGCGATCCTCGTCGCCGCCAGTGGCTTTGCAGTCGTCAGCGCCGACGCCCAGGCCTGCAGCGCCCGCGGCACCCATTGCGGGCACGCCGAGTGGGCCGCCAATGCTTTCGAAGGGCCGCGCGGCAGCCATGCCAAGGGGCAAGTGAACATCAAGCACTATCACTATGCGCCAACGCCATCGTACGGCTATGCGCCCGTCTACAGCTACGGCTACAAGCCGGTTTACGGCCACAAGAAGCACCACGGCCACAAGAAGCACTGATCCCAGCTCGGGCTAAGATCGGCGAAGCGGCACGGACTTCTCACGGCATGAGGAAGAGGTCCGTGTCGTCCGGCTTGGTGCCTGCCGCCGTCAGCATGGCGTGCACCTGGCCGCGGTGATGCGTCTGGTGATTGAAGAAGTGCGTCACGGTCAGCCATTTGGGTTTGCTGACGTCGGCCTTGGCGATCCCCGAATACCAGACGAGATCGCTTTCGAGCCAAGCTGGTGTCATGTGCTCGCCCCACGCAGAGATGGTCTCGTCGAATGAAACGCGTCGTGCCTTGAGATCGGCCCAGTCGGGATAGTTTCCCGCGCCGGTCCGCACGAGGGTCGGAGGCTTCTGCACGAGGTCCGGCGCGAAGCGGCTCATCCACTGCTGGTCGCCCCACAGGATGTGCGACAGCGTGTTGTGGATCGACCCGAAGAACGCCCCGCGATCCTTCAGCCGCTCGGCCTCGGAAAGCGCATCTGCCGCCCCGTAGAGCGACTGGTTCTGCCAACGGTTGTACCGGGCCATCGTCCGGATATGGTCGACGCTGATCACGGGGTGGCTCCTTTCGCGACTACGATATTGCAGAAGCGTAGGCCTCAGACCTCCACGTTGTCGATCAGGCGCGTCTTGCCGAGCCACGCTGCAGCCAGCACGCGCCCCGGTCGGCCGTTCACGCGCGACCAGCTCTTCAGCGTCTCGGCATCGCGCACCGTCAAGTAGTCGATGGGCCCGAATCCGGCAGCGGCCAGCGCCTTGGTGCCCTCAGCCAGGGCCGCCTCGTGCGGCCCGGCTCGCGCGGCCGCCGCTACGCGCTGGATGACGTCATAGATGACGACGGCTCGCGCACGTTGCTCGGGCGCGAGATAGCGGTTGCGTGACGACATCGCGAGCCCGTCCGCCTCGCGCACCGTCGCTCCGGGCAGGATCTCGAGCGGCAAGTTCAGGTCGCGCACCACCTGCTGGATCACGCAGAGCTGCTGGAAGTCCTTCTCGCCGAAACACGCGAAGTCGGCACCCGACTGCATGAAGAGCTTCGTGCACACCGTTGCAACGCCGCCGAAGAAATGCGGGCGGAAGTCTGTTTCGAGCCCCTCGGCCGAGCCCGCCGGTACGACGCGGGTGGCGAACCCCTCGGGGTACATTTCCTTTGCGTTCGGCGCCCAGACGAGATCGCAGCCGACCGTGGCCAGCTTCGCGAGATCGTCCTCGAATGTTCGCGGATACTTGTCGAAGTCCTCCGTCGGCGCGAACTGTGCCGGATTGACGAAAATCGAGGTGACCGTGCGGCGTGCGCGGCTGCGCCCCAGTCGGACCAGCGACAAGTGCCCTTCATGGAGGGCGCCCATGGTGGGAACCAGGGCCACAGCCTCGCCGGCCCGGCGCCATTCCGCTACGCGGCTCCTGAGATCGTGGACGGTGCTCGACACGTCGGGCAGTTTGGAGGTCACGTGGGCAGTCTCCCGGTGGCGCGGGCGGCTACGGGAGCCGCGAGGGTCGGCAATTCAACGCGCCCCCGCGCTGCCGTCAAGGCACCACGTTGCAGGCCAGCTATATGCCCGTCGGCAAGCGCCCTCGTGCGCCTCACACCCTCGGGAGTGGCTCGTAGGCGGCTTCCGGATCGGCGAGCGTCATCAAGCGTCCGGCAGCGACCTGAGCGAAGCGTAACATGATGGCCTTCCGGCGTGCACTGGCCAGCCTGTGCTCCGGCGCCTCCCGGACGATCTCGCCGCCGTAGCGGTCGGCGAGGATGAGGCCGGTATCGTCAGGCAGCACCTCGACAGGAAAGTCGGGCGCCACGGCGAACAGCAGCCGGTCGCACCAAGCCCGGTAGTCCGGCCATTTCGCGTCCGATCGGAAGTCCACAATCGACGATTTGATCTCGACGATCCAGACCTCGCCCGCCGCGTCGATGGCGGCGAGGTCGGCACGGCGTCCATCGGCAAGCGACAGCTCCGGGATTGCCCGAAAGCCACGCAGCGCCAGTGCTCTCTGCGAGCCGCGGGCGATTTCGCGGGCCTTCTCCGATTGGCGCCCGTCCGTCGGGCAGTGCACGTCGTTCTTTGGTCTCATCGTCTTGCCACCATTGCCCACGATAGCGCGTTACCATCGCGACGGCCCACTTGTATGCGAGTATCAGGCCGGGTGCGCGGCGGCCGCTGATCGCATGGCGATGCGGCAGGATTGACGGGCCGCAGTCACTACCGTCTTCTCTTCGGGGCCGGATCAACACGAGAAACAGAAGCGGGGATCGATGTTCTTCAAGCGCAACCAGTCCGACGCCGCCAAGCCGGAGACCGCAGGAGCGGTGTCGTCGGCGTCAGCCAAGCCGCTCGCCGTCGCCGAGTTGCGTCGCACTGTCGATCCGACTACGCTCGGCTTTACGACGACCGCCGAGCTGGAGCCCATTTCCGGCCTGATCGGCCAGGATCGCGCGCTGAAGGCCATCCAGTTCGGCGTCAACATGCGCTCGAACGATTTCAACGTCTTCGTATTGGGGCCGCCAGCCTCCGGCAAGAGCACCGCCGTGAAGCAATACCTCACGCGCAAGGCACGTGCGGAGGCCGCGCCGGTCGATTGGGTCTACGTGAACAACTTCGAGGATCCGAACCGCCCCCGTGCGATCCGTCTCCCCGCCGGTCGCGCAAAGCCTCTCGCCAAGGCGATGATCAGCGCCATCGACGAGCTTCGGTCCACGCTTCCCGCGACCTTCGAGGGCGAGGACTACCAAGCCCGCCGCCGATCCATCGAGGAGGAGTTCCGTTCCGGCCAGGAGGAGGCGTTCGAGGCCCTGAACAAGCGCGCGATGGAGCAGAACATCACCATCGTGCGGACGCCGACCGGCTTCGTCATGGCGCCGACCCACGAGGGAAAGATCGTCAAGCCCGAGGTCTTCAACACTTTGCCCGAGGCCATGCGCAAGGAGGTCGAGAGCCGCATCGAGGTTCTGCAGAAGGAACTCGAGCATATCCTCGAGCGCATGCCGAAATCCGACAAGGTGCGCCGCCAGCGCGTCAGCGAGCTCAATACAGAGGTCGCGACCATCGTCGTGCAGGAGGCGCTGGACGACGTCGCCGCTGCCTTTGCCGACGAGGCCGAGGTGCGGGCCTATCTCGAGGCTGCCGGCAAGGATCTCGTGCGAAACGTCGGCCTCTTCCTCGTCCAGACCGGCGAGGAAAGCGAGATCGTCAAGCAGCCGGCGGACACGGCTCGTGATCCGCGCTTTCGCCGCTTCCTCGTCAACGTCATGGTCGGCAACGGCGAGGCGCCGGACGTCGGCGCGCCGCTCCACGAGGAGCTGAACCCCACCTACGGCAACGTTGTCGGCCGCGTCGAGCACATCGCCCAGATGGGCGCGCTCGTCACAGACTTCCTTCTCATCAAGCCCGGCGCGCTGCATCGCGCCAACGGCGGCTATCTCCTGATCGACGCCCGCAAGCTGCTCCTCTCGCCGTTCGCCTGGGAGGCGCTCAAGCGTGCGCTCAAGGCACGGGAGATCCGCATCGAGCAGCCCTCCGAAGTGTCTGGCCTCATGTCCACCCAATCACTCGATCCGGAGCCGATCCCGCTCGAAATCAAGATCGTGCTGTTCGGTGATCGCGAGCTCTACTACCTGCTCGCCATGCACGACCCGGACTTCGCTGGTCTCTTCAAGGTCCAAGCGGACTTCGACGATTCGATCGCCCGCTCCGCCGACAACGACCGCGCCTACGCCCAGCTGATCGCCTCGATCGTCCGCGAGCATGGCCTGAAGCCCGCCAATGCTTCTGCCATCGCCCTGCTGATCGAGGAAGGCGCACGCCTTGCCGACGATCGCGAAAAGCTGTCGATTCAGATCGGACACATCGCCGACATCGTCCGGGAGGCCGACTATTGGGCGGCCGACGCCGGCAGCACCGAGATCACGCGAGAGTCCGTCGTGCGGGCCGTCGATGAGCACACGCAGCGCTCGGATCGCCTCAGCGACCGGGCCCAGGAGACCATCACCCGCGAGATCGTGGGTTCTGCAACTCGGGAGCTTCGCCTTCGGCCGCCCCAGCCGCATCTCGGCGCGGGCGCGCATGGGGTCGGGCCGCGTCACCGACATCGAGCGCGAGGTCAACCTCGGCGGGCCGCTGCACTCGAAGGGCGTCATGATCCTCTGGGGCTACTTGGCCGGCTTCTACGCGCAGGAGGTGCCGCTGGCCCTTGCCGCTACGCTCGTTTTCGAGCAGTCCTACGGCGGCGTGGATGGCGACAGTGCGTCCTCGGCCGAGCTTTATGCGCTCATTTCCGCACTGTCCGAGGTCCCGATCAACCAGTCGTTCGCCGTAACGGGTTCGGTCAACCAAGCCGGCGAGGTGCAGGCGATCGGTGGGGCCAATGAGAAAATCGAGGGCTTCTTCGACG
>LNDR01000156.1 GCA_001464755.1 Rhizobiales bacterium Ga0077524
TCGTTGGCGATGATTTCTGAAGGACTACCTTGTGTCAGAACTTGACCCTCGGCGATCACGTAGGCCCGATCGACCAGGGACAAGGTTTCCCGAACGTTATGATCCGTTATCAGAACGCCAAGGCCACGCTGCTTGAGGTGTCTAACCAATTGTTGGATATCTCCAACCGCAATCGGGTCGATACCGGCGAATGGCTCGTCGAGAAGCATGTACGACGGTCGCGAGGCGAGCGCCCTGGCGATCTCGCACCGCCGCCGCTCGCCGCCGGACAGCGCAATCGACGGGCTCTTCCTGAGGCGCGTTATTTGGAATTCCTCCAGCAGGCTGTCGAGTTGCTCACGCCGCTTCTTCCGGCTCGGCTCGACCAGCTCGAGGATGGCCATGATGTTCTGCTCGACCGTGAGACCGCGGAAAAGCCGCGCCCGCCGGTACATGGGTAGCCGTGTCACGTCCCGGCCATCGATCGTGATGCGCCCGGAGTCGGCCGGAACGAGCCCCGTGATCATGTAGAAGACCGTGGTCTTGCCCGCGCCGTTGGGCCCAAGCAGGCCCACCACCTCGCCCCGCGCGACCGCGACGCTTACTCCCTTCACCACCTTGCGCTTGCCGTAGCTCTTCTGAACGCCCTCGCCGGTCAACCAGCCGTCGCCTCCAGCATGAGCATGGAGGCGCGCGCCGCCTGGCCGCACCGTTGGCGCCGGCGGACCGCTGGCGACCGGCGGTGTGGTGCCGGCCAGCACGCGACGTGCTCTTGGGAACAACGTGAAGGCCATGTCAGATCGGTCCTTGAACGCACCGCAGCTAAGTCGGGGGGCACGCCGAAGCTCGGAGGTATAAACCAGGATCGGGATGAGGTGATCAAGGCGTCGTCGATGGATTTGTCGTCTGGCGTCGAGCCTCGGCGCTGGACGGGCGCTTGACCAAGTCGCGCGCCGCTTTCCCGGCCTCCGAGGGACTCCCTGCGCCGGCCTTTTGGCTGGCCTTTTCCTGGATCTGGCTCGGATAGAAGATTGCCTCGAGCCGCCCGCTCCTGCACACCGCCCCCGGTGGGCATCCCGCAACGCCGTTGTTCTGCGAGCTGGGCGCGACGGAGGTCGCAAACGCGCCGCTGACCTTCGGGCCAGCCTTGGCTGCTGCCCCCGGCTCGGCCTCGAAACGCGTGACGCCGCTAGCGAGATCGATCAGCAGGCGCATCCCGGCCGGCGCGCGCACGACCTGCTTGCCCTGCGAGACCGTGACATTGCCGCCCATGACGATGGTGTTGGCCTTCACATCGAAAGTCGCCCACTCGCCCGTCGCCTGCTGGCTGTCGCTGCCTGTGACCACCACGCCGCGCCGGGCCTCGATGCGACGAAGCTCGGACCCGCCCGGCCCGGACGCTTTCGCCTTGTCCCGTTGGATCGGCTGCGATGCCGCCGCAAGTCCCGTCTCGCCGGAGTAATGGGCGGTCATCTCCTCGGTCCGGACGACGAACGTGCCCTGCTTGGCGACCACGCCTCCGGTATAGACGGCCGTGTGCTTGCGATCGTTCACATC
This sequence comes from Rhizobiales bacterium Ga0077524, assembly GCA_001464755.1. GTDB lineage: Bacteria > Pseudomonadota > Alphaproteobacteria > Rhizobiales > Hyphomicrobiaceae. Next base: position 1,537 of record LNDR01000156.1, read on the forward strand.
GAGCAGCTGGGCCTCGACCTCGATGGGTGCGTTGGGATCGCTGCGGAAATTGGCACCGAGCGGCCCGAGGGTCGTCTCTTCGTCGGTCGCGCTCGGCTTGGTCGCGGCTCCCGGCTTCGCGGTCTGGTTCTGGTAGAACAGCGTCGAGATGCGTCCCGCCGCGCGACCGGCTGCAGCCGGGCTGGTCAGCCTGGCCGTGCCGCCTTTTCTGTCTATCGCGAGTCGACCACCCTTGAGAATGTTGCGACCTTGCATGACCTCGACGTCGCCCGTCAGCAGCGCCGTGTCCGCCTTCTGATCGAGCAACGCAGTCTCTGCCTTGACGGTCCGCTCGGGTAGCTGCGTCATCGTCACGTCGCCTGCGAGCAGGATGCGCTCCGTCTCCGCGTCGTAATCGAGCGATTGGCTCTCCGCTTGATCGCCCTTGTTCGACATGCGGACCCCGCCGCGGGCTTTGATCGACTTGAGCTTCGTCGCCTCCCCGCCATCCTCGGACTTGGGTGCCGCAGCGCCGCTGTCGCCCACGGTCGCACGGCCCGCGTAGATCACGTCCAGCTCCGGCGCCGCGAGCGTCGCCTCGGCTTGCCGGGCCACCACGGCCTCCCGGAAAAGCGCGGTCTTGGCGGTGTCGTCCACGTCCAGCCGCTCCGAGGTCACGATCACAGGCTCTCCTGAGTTCGCATCTATCCCGAAAGCCTGCGTCGTCTCGCGCTTGGGTGCGACGTTCTCGGCTCCCTTCAGCGCGGCAGGCGGCTTGGTCGGCTTCAACGTGACATGCACCGCGGTCTTGAAGCTCGCCTGACGCGCCTTCGTGTCGAGCGTCATCGTGCCCGCACGAATACTTCCCGTGGCGGTCTCCGCTTGCACCGGCTCGTTGCTGATGATGCGGCTTTCCTTGGCCAGCACGGTGGCCCGCGTCAGCCGCGCCTTCATGCCGTTGGTCGCATCGACGTCGATGCTCTCGTAAAGTTCCAGGAGGTCCTTTTTCTGGTCGTAGGTGCCCCACTTGGCGTTGAGACGCGTGACCACGCCGCTCGGCTGGATGATCTCGCCATCGATCACGTCCAGTCGGATCGGGGCGGACATCCGCAGATCCGTGACGGCACTTTTGGCGTGCACCTTGTACTCAGAGCCGTCCTTACCGAACCCATTGTAACGCGGATCCGCCATGGTCAGGTTCGTTGGATCGATGGTCACCTTGCTGGCGGTGATGTCGCGGCTCTTCAGCCCAGAGCTGACCACGAGCGCCACACCGTAGAAGCCGAGCCATGCGACCGCTGTCACCGGCAACAGCACCTTGAAGGCCGTGACGAGCACGCTGTGCCGGCGCGCACGGCGAAAGGCCCGCTCTCGCACAGCTGCGGTCACGTCTATGTCGATTACGCCCCCGCGGGCGCTCGACGCTCTCTTGCTCTCGCCTCGCATGCCCTGTTCCAGTGGCTCGGCTTCGCGCCCGACACCGGCCGCGAATCCCACCCAAGCAGCGACAGATGAACCGAAATTAGGGAAACATTGGGACGCCGTGGCGTCGCATCCCCGTCTTACGTACAGTTTCCCGGCCCAGCAGCTCTCAGTGTGAAAAGACGTCCATGTCGTCGAAGCCGGCGAGGTCGAGATCCGCGCGCTCGGGCAGATAGCGAAACGCGGCCTCGGCCATCGCCATGCGGCCCTCGCGCTGGAGCATCGCCTCCAGCTTGGCTTTCAGTCCATGGAGGTGGAGCACGTCAGAGGCGGCATAGGCGAGTTGCTGCTGCGACAAGCTCGCCGACGCCCAATCCGAACTCTGCTGCTGCTTCGACAGCTCAACTCCAGCCAGTTCGGCGCACAGATCCTTCAGGCCGTGCCGATCGGTATAGGTGCGGGCCAGCTTGGACGCGATCTTCGTGCACCAGATCGGCGTCGTCGCCACTCCCAGCCATCGCTTCAGGACAGCGATGTCGAAGCGGCCGTAGTGGAAGATCTTGACCACACCCGGGTCCAGCAGCAGAGCCCGCAGACGCGGCGCCGACCAGTCGCTGCCGTCGAGTTGCACCAAGTGCGCCTCGTTGTTGCCAGCTGAAAGCTGAACGAGGCACAGCCGGTCCCGGTAAGGCTTGAGCCCCAACGTCTCCGTGTCGATCGCCACCGAGCTACCGAACGACAGCCCAGCCGGAAGGTCGCCCTTGTGCAGCTTGATGCGCGGGCTGGTCATGCGTCACTCCTGAGGTCGCCCGTGCGGGCTGATCGCAACTTTCCCGCACCATGAGCCGGGAGTGTCGTCGCCGCAACCCCTCAAGACCAGCACTCAACCCCATCAACGCACGGGCAGCACGGCACTCGCGCCGCGCGTCAGAGCCGGAACCACGGCGGCCGCCCGGTCGGCCACGGATCGCCCCAGAGCTGCTGGCCGCCATCGACGGTCAGCACCTCGCCCGTAATGAATTTGGCCGACGGCGCGGCCAGATAGACACAGGCTTCCGCGACATCCCAGGCATCGCCCACTCGCTTCATGGGGTTGGCTTCCTTGTAGGTCGCGGCTCCCTCTGGAGGGTAGTGCGCAAAGCCAGACGTTTCGAGGCAACCGGGCGCCACGCAATTGACGCGGATGTTGTCTGGTGCCCATTCCACGGCCACCGTCTTGGAGGCATAGGTCACGCCCGCCCGCGCTGCGGCGGTGTGTGCGATGCCCGGCATGCCGCGCCAGAAATCCGCGACGATGTTGACGATCACGCCCGGCGATTTGTGCTCGATCCAGCCGCGTGCGGCGGCCTGCATCATGTACCAGGTGCCATTCAGGTTGTTGTCGATGACCGCGTTCCAGCCTTTTGGCTTGAAGTCGATCGCCGCCTGCGGGAACTGACCGCCAGCGTTGTTGATGAGCACGTCGAGGCGCCCATGCTCCCGCCAGACGTCGGCGACGAACGCGGCGTCGGCTTCCGGGTCGCGGATATTGAAGAGGTGGCTCGAGACGCTGCCGCCCAAGGCTTCGAGAAAGGCCTTGGCCTTGCCCACCCGCTCCTCGTTGCGTCCGGTGATGGCGACCGCTGCCCCAAGGCGCGCGAACAGGGTCGCGATGGCCAGCCCGAAGCCCGAGCCGGCACCGGTCACAACCACCACTTTGCCCTTGAACAAGTCCGGCCGATAGACCGTCTCGAGCCGGCTGAGCTCCTCGTTCGTGAAGCCGAAGTGATCGGCGCCTTCGATGGCCATCTGAGAGTCCTTGCTTGTCGTGACCGGCGGCAGCCTAGACCGGCCGCTCCCCCTTGACCGTCACGCGGGCACCGCTCCGGGTGTGCGGCCAGTAATCCCACATCGCGCGGTGCTGGGCGCAGCGGTTGTCCCAGAAGGCGATCGAATTGGGCTGCCACCGGAATCGGCACTGGAACAACGGATTGGCCATGTGGTCGAAGAGGTAGCCGAGGATCGCGTCGCTCTCGTCGAGTGGAATGCCGTGTATCCGCGTCGTGAACCCGCGATTGACAAACAGACCCTTCTTGCCTGTCACGGGATGCGTGCGCACCACCGGATGCTCGGCGCGCGGATAGTCCGGCTTGTCCTTGACGCCGAAATTCGCGTAGGTGCCGCGATAGACGTGCTCTCCGTCGTGCACGGCATGCAGCCCCTCGAGATAGGCCTTCATCCGGTCCGACAGCGCCTCGTAGGCGGCATACATGTTGGCGAACAGCGTATCTCCGCCCTTCGGCGGGCACTGCTTGATGTGCAGGATCGAGCCCATCGGCGGCTCGGGCTCACAGCTGACGTCCGAATGCCAGCTCTCGCCATTGGCTCGCGGGCTGTCCTTGTCGGCGTAGATCTTCAAGAGTTCGGGGTGCCCCTCGATGTGCGGGGCCGCCGGATGGATCATAAGCTCGCCAAAGAGCCGCCCGAAGGCAAGATGCTGCTCGGACGTGATGCTCTGGTCGCGGAAGAAGATGACGAGGTTGTCGGCAAGCGCGCGATGGATCTCGTCCTGCTGCTGGTTCGAGAGCGGCCGGCCGAGATCAACCCCGCCGATTTCAGCCCCGATCACCGGTGTCAGCTTGTCGACCGTGATCGTTTCATAGGGGAGGCTCTCGCTAGCCTCGTGCTTGTAGCGCGGCCCGCGCCGCATCGCCTCTCTCATGGGACGTCCTCCGATGCCTCGCCGCCGTTCAAGAAGTGCGCCCGGCGATTGCATGCGAGCTTAAGGCACCGGTCAGAACAAGCGCAACGCTCCGCTCGCGGCGAGGCCCGATGCAAGCAAATTAGGGCTCAGCGCCGGTTGTCGCCGCCGTTGAAGCGTTCCCAGAACTCCTCGCGATCGCACCGATGACTGAGATTCAGGCTGTCGAGTGGGCGGCCGGTGTCGCGGACGCAGCGGCCCTCGCGGTCCACGGTCGAGGAGCGGCGCGGCTGCTCGTAGCGGTCGCGATCGTAGGCCTTGCGGCCATCGCGACGCTCCTGGGCGTCGACTGGCGCTGTCGCTGTCAGGGCCAACAGGAAGGCCAAGGTCGGGGCAAGCAGCCGCATGGTCGTCTCCTAATTCGCGCGATGGCCTCACCAACTTGATGTGGGTGCGACCGAGAGGCGGGGCAAGGTTGCGGGCACGCGCATCGCAACGGGAGTTATCCCGCCATCTCCCCAAGTGCCAACTCACGGGCTGACCGCGCCCGCCACCGTCCCTATAGTGGTGCCATGAGCACCGAACCGAAGACATACGCCTCTCGCGCCGCCGTCGTCACCGTGCCGGATGGCGAGCCAGTGCCCGTCGCCAAGGGCAGCCACGTCTATCTCGTGGACGGCTCCGGATACATTTTCCGTGCGTTCCACGCACTGCCGCCGCTGACACGTCCGTCTGACGGACTGCCTGTCGGTGCCGTGCATGGCTTTTGCGCCATGCTCTGGAAGCTGATGGCCGACGCGAAGGCGGGCCGAGGCCCGACGCACATCGCGGTGATCTTCGATGCGTCCGCGAAGAACTACCGCAACGAAATCTACCAGGAGTACAAGGCGAATCGCCCACCCGCGCCCGAAGAGCTGGTGCCGCAATTCCCGTTGATCCGGGACGCGGTCAAGGCGTTCAACATCGCCTGCATCGAGCAGGACGGCTTCGAGGCGGACGATCTCATCGCGACCTACGCCAAAGACGTGATCGCCAAGGGCGGCGACGTGACCATCGTCTCGTCCGACAAGGACCTGATGCAGCTCATCCAGCCCGGCGTCGTCATGCTCGACACGATGAAGGGCAAGACGATCGGCCGCGAGGAGGTCATCGAGAAGTTCGGCGTCGAGCCGACGCTCGTCGTGGACGTGCAGTCGCTGGCCGGCGACTCGGTCGACAACGTGCCCGGCGTGCCGGGGATCGGCGTCAAGACGGCAGCCGAGCTCATCAAAGAGTACGGCGATCTCGATTCGCTGCTGGCGCGGGCGGGCGAGATCAAGCAGCCGAAGCGGCGCGAGAAGCTGATCGAGTTCGCGGACCTGGCCCGTATCAGCCGCGAGCTTGTCCGGCTCAAGGACGACGTGCCCGTGACGGTCACGGTCGACCAGCTCGGCCTGCAGGAGCCGAAGGCCGAGCCGCTCTTGGATTTCATGCGCGAGATGGAGTTCAACACGCTCACAAAGCGTATTGCCGAGGCGCTCAAGGTCGACGTTCCGCCGCCGCTGGAGCGGTCCGTCGGCTCGAGCCTCGCAGGACGCGAGGCGAAGGCTCCTGTCGCCCGATCCGGGCCGCGGCCGCCGGGTAACGGCGCAGAGGCAAGCGAGGTGGGCGCGCCGGCCGGTAGCGGCGCCTTCGCCGAAGTCATAGCGTTTGCGCGCGGGGCGGCGCGCGAGCCGAAGATCGACCGCGCGCAGTACGAGACGATTCGCGATCTCGTGCGCCTCGAGGCCTGGGTGACCGAGGCTCTCAATCTTGGCCGCGTCGCCTTCGACACGGAGACCACGAGCCTCGATCCGATGCTGTGCGATCTCGTGGGCTTCTCGCTCGCCACCTCGCACGGCCGCGCCTGCTATGTGCCGCTG
>LNDR01000157.1 GCA_001464755.1 Rhizobiales bacterium Ga0077524
GACGACGGCATCAACGCCGGCGGCCAGGCGCGGCGTAAAGACCGGGCAAACGTCGATGTGAACGTCGGAGAAGATCTGCAGCCGCATCAGCCCTCGCGACGGCCCTCGGTCGAGACGCGCCGCCCCTCAAGAGAAACCCGCGCCATCGGAATGGCGCGGGCAGAAGCTCATTCGGTAGACGTCACCGCTGGGAGCGGGCCTCGCTGCTACTCGTCCTTCTTGCGGCGGGGGATGGACGGCACAGCCCCGGTCGGGCGTCCGCTGGCGCCGCCCTCACCCTTGGGACCGGGGAGCGCCTTTTTCGGACCCGCGCCGACGAGCGCATCACCCTCGGGCGTATCCTCGGCCTCGTCGTCCTCCTGCTCCTCCTCGAGCTGGGCCCGCGGCTTGCGCCCGGGCTCGGCGGGCAGGTACTCGAAGCCGATCTTCCGGTCGTCGCCTTCGCCCTCGACCTTGATGCGCACTGTGCCGCCATTGATCAGGCTGCCGAAGAGCAGCTGCTCGGCGAGCGGCTTCTTGATGTGCTCCTGAATCACGCGGGCGAGTGGCCGGGCGCCGAATTTGGCGTCGTATCCCTTCTCGGCAAGCCACTTGGTGGCGTCCTCGCCGAGTTCGATCGTGACACCGCGGTCGGCGAGCTGCGCCTCGAGCTGGAAGACGAACTTCTCGACCACTTTGGTGATCACTTCCGGTGGCAGCGCCGAGAACGGCACGACGGCATCGAGCCGGTTGCGGAACTCCGGCGTGAACAGCCGGTTGATCGCCTCCTCGTCGTCGCCTTCGCGCTTGGCGCGGTTGAAGCCGATCGCAGACCTCGCCATGTCGGCGGCACCCGCGTTCGTCGTCATGATCAGGATGACGTTGCGGAAGTCGACCTGCTTGCCGTTGTGGTCGGTCAGCTTGCCGTGGTCCATCACCTGCAACAGGATGTTGAACAGGTCCGGATGCGCCTTCTCGATCTCGTCGAGCAACAGAACCGAGTGCGGATGCTGGTCGATGCCGTCGGTCAGTAGCCCGCCCTGGTCGAAGCCGACATAGCCCGGAGGGGCACCGATCAACCGCGAGACGGTGTGCTTCTCCATGTACTCCGACATGTCGAAGCGCAGGAGCTCGATGCCCATCAGGGATGCAAGCTGCTTGGCAACCTCCGTCTTGCCGACGCCGGTAGGGCCGGAGAACAGGTAGCAGCCGATCGGCTTCTCGGGCTCTCTCAGCCCTGCACGCGACAGCTTGATCGCCGAGGCCAGCGCAGTAATTGCCGCATCCTGACCAAAGACGAGGCGCTTCAAGTCCTTCTCGAGGTTCGACATCACCTCGGCATCGGATTTGGAGACGGTCTTTGGCGGAATCCGGGCCATCGTGGCGACGGTCTCCTCGACCTCCTTGACGGTGATCTTCTTCTTGCGCTTGCCTTCGGGCACGAGCATCTGCGAGGCACCCGTCTCGTCGATCACGTCGATCGCCTTGTCGGGCAGCTTGCGGTCGTGGATGTACTTCGCCGACAGCTCGACCGCGGCCTTGATGGCCTGGTTCGTGTACTTGAGCTTGTGGAACTCCTCGAAATAGGGCTTGAGGCCCTTCATGATCTCGATGGTGTCCTCGATGGTCGGCTCCTTTACGTCGATTTTCTGGAAACGACGGACGAGGGCCCGATCTTTCTCGAAGTGCTGGCGATACTCCTTGTAGGTCGTCGAGCCGATGCAGCGCACGGTGCCAGCCTGCAGCGCGGGCTTCAACAGGTTCGAGGCGTCCATTGCGCCGCCGGAGGTCGCCCCTGCGCCGATAACGGTGTGGATCTCGTCGATGAACAGGATGGCACCGGGGTAGGCCTCGATCTCCTTCATGACGGCCTTGAGCCGCTCCTCGAAGTCGCCGCGATAGCGCGTGCCGGCCAGCAGCGTCCCCATATCGAGCGAGAAGATCGTTGCATTCTTCAGGACCTCGGGCACCTCCCCGCGGATGATCTTTCGCGCGAGACCTTCGGCGATCGCCGTCTTGCCGACGCCGGGATCGCCCACGAACAGCGGGTTGTTCTTCGATCGCCGGCACAGGACCTGGATCGTGCGCAGCACCTCGGTCTCGCGACCGATCAGCGGGTCGATCTTACCGTCGCGCGCCTTCTTGTTGAGGTTGACGCAGTAGTTGTTGAGCGCGTCGGCTTGCTTCTTTTCGCCCGTGGCCTCGTTGCTCTCGCCCTCGTCGATACCGCGCGCGGGGCGCGGCTCGCTGGCGCCGGGTCGCTTGGCGATGCCGTGGCTGACGTACTGCACAGCGTCGAACCGCGTCATTTCCTGCTCCTGGAGGAAGAACGCAGCGTGACTCTCGCGCTCGGCGAAGATCGCGATCAGCACGTTGGCGCCGGTCACTTCCTCGCGGCCGGACGACTGGACATGCACCACCGCGCGATGAATGACGCGCTGGAAGCTGGTCGTCGGCTGCGCGTCAGCAGCACCTTTGCGCACAAGCCCCTCGAGCTCGGTGTCGAGGTAGCCGGTGACGCGACGCCGCAATTCGTCGAGATTGACGTTGCACGCGCGCATGACGGCGGCCGCGTCGCGGTCGTCGATGAGCCCCAGGAGGAGGTGCTCGAGCGTGGCGTACTCGTGATGCCGTTCGTTGGCATACTCGAGAGCCTTGTGGAGCGCCTGCTCCAGATTTTGCGAGAAGGAAGGCACCTGTGACCTACTCCTTTTCCATGGTGCACTGCAGCGGGTGCTGGTGCTGGCGTGCGAAATCCATGACTTGCGTCACCTTCGTCTCGGCGACCTCGTAGGTGTAGACACCGCAGATGCCGACGCCCTTGTGATGGACGTGCAGCATGATGCGGGTCGCCTCCTCGCGGCCCTTGTTGAAATACCGTTCCAGCACGTGCACGACGAACTCCATCGGTGTGTAGTCGTCGTTCAGAATGAGAACCTTGTAGAGACTAGGACGCTGCGTTTTCGGCTTCGTCCGCGTAATGATCCCGGTCTTCCCTTCGCCGCCGTCGTCGGGCGGGCGCTTGTTGCCACCGGCCATCAGCCGCGAGTCGCGCCGTTGGGACTGTCCTCGGTCGTTGCTCATGCTGGCTATCAGGGCCAATCCTCTGCTCCGGTCCATTTCTCGCACTCCTGTCGCGTCTCTCCGAGACCGCGGTTGGCGTGGCCGCCGCCGAGGGCCGACCCTGCCGTCTGGACCATACTACCGAGAGGATGCATCGGTTCGCAAACCCTGACTAGTTGATGAAGCCCGAACCGTTGACACAACACGTGACACCGAATGTGGGCACTCCCGCAGGCAAAAAAAAGGCCCGGCGAGACCGCCGGGCCAAACAACCTCGTAGAGACACGAAGAGGCTCAACGGCCGGTCTGCATGACCCGCTCCATGGGGCGGTAGGCCTCCTTGGCAAGTTCCGAGTACATGGTGCCGAGCTTCGTCACCTGATGCATATAGTCGTCGTAGGCGCGCTTGGCGTAGGTCGACTGGATCTCGTAGGCCTGCTCGACGGACTTCGCGGCCATGAGCTTTTCCATCGTGTGCGTGCCGTCTTCGAACGACCGCTTGGTGTAGTCGGTCATTTCGGCCGAGATCGCCTGCCAGCTCTTGCCCCATTCGCCGAACATTTTCATGACGTTATCGATACCGGTCTGGTTCATGCGCTGCATGTCGTCGAAGGGCTTGACCATCTGTCTTCTCCTGGGTTGGCACCGGGGTGCCATGCGGGGCTGATCGCCGAATTTTATGCCGCAGCCGCCCGACTGGCGCCTGATGCCTTGCAGCAAGGCTGCTTGCGGACTCTCTCCAAAAATCTAGCTGCGGTGCACAATTCTTACAAGCGCGATGTTGCGACGCAGCATAAGCCATTTACCAAGTCTGAAGGGGGATCTGCGACCCTTCCGTCGGGATCTGGCCCCACGACGCCGCAAAGGCGCCCGAAAATCATGATGTGTACCCGGCCAGGGGTGTCAGGCAATGATGACGAGAGATAAGGGCGAGGCCGTGGCTTCCGCCAGGAGCAAGAGCAGGTTGATCGAGGGCTGGCGGGGTGGCAGGGCTGCCATTCGCGGGCTCGTTCTTGCGTTGCTCGGTCTCTGCGCGATGGCACTGCCAGCGACGGCCGCAGCGCGCTATGCGGCCATGCTCGTTGACGCGAACACCGGTCAGGTTCTTCACACCGAGGCGGCAGATGCGCCGCGCTACCCGGCGTCGCTGACAAAGGTCATGACGCTATACATGGTTTTCGAGCAGATCGAACTGGGCCGTCTCAGATCTGATAGTCGCATCTCCATCTCGCCCGTCGCCGCGTCGGTCGCGCCCTCGAAGCTCGGCCTGGAGCCAGGTGCGACGATCTCGGTGGCCGATGCCGTCCGGGCGCTGATCACCAAGTCGGCCAATGACATCGCCGTAGCGCTGGCCGAACACATCGCCGGCGACGAGACGCGGTTCGCCGAGGCCATGACGCGCAAGGCGCGCGAGATCGGCATGAAAGCGACGACCTTCCGAAACGCCCACGGCCTTCCCGATCGCGAGCAGGTGACGACCGCCCGGGATATGCTGACGCTGGCCCTCCGCCTTTACGACAAGTTTCCCGATCAGGCGCGCCTTTTTGCCCTCCGGTCATTCCAATATGCCGGGCGCACGCATCGCAATCACAACACGATGCTTGCGAACTTCGCTGGCATGGACGGCATCAAGACAGGCTACACATCGGCGTCCGGGTTCAACCTGCTCGCCTCGGTCCGGCGCGATGGACGCCATGTTCTGGCCGTCGTCATGGGCGGATCGTCGGCCTCGGTCCGCAATGCCCGTATGCGGCTTGTCCTCAATCGGGGGGTGCAACTCGCTTCGACAGAGCGGACGCGGCGCCCGCTCGTTGTGGCAAGCCGTCCGATCGCGAGCCCGAAAGCCATCGAGCGCCCGGCGGTGCTCATCAGCCCGCGCCGCGTGACGACCATCCCGGTTGCGCCCGAGCCAAGGCTCGTAGAGCCGGTCGAGCCCATCCGCCCCGCACGGGTCGCCATGCAGCCACTCGCTGCGGACAAATGGAACTCCGAGGTTCGGATCGCTGCCCCGGCCGCGGGAGGCTCGAGTGTTGCGAGTCAGCTTGCGTCCGGCGGCTGGCAGCCGAGCGTCTCCCCTGGCGCGCGCAGTGTGAGACCGCCGTCGACGCTGGCGGCCCAGGCGGCTTATCTTGGCTCGCGCGGGACGGAGGCGGCTACCAGCGGAGCGCCCCGCCACGGCTCGGGCGCGGAGATCCAGATCGGTGCGTTCGGCCAGGTGCGCGAGGCGCGAGAGCGCCTCGATGCTGCTCGCAGGCTGTCACCCCAGCTGCTGTCGGGCGCCAATGCCGCGACGCCTGCGGTGCAAGCAAACGGCCGCACGCTCTACCGGGCGCGTTTCGTCGGGCTCGATGCCGAGGCGGCCGCCGCCGCCTGCATCCAGCTGCGCCGCCAGCAGGTCGATTGCCTGGTGACGCGCTCCGAGTGAGGCTGACCGGCGGGTGCCTTCAGGATGACTGAATGAACTCGCGGTAGCCCCCGGCGGCGACCTTCTCGGCCAATCGGCGATACTTCACTTGGCTGCCGTTATAGCCGAGGACCCGCAGAACCTGCCGGCCTTCGACGTTGCGGTTGATACCGGTCTGCCACGAGGCAATTCTGCTCGAGAGCAGCATCGCCGCCGCCTTGTCGACATGCTCCGCCCACATCTCGACCGCCTCGGCGCGCGGCTCGATCCGCTTGATGCCGTTGGCGCGCATGTACGTGATTAGCCCCGTCAACCAGTCGACGATCTGCTCGATATTGCGGGGAATGTTGCCGCGCGCCGTATGCGGCCCGAGGATCATCAGAAGGTTCGGAAATCCGTCCGCCTGGACCCCGAGAAACGTGCGCGGCATCTTCTGCCAGTCTTCCCTGAGGCTGCGCCCCCCCGGCCCTCGGATATCGACACGGTCGTAAGGACCGGTCACCCCATCGAAGCCCGTCGCGTAGATGATGAGGTCGAACTCGCGCTCCTGATCGGTCGTCTTGATGCCCCTCGCCGTGATCCGCTCGATCGGCGTCTCGTTGATATCGACGAGCTCGACATTGTTCTGATTGTAGACCTCGTAGTAGCCACTCTCGAGGGGCAGGCGGCGTGTCCCGAAGCCGTGGTTTTTGGGGATCAGCTTGTCGGCGATCTTTGGGTCCTTGACGCGTTCGCGGATCTTCCTGGCGGCGAATGCGCTCATGAGTGCATTCGCTTCCTCGTCGACCAGGATGTCGCTGAAGTTGCCCATCCAGATGCCGAAGCCGGGTTCCGAGTAGAGCTTCTCCCAGAACGCCTCGCGCTCCTCGGGCGAGACCTCGAGCGCCTTGCGCGGATCGGGCGTGTGGATGAAGCAGCTCACCGTCGTTTTGCAGTGCTCAAAGATGTCTCGGTAGCGCGCCTTGATGTCCTTTTGCTCCTCCGGCGTGATCCGGCTGTTGTGTAGCGGCGCCGCCCAATTCGGCGTCCGCTGGAAAACCGTCAGATGTCCGACGTCCTTGGCGATGGTCTGGATGGTCTGGATGGCGGTCGCGCCGGTGCCGATGATGCCGACCCGCTTGCCTTTCAGGTCGACACCCTCCTTCGGCCAGCGTGCCGTGTGATAGGCCGGCCCCTCGAACGTGCCGACGCCGGGGATGCTCGGCATGGTGTGGGCGGAGAGCGGCCCGAGCGCCGTAATCAGCAGTGACGCTGTAGCCTTCGCACCGTTCTCGAGCGTAATGGTCCAGAGTGTCCGCGCATCATCGAAGTGCGCCGCAACAACCCGCGCGTTGAACTCGATGTCTCGGCGAAAATCAAACTTGTCGGCGACGTAGTTGAGATAGCGCAGCGTATCCGGCTGGGCCGCGAAGTGCTCCGGCCACTCCCATTCCTGCAGCACCTCGTCCGAGAATGAGAAGCCGTAGGACCAGCTCTCGGAATCGAAGCGCGCGCCGGGATACCGGTTCCAGTACCACGTGCCGCCGATGTCCGAGCCGGCCTCGAAGACGCGCACGTTCATGCCCAGTTCGCGCAGGCGATGCAGCTGATACATGCCGCCGATTCCGGCACCGATGATGATTGCCTCGTAGGTGGCGATCCCGCCTTCAGTGGCTTTGTCGATGGCGGCGGCGGCAGTCATCATGTCGTTCCTTGCTGTTTCGTCGTGGCTGCCCGGCGTTTCAGCCACGTGGAGAGCGGTGGTCTCAACTCCTGGCGGAAGGCCCTCAGTCACGACGGCGGCTCCGTTGCGTCGCCGCCCGCTGGCCATGCTGCGTCGATAGGTGGGAGCCCGTCCAGGGCACAGGTAGTCGCGACCTCGGCAACTCGGTGCCTCGGTTGGGGCGACACGACCGCACAGATCGAAGATCGGGAGGGCAATGAGCCATCCCAACTTCCATCACGGATCGCGCGCCACGCCTCAGATCGCCAGATCCTTGGTGTTGTAGTCCTTGATCCACCGGTCGACGACCGCGGGGGTATGGCGGAACTCGTTCTCGCGCCCGGCGAAGGGCTGGTAGTGGAAGGGCGTCTCGTCCGGGAAGTGCTTGTGGCGGGCGTCGATGGCGAC
>LNDR01000158.1 GCA_001464755.1 Rhizobiales bacterium Ga0077524
CCACCCCCGCACCTTCACCCATTGCCCCCGCGTCCGCCCCCGTCCTACCCTTCGCCGCAGTGCCCCGTGCAGCCCCTCGCGAAGGAGCCTGACCATGTCGACCACACCGAAGCCGCTGGAGTGCCTGAAAGGCCTGAAAGTGCTGGATCTGTCGCAGTTCGAGGCGGGGCCATCGTGCACCGAGGCGCTGGCCTGGATGGGCGCCGAGGTGGTCAAGGTCGAGAACCCGAAGCTCGGCGATCCCGGCCGCGCCGCCGTCTTCGGCAGCCCCGACAAGGACAGCACGTACTTCCTCATCTTCAACGCCAACAAGAAGTCGATCACGGTCGACCTGAAGTCCGCCGAGGGCAAGAAGCTCGTGCTCGACCTCGCCGCCAAGGCCGACGTGATGGTCGAGAACTTCGCCCCTGGCGCCATCGAGCGTCTCGGCCTCGGCTGGGACGTCGTCTCGAAGATCAATCCGGGCCTGATCTACGCCCAGGTGAAAGGCTTCGGCGAGGGCAGCCCCTACGAGCAGAACCTCGCCTTCGACATGATCGCCCAGGCCTGCGGCGGTGTCATGAGCATCTCCGGCATGCCGGACGGCCCCCCGATCAAGCCCGGCGCCACCATCGGCGATACCGGGACCGGCATGCTGCTCGCCATCTCGATCCTGTCGGCCTACGTCGAGAAGCAGCGGACGGGCAAAGGCCAGCGCCTCGAGGTCGCCATGCAGGATGCGATGCTGCACTACATCCGCATCGCCTTCGCCACCCAGGCTCGCACCGGTGTCGTCGCGGGCCGCGCCGGCGCCAAGATGCTCTCGGGCGTCACGTCGCCGGGCGGCATCTACCCATGCAAGCCGGGCGGACCGAACGACTGGGTCTACATCTATACGAGCCGCGGCAACGAGGAGCACTGGAAGCGCCTCGCCCGCGTCATCGGACGCCCCGAGCTGGCCGACGACCCGCGCTTCTCGACCACCGCCGCCCGCGCCGAGCGCGAGAAGGAGGTCGACGAGATCGTGGGCGTCTGGACCAGGACGCAAACCAAGCAGGATGCCATGCGTCTCGTCGGCGAGGCGGGCATACCAGCGGGCGCCGTGCTCGACACGATGGAACTGATCAACGACACCACCTTCGACGATCGCGCCATCATGCAGACCATGGCGCATCCCAAGGTCGGTCCCTTCAAGATGCCGGCGTGGCCTGTCCGGCACGATGGCCAGCCGGCCGAGGTCAAGCCGTCTCCGCTTCTCGGCGCGAGCACGGCCGACGTGCTGAAAGGCTGGCTGGGGAAGAGCGAGGACGAGATCGCCGCGCTCAAGGCTGGCCGTATCGCTGGCTGATCAGACCGTGCCCCAGGTCGTGCCCCAGGTCGCGCTGCAGTGCCGGTGCGGCCGGGGCAGAGGCAGAGGCAGATGCCACCCGCTTCAGGTCTCGCGAAGGCTCTTCAGGGAGTCGATTGCCCAGTCGATGCGGTCAAGCAACTGCTTCTGCTGGGCTTCCAGCGCCCTGATCCGCTTGCCGGCAGTCTCAAGCTCCGCCCTGAGCCGCCCGCACTCTGCCTCGAGATCGCCGGTCCGCGCGCGGCCGGTTGCGGCAACCGCTGCACCCATCGCAGACTTTCCGGGCAGCTTCTTCGCCGGCTTCTTGGCCTTGCTGGCAACCCGGTCCGCCATGTCGAAACTCCGCCAACCCCGCAAGCTCGGCCGGACGTTGCGAAACGCAACGCTACTGATCCTGATGCTTCGAGCGACCACTATGGTGAATGAGATCGAGCACCATCTCGACCATCTCCTTTAAGAAAGCAAGTGCATGACGCATTGACAGTCGATGTCGAGCTGCACAATTTCCTGCCATAGATACAGTCGATCCACACCCCACCTACTGCTTTGGATTGACCTGCGTGCGCCCGGGCGTAGCACCGGGACACGATCAACGTTCACAAATACCGCGAGAGGATACCCCATGACAGTCAAGGTCGCCATTAACGGCTTCGGTCGGATCGGCCGCAACGTGCTGCGTGCCATTATCGAATCTGGTCGGACCGACATCGAGGTGGTGGCAATCAACGACCTGGGGCCCGTCGAGACCAACGCCCACCTTCTGCGCTTCGACAGCGTACACGGCCGCTTTCCCTTCGAGGTGAAGGTCTCGGGCGATACTATCGACGTCGGCCGTGGCCCGATCAAGGTGACCGCCGAGCGCGACCCCGCCAAGCTGCCGCACAAGGCCATGGGCGTCGACGTCGCGCTCGAGTGTACCGGCATCTTCACGTCGAAGGAGAAGGCCTCGGCCCATCTGACGGCTGGCGCCAAGCGCGTGCTCGTCTCCGCCCCGGCCGACAATGCGGATCTGACGGTCGTCTACGGCGTTAACCACCACAAGCTGACCAAGGATCACCTCGTGGTTTCAAACGCCTCGTGCACCACCAACTGCCTGTCGCCGGTGGCCAAGGTGCTCAACGATGTCGTCGGCATCGAGAAGGGCATCATGACGACGATCCACGCCTACACCGGTGACCAGCCGACACTCGACACCATGCACAAGGACCTCTACCGCGGCCGCGCGGCGGCGCTGTCGATGATCCCGACCTCGACGGGCGCGGCCAAGGCCGTGGGCCTCGTTCTGCCGGAGCTGAACGGCAAGCTTGACGGCTTCGCCCTGCGCGTGCCGACACCGAACGTCTCGGTGGTCGATCTCAAGTTCATCGCCAAGCGCAAGACCACCAAGGACGAGATCAACGAGGCGATCAAGCGAGCGGCCAGCCAGGAGCTGAAAGGCATTCTCGGCTATACCGACGCGCCGAACGTGTCGATCGACTTCAATCACGATCCGCACTCCTCGATCTTCCACATGGACCAGACCAAGGTCTTGGACGGCACGCTCGTTTCGGTGCTCTCCTGGTACGACAACGAGTGGGGCTTCTCGAACCGCATGAGCGACACCGCCGTCGCCATGGGCAAGCTGCTGTAAGCGATCCGCTGCAGACGTTGCGCTATGAAATCGGGGGGCTCTGCACCGCGTGATGCAGGGCCCCCTTTCGTTCAGGCGCGCGCGGGATTTTGGAGGGATGCAGCCGAACCGCGCTAACGTTGCTAGGCTGGGAATTGCCGAATCCCCCCGAGCCGAGAGCCCTCGCCTTCCATGCCCACGCGCGGCAAACCAAGGCCCGACAAGCCTGCCGGCCCCCGTCCGGTGACGGCGACCTATCTGCGCAACGCCGTGCTGCACTACGTGTCCCAGCGAACGGCGAGTGCAGCCATGGTCCGCCAGATCCTGGAGCGGCGTGCCAAACGTCGGCTGGCGGTCCGCACGCTCGAAGATGCCACCAACGTGCTGATTGAGGACGCCATCTCCGAGATGCTGGCGTTGGGCCTCGTCGATGATGCCCGCTTTGCCGATAGTCGGGCCGTGACGCTCGCCGGCAAGGGTTTGGCGCGCTCACGCATCGCGCACGGCCTCCGCTCGAAAGGGGTCTCCCGCGAGACGATCGAGGCGGCCATCGGCGATGACATCGACGACCTGGCGCAGGCCCGTCGCTTCGTCGCCCGCAAGCGGCTCGGCGCACTCCGCCGCGGCGGCGTCACCCCCGAGTCGCGCCGGAAGGATCTCGCCTCACTCGCCCGGGCCGGCTTTGCCTACTCGGTCGCGAGCCGCGCGCTCGATGCTCCCGAGGAGGCATAGCGTCGGATCCCCCTACCGGTGATGCCGGTTGCCAAACCGCGCGCATCGGGGGCATGATTTATGGGCCGGCAGCGCCAAGCGCCCTGCCGGCATTTCTATGCCAACGGCCAGACTTGAAGGGGCTCATAGCCATGACCGACGCCGCCGACCTCGCCGATCCCAATCCCTCGCGGCCGTCGGCCACCATCATGCTCGTCCGCGATGGTGAGCACGGAATAGAAATCTTCATGGTCGTGCGCGATCGGCCGATGGACGGCGCCATGGGCGCGGTGGTCTTCCCCGGCGGCAAGATCGACGCCGAGGACCGCCATCCCGAGAGCTGGGGCCACCTCGTCGCTCCGCAGTCGCATCCGGACCTGCCCTACTGGCTTGCCGCCATGCGTGAGACCTTCGAGGAGGCGGGCGTCGTCATTGCCAGGCCGAGCGGCTCAAAGTCGGGCGACATTGCTCCCGCTCGCGCGCGCGAGATGGTCGTCAAACACCGCGATGCCCTGCTCGACCGCAAGATCACCTTCGCCGAGATCATAAAATCGGAAGGCCTCGACCCGGCGCTCGATCACATGGTGCACTTCGCTCACTGGCAGACGCCGCTCGGCCTGCCGAAGCGCTTCGACACCCATTTCTTCCTTGTCTCAGCCCCCGAGGGCCAGGAGCCGATCCACGACGGCAGGGAGATGGTCGATTGCTTCTGGATCGCCCCTGGTCGCATTGTCGCCGAGGCCGCAGCCGGCCAGCGCACGCTGGTTCCGGCCACCCGCCTCAACCTCGAATTGCTCTCCGAGAGCCGCACCGTCGCCGAAGCCATGGAGAAGGCGCGCGCCCGCTCCGTCGTTCTGGTCCGGCCGGAGCGCTTCAAGACCGACGACGGCAAATGGGCGGTGCGCATTCCGGCCGAGGCCGGCTACCGCACGACCGTCATCGCCTCGTCGAGCCAGCGGGCCTGACCAATCAAATAAGCTGGACGAGGATCATCAGTAACCCGGCCACGGAGACGGCCCACACGCCGGTTCTCAGCCACGGCACCCCGGCGATATAGGTGAAGGCATACGCAACGCGCGCCCAGAAAAAGATCGCGGCCCCGAGCGCGGTCTGTGCGTTCGCGCGCTGAGTCAGGTGTGTGACGAGGATCAGGATCGCGAAAAGAACGAGGCTTTCTAGCATGTTGCGGTGGGCTCGCGCGGCCCGCCCCGCCCATCCTTCGATGGCGGGCACGTCGTCGCGATTGCCGGCCAGTGCGGGCAGGCCGACAACAGCCATGGCGCCGAAAACGGCAGCGACCGCCTGAAGAAACGTGAGTACGGCCGACCAAACGAGATATTTAAGATCCGGAGTCATCATTATCCTCCTCGAGTGCGAATATGGGCGTGCTCGCGTCCCCGAGTTGCGGCTCGAGCACGAAACCATAGCTAACGTTGCGCCTCTCGGCATCTGGCGTTGGCCGATGGTGTGGCCTTCCCGCAAGCGCGTCAAACCGGTTCGCAACGGACTAATATGACCGATATTCCTGACCTTACGCAGACCGAAGCCGCGATCGTGGAGCGAACGAACGCATTTCGCGCTGCCGAGGGGCTGGCTCCGGTTCAGCGCAATGTAGCGCTCGAGCATGCCGCCAGAGAGTTTGCCAGATACCTCGCCAAGTCGGGGCGCTTTGCGCACGAGGCCGACGGCCGCAAACCCGCGGATCGAGCCAAGGAGGCAGGGTACTGGTTTTGTGCCGTCGCCGAGAATTTGGCGCTTAATCTGGACAGCCGCGGGTTCACGGTCGAGAAACTCGCGACCGACACGGTCGAGGGGTGGAAGGCGTCTGCGGGGCACCGCAAGAACATGTTGCTGCCCCATGTCACCGACGTCGGCGTCGGCATCGCGCAGGCAATGGGTGCCGACCCCAAGTATCTCAGCGTCCAACTGCTCGGCCGCCCTCGGCACCTCGCCTACACGTTCTCCGTTGCCAACAAGAGCACGGACCCCATCACCTACAACTTTGCCGGCAAACGCCACGACATCGCCCCGCGCGTTGTCGTCACCCATGAGGCCTGCGATCCGGCTAAGATTTATTTCGAAGGAGCCGGCGGCTGGCTCAGCGGTCAACGGATTAATGTGCAGTATGATCCCGCCGACAAAGCCAAATTCATTTTGCGCAATGGCCCCCAGGGCAAGATCCGCGTCGAGATGCAGCGCTGACGGTGCCTACACCGCCTCGGATTTCGACAAGCGGCCGATCATCCGTTGGCGCACCTCCGGCAGGGTGATCTGGCGCGGAGCAAGTGCCCAGGTCTCGAGAAAGTAGCCAGTCAGCGCGAAGCCAGCAGCAATGTCGGCGATCGGGACTGGACCTTGCGCGCGACCTGCGAGGAATCCGGGTAGCGCCAGCAACCGCTCCTTGTATGGCTCGCCTGCCGAGGCCGAGACGGCGCGGCCTGTCCGCGGCGAGACATAGATGAGTTGGTCATTGCTACCGGTCGCGGCGCATTCATCGAGATCGAGGCCGAAGCCGAGTTCGGCAAGCAACGCCAGTTCCCACCTGACCATCAGCGCCGGCCATACACTGGGATCGTCGAGAAACCCGAGCACGAACAGCGTCACCTCGAACAGCGCGGCATGTGGGTCGCGCTCGGGAAGCAACCTTGCCATCGTCGCGAGAGAGGAGAGCGCTGCGAGCCTTGCCGGGTCCGCCTCCGCCATCGCCTCTGCCGCGAAGCCCCGCCGCAGCTCGATTGAATATTGACCGAGTTGCTCGGCCAGACGTCCCTTCCAGGTGACATCGACGTGATTGCCGGTTTGCAGCACAGGCCTCAGTCGGCGCGACCGACCACCATGCACGAAGCCGAGATGCCGGCCGTGCTCGCGTGTCAGCAACTCCGCCACCGCTGCCGTCTCGCCGTTCGGGCGGACGGAAAGAACGATTGCCTCGTCGGTCCAATTCATGGCGAAGACACTACCACAAGCGCCACCAGCCCGGTTCCGTCGCTGGAGACGCGGCCCAGTCCAGCTTGTTTCCAGCTTGTTGCAAATCGATCCGGTCTGGCGTCTGATCCGTCGTGCGCCAGTGTGGCGCATCTGACGCTTGGGACCTGCTTGCGGCAAGCGGGAGGCAAACGTCGGAACCGGAACACTTGCCGGAGTTCCATCATGATCATTGCCGTCGTTCAAATCCCCATGCCTAAGCGGCCCAAGGAGGCGGCCATCGCCGCCCAGACGAGATCCGCTCCGACGTTCCGAGCCCTCGGCGAGAAGGGGCTGCTGCGCAAAGACTATCTCAATGGCGACGCTGGCGGTGGTGGCGTCTACACCTGGGTGTCGCGTGAGGCGGCGGAAGCCTTCTACAACGCCGAGTGGTTTGCCAAAGCCGAGACGAGCTTCGGTACCCGTCCAACAGTCACCTACTACGAGACGTACGTCACGGTCGACAACGTCAAGGGTGAAACCATCGTTCGCGATTAGGTGGTCTATTGCAGCGCCTCATTGGAATGCTGGCGCCGTTCGCCTACATTGCGAGTCGCAGGGCTGCGTGGTGCGTCAGGGCACATCGACCCGGGGGCCTATACTCTTCGCATGGGAGCTGTCCCTGGCCGGGCTCGTGGGCTTGGTCACACGGCGCCCACCTACATAAGTAGGGACCACGCGGGGACGACAGCTCAACGGCCAACGCGGCTCTGCACTTTGCTTTTCGACCATGGCCCTCGGCAATCGGGCACATCCGAGGCTGATCCGATGCACGACGACGACGACAAGTTGGTCGGCGCCAAGCGCCATCTGCGAGAAACCGCCAAGGCGCAACGCGGCCAGCTATCGCTTGCCGAGCGGACCCAAGCCGCCACCCGGATCGCCGCGCATGGCCTGGAATTTCTCGGGACTGGCCCAAGTCCGCTAGCGGTCTCGGCCTTCCTCGCCATC
>LNDR01000159.1 GCA_001464755.1 Rhizobiales bacterium Ga0077524
GCCTATATTCCTGTTGATGCCCGCACCGTTTGCCTTGCTCGATGCCATCTGGCTGCATCGACCTCACAATTGACAGCCCAGCGGCCGGCACGCCACAACGCGACGGCCACCATGTTCGCCAAGCCTGAAGGAGCCGCCTATGTCGACCGCTGATCTGCAGCAGACCATCGAAGCCGCCTGGGAAGCGCGCGACGGCATCAGTGCCGCCACCAAGGGTGCCGTCCGCGAAGCCGTCGAGACGGCCATCGACATGCTCGACAAGGGCACCGCTCGAACCGCCGAGAAGCGCGGTGAGGAGTGGGTCGTCAACCAGTGGCTCAAGAAAGCCGTCCTGCTGTCGTTTCGGCTGAACGACATGGGACTGATCGCGGGGGCACCCGGTGGCTCGTCCTGGTGGGACAAGGTACCCTCCAAGTTCGCTGGCATGGGCCCCGACGACTTCAAGAAGGCCGGGTTCCGCGCCGTGCCGGGCGCCGTCGCGCGCCGCGGGTGCTACATCGCACCCAACGTCGTCCTGATGCCGTCGTTCGTGAATCTCGGCGCCTACGTCGGCGAGCGCACCATGGTCGACACCTGGGCCACCGTCGGCTCGTGCGCCCAGATTGGCCGCGACTGCCATCTTTCGGGCGGCGTCGGCATCGGCGGCGTGCTGGAGCCGCTGCAGGCGAACCCGGTGATCATCGAGGACAACTGCTTCGTCGGTGCCCGCTCCGAGGTCGTCGAAGGCGTCATCGTCGGCGAGGGCTCGGTGCTCTCGATGGGCGTCTTCATCTCGGCGACGACCAAGATCGTCGATCGCTCAACCGGCCAGATCCACGTTGGCAAGGTCCCACCCTATTCGGTCGTCGTGCCCGGCTCGTTGCCCGGCCTGCCCCTGCCGAACGGTATGACCGGCCCCGGCCTCTACTGCGCCGTCATCGTCAAAACGGTCGACGCCCAGACGCGCGCCAAGACATCGATCAACGATCTTCTCCGCGACTGAGGACAGGGCATCTGGCGGGGGAGATACGGCCGATGTACCGCACACTCGATCCCGCCAAGATCGTCGGCACCATAACAGCCCTGGAGCGGCGCATCTCCGAGCGCTTTCCAGGCGCCGGCCTCGCCAAGGTGTGTGCAGAGCTGGCAGAGATCGCTCGCGAGAACCGCGAGCGGCTCGAGCGCATCGCCAAGCCCCATCTAGGGCTTCGCCTCGCCATCGGCTCGGTGCTGCTGGGCGGCATCGCCCTGTTGGGCTATGTCGCCACCATCATCAAGCTCAAGAGCAACACCGAGGACCTGTTCGGCGTCATGCAAGGCATCGAGGCCTCGGTGAACCTGTTGATCGTGATGGGTGCCGCCGTCTTCTCACTGGTCACGCTCGAATCCCGCTGGAAACGCAAGCAGTCCCTCGAGGACCTCCACGAGTTGCGCTCGATCGTGCACGTCATCGACATGCATCAGCTGACCAAGGATCCCGGCGCCAACTCGGCGGTCACGCCCCCAACACTATCCTCGCCGCAGCGCCTCCTCAAGCCGGCCGAGTTGGTCCGCTATCTCGACTACTGCTCGGAGATGCTCTCGCTCACCGCCAAGGTCGCAGCGCTCTATGCCCAGCATACCGCCGACGCCGTCGTGATCGAGGCGGTCAACGATCTGGAGCGACTGACCACCAATCTCTCCGCCAAGATCTGGCAGAAGATAACGATCGTTCAGGCCCTGGTTTCCGCCACGCCGACACTCCCGGTGCCTATCGTCGCCGATGCTCGGCCCGCTGCAGCACAGCAAGTGCCGGCAGCCGAACCAACCACGAACCCGAGTTCCGCCGCCAGGTCTTGATGCGCGCATTGCCACCGCCCCTAGCGTGCGACGGCCTTCCGCTCCGTGGTCAGGTAAGCGTGCCCCTCGGCGATCGCCCGTCTGAACCCTGCCATGTCCTGTGCGCCGGTCGAGAAGTCCGATAGATCCTTCGTATTGCGCGCGAACACCCGGTCGGGTCGGGTCGGATCGATCACAAAGATGAACGGAATTGCCTCGAGCTGCACGCCACTCGATCTAGCCAGAAGGGCCTTCACCGCCGTATCGCCGCTATAAATCAGCGCGTTCCGGCCCTGATACGTCGTCGAGAGGCCGATCTCGATATGCTTGTACGTCTTCGCATAGTCGATCGCATCGCCCTTGCGCTCGAAGAACTCCGGTCCCGGCATCGCCCGCTGCAACGCCGCGCACCATGGGCACCACGTCGCACCAACCGTCACGATCAGCAACTTGCCCTCGCGCTTGGCCTCCTCGATCGATTGCGCCAGATAGGCGACCTGGTCCTCGCAAACGCGATAGACGGCACCACCCGGGCGCAGGGGCTTTGCGGCGCGCACCGGGTCCTCGAGACAGGGTGTTGCCGGTTTGTAGGTGTAGCCTTCGGGTGCGAGGTTCCAGCCTTGGGCCGAGGCCCCCATCGGGACGAGGCAGGCCAGCAGAAATGCGGCCGCGGCCGCGCGCCAGTCGATCATCTAAATGCTCCGTCGGAGTAGTGTTCGCTCAATAGGACGATCGATCACTTTGGAGCACACGCTCGATGACGCAAGGGGCATCGCCCGATCTGCCGGTCACGATTTCGCGCTCAAGAGCAATCCGACGCGATCGCCTGCACGGCTGCCGTCACGCCCGACAGGGAGTAGCTGTCACGCGTCGGCTTCCCACTCTCAGACGTCGCGCTCACGGTCATCGCCCTGCCGCGCCGCATCGCCTCGAGCAGCTTCTGCTCCTCGTCCTCGTCGCCGACATAGGCACGGTCACCGTCAGGGAAGAGATCGAAACGGGTCCCGTCGACGTCGACTTTGATCTGCGCGCCCTGCTTGAGCGCCAGCCCGACGAGCACGCTGATCTCCGCCTTGATCCCCGCCTTTGGCCACGCCGTGATGTAGATGTGCGGCTTTTGACGCGCCCCGGCTTGGCCGGCATCGCTCGCTTCTGTCACGGCAAAGCACATCCGCACCTCGCCGGTCCCGTGACGATAGAGTTTCCAGTCACCGTGCGTCCCCAACAGCTCAGCCCCCGTCGCGGTGGCAGCGAGCGATCCCACCATCACCAGCGCGATCGCAATGCCAATGGGAGCGATGCGGTGTCTGGTCATGACTCGAGGCTCCTCGCAGCGGTAGGAGGCGAACTTTGAGTTGGGATATGCGAGGTCGCGCACACCATGTCCAGGTGCAACCTGCGGCGAACTGACTTTTGCACGAGGTCTCGACGAAGGTGTGACTGAACTGCGCAAGCCGAGCCGCGCAGCGATACCCTTCCCGCAGGAGCGCTCCCGCCTACCGTGGCAGGCGCATCGTCGCGCGGCGCGAGATGTGGCGGTCATACATGACGATGGCACCCGCCATGGCAACATTCACGCAAAAGCGCGTCGGGATCTTCACTGTGACGTCGCAACGGGCGAGGAGCTCCGGCGACAGCGAGCCCTTCTCCGGCCCGAGCACATAGGCCGCCCGCGCCGGATGCAGAAAGCGGGGCAGCTCGATCGCTTCGTCCAGGAGCTCCACCCCGACCAGCTTGCAGCCTCGCGGCAGTGCCACCTCGTCCATCTGACGCCAATCGTAGTGCGGCAGGTGCTGATGTGCCCGGGATGTATCCGCGATCGCTTCGAGGGCACTGTAGGCCGCACCGATCGTGAACGTGAAGGACGCACCGAACGCATGCGCCGAGCGCATGAGGTTGCCGAGGTTCAAGCTCTTCGACATGCGCTCGGCGCCGATCGCGAAATAACCGCGGGCCGCCTCGAAGCCGGTATCGGACATGACCCTCTCGACAATGCCAACGTCTACGGACAGGCGCCACTCGGAGCGCCCACGGGTCGGTCTTCTAGGCGCCTTCTGCGGCCCCTGCAAATCTTCCGACGCCGCGGCCGCGCAGGCGTTTGCCCGAGCTGTGTCGGAACGCGGCGCCACTTAAGCGCTTTTTAAGCGTTCTCCCCCATTCTCAGCTTCGATACGGCACGAGGAAGGAAGTCGTCGATCGTCTGCGTATTTGCGTTGCTATCGGTTGGATCCGTCGATCCTGCCGTGACGGCGGCGCGAACGCTTGCTCCTCGGGCTCAGCCTGGCCGCTGCATGCCGCCGGGTCCGATGCCGGTGCATTCGAAGGATCGACGCCAATGCGATTGACGAAATTTTGCCTGTTCATGGGTCTGGCTCTTGCCGCTTCTGTTCCCGGCGCTCAAGCTGCCGATTGGAACCGCGGCGGCAGCATCAAGGATCGCGGCGGTGTGCCCGTTCCGGCGCCGGTCCCCGTCGTCGAGACGTTCAAGTGGTACCTCCGCGCCGATGTCGGCGGCGGTCTCGTCGATGGCGCCGATCCCGCTCATTCGCAGAACCTCTACGGCCTCGACCGCGATCCCGCGGAAGGCGGCACCTTCGGCGCCCTGTCCAACTGGTTCAGAGGCGACTTTGACACCTTTGCAACGCTCGGTGTCGGCGTCGGCGCTTACTTCACGCCCCAATTGCGCGGCGACCTGACCGTCGACGTCCGCAGCAAGGGCGATGCCCAAATCGAGAGCGACTATACCTACACGAGATCGCCGGCACTGAATGGTGGCGCCATCGAGCGGGTCGACGGTGAGACCCGAGAGCACGCCGAGGTGAGAAGCACTGTCGCTCTTGCCAACCTCTATTGGGATCTGGCCGAGCGGGGCACTCGCCTCGTCCCGTATGTCGGCGTCGGCGTCGGCTTCGCCATGCGCAACATCGACCGCGATCACACGACGGTCGAGAACATTGTCAACGTAGCGGACCCGGCGGCCCCACTCATCGTCGGAAACCGGACGTTCTGGGGCCAAGGTACGGGCCGCCAGCTCGCACCAGCCGCATCGGCGACCGCCGGCCTTGCCTACACGTTGGATCGGGGCATGGTGATCGACTTGAGCTATCGCTACACCTACATCGGCGCGGTCGATTTCGACACCCGGATCTCGTTCTCCCAGGCGATCAACGGCGAGAACTTCGTCAACTCCAAGATGACGATCGGCGACACCCACGAGCACGCGCTCCGCGCCGGCGTCCGCTGGAACGTCTGGTAAGGTTTTTCGCGGCCCGCCAGGCCTTGAAGCTCCTATGCGAAAGGGGCGGATCCGATACCGGATCCGCCCCTTTCCTTTTCGACGGCCGTGGCTGCCCGGCTCGCTCAGTGCGCAAGCACCGCCAACAGCAGCAATGCCACGATGTTGGTGATTTTGATCATCGGGTTGACGGCAGGGCCGGCCGTGTCCTTGTAAGGATCGCCGACGGTGTCGCCGGTCACCGACGCCTTGTGGGCCTCAGAGCCTTTCAGGTGCTTGACCCCGTCCTTGTCGACGAAGCCGTCCTCGAACGACTTCTTGGCGTTGTCCCAGGCGCCGCCGCCCGATGTCATCGAAATGGCAACGAACAGGCCGTTGACGATCACGCCGAGCAGCATGGCGCCGAGCGCTGCGAACGCCTGACCCGGCCCCGCAATCCATTTGACGACGTAGAAGCACACGATCGGCGAGAGCACCGGCAACAGCGACGGCACGATCATCTCGCGGATCGCCGCTTTGGTGAGCAGATCGACGGCGCGGGCGTAGTCGGGCTTCTCGGTGCCCTTCATGATGCCCGGCTTCTCCTTGAACTGCCGCCGGACCTCCTCGACGATGGCGCCGGCTGCGCGTCCGACGGCCGTCATGGCGATGCCACCGAAGAGGTAGGGCAGCAGACCGCCGAACAACAGCCCGACGACCACGTAGGGGTTCGACAGCGAGAAGTCGATCACCAGGTTGTGGAACAGCGAGCCTGGCTTCGCATTCGCGATGAAGAACTTGAGATCCTCGCTGTAGGCAGCGAACAGGACCAGCGCTCCGAGGCCGGCCGAGCCAATAGCATAGCCCTTGGTCACGGCCTTCGTGGTGTTGCCGACCGCATCGAGGGCATCCGTGGTCTTGCGGATCTCTTTCGGCAGGCCCGCCATCTCTGCGATTCCGCCGGCGTTGTCCGTGACGGGACCGAACGCATCCAGGGCCACCACCATGCCGGCCAGCGCCAGCATCGTCGTCACCGCGATGGCAATGCCGAACAGTCCGGCCAGCTTGAACGTGACGATGATGCCGAAGATGATGATCAGCGCCGGCAGCGCCGTTGCCTCGAGGCTGACGGCGAGGCCCTGGATCACGTTGGTGCCATGGCCGGTCACCGACGACTGGCTGATCGACCGAACCGGCCGATAGCCGATGCCGGTGTAATACTCGGTCACGACGATGATCGCCGCCGTGATCAACAGACCGACCGCGCCGCACCAGAACAGGTCCATGCCCGTGAAGGTGACGTCCCTCGCGGTGAACTTGGTCGACATCCCGATCAGACTGTCGGTCAGGGGATAGAGCGCGATCAGCGACAACACACCGGTTGCGATGATGCCCTTGTAGAGCGCGCCCATGATCGAGTTGTTGGCCCCGAGACGGACGAAGTAGGTTCCGATGATCGATGTGACGACGCACACCGCGCAGATCGCCAGCGGGTAGATCATGAGGCTGGTTGCTACCGCGGGCTGGGCCGCGAAATAGATCGCCGCGAGCACCATCGTGGCGACGACTGTGACCACGTAGGTCTCGAACAGGTCGGCTGCCATGCCGGCGCAGTCGCCGACGTTGTCACCGACGTTGTCGGCGATCGTCGCCGGGTTCCTGGGATCGTCTTCGGGGATTCCCGCCTCGACCTTGCCGACCAGATCGCCGCCGACGTCAGCACCCTTGGTGAAGATGCCGCCACCGAGCCGGGCGAAGATCGAGATGAGAGAAGCTCCGAAACCGAGCGCGACGAGCGAGTCGATGACCGTTCGGCTCGTATTCGTGTAGCCCATGCCGGCGGTGAGCATCGAGAAGTAGACCGCGACACCGAGAAGGGCGAGGCCAGCAACCAACATGCCCGTCACGGCGCCCGACCGGAACGCCATCGAGAGGCCTTCGCCGAGCGACTGCGTCGAGGCCTGCGCGGTACGTACGTTCGCACGCACAGAAACGTGCATGCCGATGAAGCCGGCGATGCCTGATAGAATGGCACCGATCAGGAAGCCGACAGCGACGAGCCAGCCGAGCAGAAATCCCAGCAGGATGAAGATCGGGACGCCGGCGATGGCGATCGTCGTGTATTGGCGCGTCAGATAGGCTTGCGCGCCTTCTTGAATGGCGCTCGCGATTTCCTGCATGCGCGCGTTACCAGCATCGGCCGACAAGACCGATTTGATGGTGACGGCGCCGTAGACGATCGAGAGCAGGCCGCCAAGAATGATGGCCCACATCACGGTGCTCATGAGAAAGCTCCCCCAGTTCGAGCGTTGGAGTCGGGTCGACGGTGGGTCCACGGCAACGATGGCTGGAACAGCCGTCACAAAGGTTCGCCACCGCGGAAATCCCGGGATTCGCGGGCGGACCATGCCCCAATAGATGCGCTGTTGCAACACGGCTCGAGTGATCGAGGTTCGCTCAATCGTCGCCAGCGGTTAATTCATGGGGGCGCAACCAGAGAGTTGTATTTTGGCAACGGCGCACGCGAACCGCCTAGAAATGATCCCAGCCCGTTCTCGCTAGG
>LNDR01000160.1 GCA_001464755.1 Rhizobiales bacterium Ga0077524
TTGCGGTTGCACTGCTCCGCGTCGCGGGCGTAGTGGCCGGGGAACTCGCAGATCACCTGCTCCCAGACATTGAGCCCTTGCGGCACGTACCACATGGCCTGCACGCTCGGCAGAACGCCGCGCCGGCCTTCGAGTTCACCCATCAGGTAGATGGCGCCGCGCCAGCCGAGGATGGTGTGGTCGTAGTTGACGCCGCGCAGCTCGCCCGTCGGCAGCCGCATGAGGTGCGCCGGCACCTGCACATAGGGCGCAGCGGCGCCGATGGCAGACTGGATCGTGTCCTTGATCGTGCGGCCCTCGTCGGTGACGAGGCGGCAGAACGTGTCGGTCGCCTCCCGGTAGCGCACGCCCTGAATCTCGTCGCGCAGCCGCTCGACCGTCGCAGATCCTTGCATCGCCATAGACGTCCTCCGTCCTCTAGTGCACCATCGCAAACAAGGGTTGAGGCTGCTGCACCCGCTGCCTTCAGCCATGATCCAGATCAAGCCTCCAGGACCACGCAGAACTCCGGCGGAAACGAGAGGGTGATCTTGGCGCCTTCCTCGATCTGGTTGGTCGGCGGTCGGCGCACGATCATCACGCCCGCTGGACAGTCGACCACGTACTGAATGAAATCGCCATGGAACATCCGACGGCGGATGGTGCCTGGCAGTGTGTTGTCGTGGGCTTGCGCCTCGCCGATGCCGATGTAGGCAGTGCGCACGGCGACTTCCGTCTCGCGGCCAGTCAGCGCCGCAGGTGCAGTCGCCTGCAGAAGATGTCCGCCCTCGGCCTCGAACGCGACCCGGCCCTCGACCGACTTCCCGATGACGCGTCCCTTGATCAAGTTCGCCGAGCCCACGAAGTCCGCGACGAAGCGGTTGCGCGGGCGATTGTAGATATCCTCGGGCGTGCCGATCTGCTCGATGACGCCGACGTTCATGACGATGACGCGGTCGGATATGGCGAGCGCCTCCTCCTGGTCGTGCGTGACGTAGACCGAGGTGATGCCGAGCCGGCTCTGCAACTCGCGCAACTCGACGCGCATCTCTCCCCTGAGCTTGGCATCCAGGTTCGACAGCGGCTCGTCGAACAGCACCACGGTCGGCGAGAAGGCGATGGCACGCGCCAGCGCCACGCGCTGCTGCTGGCCGCCCGAGAGCTTCGAGGCCGCGCGCTCCGCGAGATGGCGCATCTGCACCAGGTCGAGCGCGCGCTCGACGTTGGCCTTGATGTCGGCGGCGGATTGCTTGCGCACGCGCAGGCCGTAGGCGACGTTGTCGAACACGGTCATGTGCGGCCAGACCGCGTAGGACTGGAACACCATCGACACGCCCCGGCCTTCCGCCGGAATGTTGATGCGATCCTTGGCCGAGTAGACGGTGCGATTTTCGATGGAGATCGAGCCGCCGGTGGGTGGCTCGAGGCCGGCAATGGCGCGCAATGTCGTGGTCTTACCGCAACCCGAGGGGCCGAGGAGCGTCACGTGCTCGCCGCGCCCGACCGTGAATCCGACGCCGTTGACGGCAAGCACGTCGCCCGCATAGCGCACCACCAGGTCCTTCACCTCGATGCGCGTCGTGCTGCTATCGCGGCTGCTCATTGCATCTCTTTCTTAGTGTCGCGCGTGACGTGGAACAGGATGATGAGCGCCAGCATCACGATGAAGGTCTGGATCAAGGCCATGGCGGCGGTGAGCTGGGTGCCCGAGTTGGCCCAGGTGGACACGATAGACGGTCCGATCACCTTGGAGTGCGGACCCATCAGCAGCAGCGAGGCGCCAACCTCTCGCACGGAGGCAGCGAACAGCAGCATCCACGCGGCGATGATGCCGGGCTTCAGCAGCGGCAAGGTCACGGTCCGCATCTGATAGCCCCAGCTGGCCCCGCAAACACGTGCGCACTCCTCGAGGCTCTTGTCGACCTGCAGCACCACGCCAGCGATTGTGCGCACGCCGAGCGGCAGGAGCACGGTGAAATACGCGATGCCGAGCAGCCACAAAGTACCGTAGAGGCCGCCCGGCATATTGATCCAAGCCCACAGGAGCCCGAGGCCGAACACCAAGCGTGGCACCGACGACGGGAACATGGCGAGATACTCGACCGCGCCGCGGCCGGGCAGCGTCGAGCGGTAGATGATCCACACCAGTACGGCCATTACCACCGAGCCGATGCTCGCAACTGCAACGCCGAGCATGAGGCTGTTGAACAGGGCTCCTCGGACTGGCCCCAGCGCCAGCGCCTCTTGATAATTCGCAAGGGTGAACTGGGCCTGGGAAAGGATCACCGTGGCGAAGGTCTGGAACGAGGTGAGCAGGAGCGCTCCTACAGGCAGGATCACGGCGAGCAGGATGTAAAGCAGGCAGATCGAGAACAGCACCCAGGCGAAGCGGCCCATGTCCATCGGGCGCGGCCGGAATGCCTTGCCCGTGATGGTGGCGTAGCTGCCGCGGGAGACGATCCAGCGATAAAAACCCAGCATCGCCACCATGACGAGGAACAGCGACAGGCCCATCGCGGCGGCCTTGCCGTAATTGGGCGGGAACGCCTCGACGGTGCTCCAGATCGACGTCGTCACCACGTAGATTCGGCCGGGAATGCCGAGCACGAGCGCCGCGGCGAAAGAGCCGAGCATCTCGGCGAACACGAACAGCGTTGCGCCGAGCACGCCCGGCAGCACCAGCGGCAGCGTCACCGTCATCGTTGTGCGCAGCTTCGAGGCGCCCATCACACGCGCTGATTCCTCTAGCGCCGGGTCCATCGACTTCATCGATGCCGAGATCATCACGTAGGCGACGGTGCCCTCGAACAAAGCCATCACCCAGGCGATGCCGAACAGCGTGTAGATGTCGAACAGGTCGCTCTTGCCGCCGACCGAATGCCAAGCCTGGTTGAAGAATCCGCTCTTCGGCGCCGCGAGCACCGCCCAGGCCAGCGCGCCGACGAGCGGCGTCATGTAGTAGGGCACCTCCATCAGCCGCTCGAGCCGCTCGCGCCCCGGGATATTGGTGCGTGTGAGGATCCAGGCCATCGTGAAGCCGATGAAGATGGCCATCACCGTTGCCATCAGCGCCACGTAGATCGTGTTGAGGATGATGTCGTAATCCTCGGTGAACAGCGAAAGCAGATTGCCCGTGCCGTATTGGCTGGCCGGAAACGAGAGGGGATCACCGACGTTGAACGTCTTCTCGACGAGGAATATCACCGGCAATACGACGAGAAAGCCGACGACCAGGATCAAGAGCACCGCGACGGGCGTCTGCCAGCCGAAACGCGAGCGCATCTCCGCGCCCGTATGCTCGGCGATCGCCTTCTGCATGTTGTCTCCGGGCATCAAGAATTGGGGGGGAGGGGCGGGCAGCATTGCCGCCCGGCCGGAGCTACCGCGTTCTCAGTCGCGATCTACTTGCGCGCGCCGACGATCCTGTCCCACTCCTTGACGAATTCGGGCCGCTTCTTCTCGAAGTCCTCGTAATCGTTCGGGAACAGCAGCTTCATCTTGTCGATCGGGAGTGCGCCCGGAGGCGGCGGTACGTCCGAGCGTGGCGAGTGATTGAGCAGGATCTCACTGTAAGCCTTCTGGCCGACCGGCGAGAGCAGCCAGTCGAGATAGAGACGCGCGGCGTTCGGGTTCGGCGCATCAGACACGATGCCGACACTCTGCTGCGCCGACGGCAGGCCTGTCTCGGGTGCCACGAAGGCGAGCGGCGCGCCCTTGGCCTTGAACTCGACGAAACCCGAGTACTGTGCGGCCATGATTACCTTGTCCTGGCCGTCGATGAGGCGCCCGTACTGCTGGACGTAGCTGTCGAAGGCGCGCGGCTTATTATCGCCGAATTTCTTGAAATACTCATCCCCGAGTATCGGCTTCAGGACGTACCATGCCGACATCTGCAGGCCGGAGTTCGACACCTTGACGTTGACGGCGTCCTTCCACTTTGGATCGAGCAGATCCTCCCACGTCTTCGGTACATCCTCGGGCTTCACGTTGTTCGGATTATAGGCGATGCCGCTCACGATGATGCACGCCCAAGTCCAGGAGCCCTCGGGCTTTGACTTGTACTCGGGCTTGAAGGCCGCCATCTCCGGCGAGACGTACCGCTGGAAGCCGCCACGACGGCTGAAGTCCTGCACCATGCCCATGTCCGAGATCACAAGCACATCGGCGAGATAGGCCTTGGCGTTGCGCTCGGCCAGGATCTTCGCATAGAGCGCGCCGGCCTGGAGGCGGACGTAGCTCGTCTTGATCTTCGGGAATTGGTCGGAGAATTTCTTCATAAGCGCCACCTGACCTTTTTCTGGGTCGGTGGAGTACTGCACGATGGAGCCCTCGGCCTCGGCTTTGGCGACATCGGCACATGTCTTGAAGCCCTCCATCTGGACGGGCTTGTCGCAAACGTCGGCTTGAGCCAGGACAGGCGCTGCCCATATGGCGACCACGACCGCCGCGGCAGCGGTCGCTGCTATCTGCTTCACCACTGTTGCACTCCCGATCTTATTCATGGGCGCTCCGTCGCTGGTCGCGGGGCCTCGTGGTAAGCGTAGAACGATTTTTCAAGAGCGCGCCAGCGGAATTCTTGAGGCCTCGCGAAGCACCTGTCCGCAGCATTTGCGAATGCTGCGTTCCAATTGCGTCTGTGTGGCGCCGTGCGCGTGACTCGCGTAGAGCAGTCGCCATTTGGAGGGTCGAGAGTTGGCCATTCGAGCAGAAGAGGCATCTCTGTCCACCCGATCACGCGGCGAGAAATGGGCGTTGGTCAAGCTTACGCCGCCAAGCAAACGCGCGCGCCATCTGGCTGGTAACCTACTCGATATCATGAGGCGCTCGGACGGGGCCTCCTGCATCGCGGCGCTGCCCAAGCGAGTGCTCGTCGAGCGGACGTCCGGCTGGCCTGAAGCACCATTCAGCTCAGCAAGGAGGGTCATGCTCTCCGATACTCTTCAAGAAATCAGATATCAGAACGCGAACTTCCATATAGTCGCCACAGCCGAGACGCTCGTAGCGCAGCGGTCGATGCGTAGGTCGCTCGTTGAGGCGAGACAGGCTCGCGTACTGGATCGGCACGCCGCTGCTCATCATGGTGCTAACGAAAAGCAGTAGCCATCCCCCCAACCCGATAGTGGGTCCCCGGCGATAGCGCAGCGCCAGCGAGAGCCAACGGAACCGCTCTTGCAGGGACAGCTTGTAAAACGCGACCGGTCCATTCGATGCGATCGGCGACAAGACAGCGGTAGGAAGCAGGACTTTTCCGGAATCGCGCAGGTACGGCACCTGCAAGACCGCGCGCTGCAGTCCCAGTGAGGCGGCGAGCCCAACCGCCAAGGCGTGGGTGGAATCATAATCGACGCTCCCACCTTCCCACGCGTGCACATAGATGTGGTCGATCGGCAGTAGGGCCTCGGCCTTCGCTCTCAGCGCCGCATGCACGACCACCATATTGCGGCAGAGGAGCCCACGGCTCACGGCGAGCTGTTGCCCGAGAAATGTCACCTCCCCGTTGATCTGGACGCCCAGTTCGTCCAGGAGGCGCAGTGCACTTGCATCGGCCGTGCGAGAACCGACCCCACTGGCATCACCGCTGGTCAGGTAGACGATGGCGACCCGCCGCCCTTCTCGCTTCGCATCGCTAATAATGGGAGCCAGACCCACTTCGTCGAATTGGTGAGCCAGCAGGAATAGGACCGCCTTGGAGCGATCTCGAGGCGTGTTACCCGAGCCCCCATGTCCACCGATGACGGACCCGAAATCGATCGACGACGCGCCCATGGCAGATTGGTCCGAGCCTCGTGCAGGATTTCGCAGGTGTCAGGGTCCTCACGGTCCTCAAATCTAATAGCAATCGTGCCACGGTTCATGCCGCATCCCATCTGGACCTTGCTGGGAACCAACTCAAAAAGCCGCCTCGTCCACACCGACCGAGGTGCAAACGACCGATGCAGTCCCCGCAAAGGACACCTGAGCGATCCGCACAGGAGCAACTGGGCACGACGAGCATTGCCGCCTGTCGCCGCAAGTCTCAACCCTGCCCATCGTGCGCGGCAATCCGAGAAAAAGTATCGCCACGATTACCCATATTGGAATGCCGGCCATCTACCGGGCCGAAGCCGCCAGGATTGTGCGATCGATCGAAGTAGCGCGCACAAGAAGCCACTCATCCCGATGACCGGGGCGAGCGCGGCAATGCGGGCCAGCGGCCGTAGAGCCAAGCGTCGGGCTCGCCGAAAGGCGTGAGGCGCAGGCGGGCCGGACGCGCAAACACACCAGAAAAGACCGCATGGTCGGGAACTCCCGAAAACAGGGGCGCCAATTCGGCGCAAACATCCGCGTCAGACTACACCCTTTTCCGGATTGTGCCTGCGAGGTTGTCTGCGGAGAATTGGAAAGGCGTCCAGCCCATTTCAATGATGTTTTAAGTGGGTGCACAAATGCAGTCGAAGAAAGAGAATGTTTGGATTGCGCATCAGACCCATCACACAATTGCGGAGCGCCAATCGAGGTTCGGTCCTTCCTCCACGGATCGTGGGTCGCGCGCAGTGCTACGGCCACTTGATAGTGCGCAAGGCCCCGCGCCGTCCGGGCGGGACATCAGCAAGCGTATCGCAAGTCCGAATTCAACTGCGAAGAACGACATCAGTGCCCCGGCGAGCGAACTCACTGGCGAAGAAATGGCCGGAACCAGCAGGGAGACCGGGGTTGAGTTCGGCTGGCGCGGTCGCGGGGAATGGACGAAGCGCGGGATCGACCTCATCCTCGCTAGCCTTGCGTTGGTTCTAGCAGCCCCTCTTATGTTGCTGATATCCGTTGCCATCCGAGTGGTTATGGGTGGTCCCGTGTTTTTTGTGCAGGAGCGGGTTGGCCTGCACGGTCGGCACTTCAAGTGTCTGAAGTTTCGCACCATGGCAACGAATGGCGACTACATCCTGCAGGAACATCTTCGCGTTGATACCGCCGCCGCCAGCGAATGGAACCGCACACGCAAGCTCGCCAGAGACCCTCGTGTCGGACCGCTCGGTCGCTTCTTGCGCAAGACGAGCCTCGACGAATTGCCTCAGATCATCAACATCTTGCGCGGTGAGATGAGCTGCGTAGGACCTCGTCCGATTCAACAGGCGGAACTTACGTATTACGGACCCCATCAAAAGACGTATTTGTCCGTTGTGCCCGGTTTGACGGGTCTCTGGCAGTGCAGTGGGCGCAGTAGTCTCAGCTATGAGCAGCGTGTCGAATTGGATGCCTACTACGTGCAAAACCGATCGCTGCTGCTGGATTTCAGCATCATTCTGCGCACGATCCCGACGTTGCTGAAATTTCATCAATCGGCGTGACCTCACATCCCG
Organism: Rhizobiales bacterium Ga0077524; assembly: GCA_001464755.1. Taxonomy (GTDB): domain Bacteria; phylum Pseudomonadota; class Alphaproteobacteria; order Rhizobiales; family Hyphomicrobiaceae. The sequence goes on from LNDR01000160.1 coordinate 7,317, forward strand.
AGCGGACGCCGTCCTCGGTCTACGCCGGGTTGCAACGGGCCCTGGTGCTGGACTGTGGATTGCCACACGCCACGCCGACCCGGCAATCGGATGCGGCACCTACGAACCCAACGTGCAAGATGCGATTATGGAAGATCTGCACGCGGGCGATGTCTTCTATGACATCGGCGCTAACATTGGAATCTTCTCGCTCGTCGCCGCCAGGCGGGTTGGCCCGTCCGGACGAGTCCATGCATTCGAGCCAGTTAAACGGAATATCTTGGCGCTGCGCCATGCCATAGGGAGAAACCAGTTCAACAACATTGAGCTGAGCGGTGTTGCAGTGTCGTCCTGCTCTGGCGTCACTCGGCTGAACGTCGC
>LNDR01000161.1 GCA_001464755.1 Rhizobiales bacterium Ga0077524
GGCGGGATTTGCCCTGGCGACGTTACGATCAAGACCTCGTCGCCATTGCGCAACTGTGTCGTGAGCGGCATCGGTCGGCCATTGACGTGAGCACCGACGCAGTGATTGCCGACGTCGGTGTGGACCCCGTAGGCGAAATCGATCGGGGTGGCGCCGCGGGGCAGGGCGATCAATCGGCCTTTGGGCGTGAAGCAGAAGACCTGATCCTGGAACAGCTCCAACTTGGTGTGCTCGAGAAACTCCTCAGGGTTGTCGCCCTGCAGAAGGGTGTCGACCAGGTGACGCAACCAGATGTAAGGGCTCGACTCGTGAGCCTTGATGATGGCGCGCGGGCCCGTCTCGGCGACAGCCCCGGCAGCGGCCGGTGTGGCGTCGCTGACATTGTCCTTGTAGAGCGCGTGTGCGGCAACGCCGTGCTCGGCAACGCGGTGCATTCTGGCCGTTCGCACCTGCAACTCGACACGCTGGTGCCGAGGCCCGACGACCGTCGTGTGGATCGACTGGTAGCCGTTCTGCTTCGGTGTCGAGATGTAGTCCTTGAAACGGCCGGGAACGGCCCGCCAAGTCGTGTGCACGATACCGAGGACCCGGTAGCAGTCCTCGACCGGCCCGACGGTCAGGCGGAAACCGTAGATGTCCGAAAGCTGCTCGAGCGAGATCTGCCGGTTCTCCATTTTGCGCCAGATCGAGTAGGGCTTCTTCTCCCGTCCGGAGACGTCGGATTTGACGCCGGCCTCGGCAAGTTTGGTGGCGAGACCGTTTGAGATCTCGTCGACGAGACCCTGGTTGCGCTTGCGCAGTGTCGACAGCCGATCGGTGACGGCCCGGTAGGCCTCGGGATGCAGCCAGCGGAATGCCAGATCCTCGAGCTCCTCGCGCACGGCCTGCATGCCCATTCGCCCGGCGAGTGGGGCATAGATCTCGAGCGTTTCCTCGCTGTTGCGGCGACGGCTCTCGGGCTTCTTGTGCTCGAGCGTGCGCATGTTGTGAAGGCGATCGGCAAGCTTGACCAGCAGCACGCGGATATCGGACGAGATCGCGATCAGCAGCTTGCGGAAGTTCTCCGCCTGCTCGGCACGGCGCGAGATCAAGTCCAGACGCTTGATTTTGGTCAGGCCGTCGACCAGGGCGCCGATCTCGGCGCCGAACAATTGGTCGATCTCGGCGCGAGTGGCCTCGGTATCCTCGATGACATCGTGAAGAAGCGCGGTCGCGATCGTCGCGTCGTCGAGCTTCATCTCGGTTAGAATGCCAGCCACCTCGAGCGGATGCGAAAAGTAGAGTTCGCCCGAGGCGCGCTTCTGCGTTCCATGCTGACGCATCGCATAAACGTAGGCGCGATTGATCAGCGCCTCGTCGGCCGAGGGATCGTAGCTCAGGACGCGCTCAACCAGCTCGTACTGGCGCATCATGGCTCGTGGCCCTCCCACCTCCCGCGCAAGAGCGGCCGCCTTCCCCCATTCCCCTCGCCAGCATCAGCCACCGGTGGACATCCGACACGGCATATGCGGCTCAGCAGCATGGGGCAGTCGCCTTGTGGGCATACTTTGTAGAGGGGGGCTCGGTTGCTCTAGCCCCAGGGTGGCTCAGCGACCGCTTCCGCCGCCGCCCGACCCGTTCGACGAGGGCTCGGATGGGGTCATGCTCTCCATGGCCCGGAGCAGTTGCTCTTCGGTCATGGTGATCTGGTCGACAATCATATCCGAGGACTGATCGTCTCGACCGAGGGTCGGCCGGCGATCGTTAGTGAGCAATGGCGCCGAGCCGGTCTCGGGCTCGTCGACCTCGACATTCTTCTGGATCGAGTGGATCAGGCTCTCGCGGATATCCTCCGGAGAGACCGTCTGGTCGGCGATCTCGCGGAGCGCCAGCACCGGATTCTTGTCGTTCTCCGGCTCGATGGTGAGCGCCGAGCCGTTGGTGATGGCGCGGGCCCGGTGCGCTGAGATGAGCACGAGCTCGAAGCGGTTCGATACCTTGTCGACGCAGTCCTCGACGGTGACACGAGCCATGAAGGTCCAGTCCTTGCTACAGGGGTCATGCAGCTGATGGACAGCGGAGCGTCAACCCGATCTGCGGGCCTGGCGTCCGGCGTCCACTGCAAGTCATGCCCGGCTGGCATCGTCACTGACCACGACCCCTTCGGATTCCGACGGGCCTGGGGACAGCGACGCTGCGTTGATGCAAGCTGCCCTTATGCCATGAAACCATCGCCCATGACAAGCCGCGTGGCCGCCGTTTGTTCCGGCTCGCCCAAGAGCTATCGCCGTCGCGGTCGCAGCCGTCCTGGTGTGCTCGGGCGTCCCGGACGACGGCTGCGGGAGGCGCCGTCGATCGACTTGGCCTCGGTCAGCATCTCGAACCGGAGGGCGCCGGCGGTCGGGATGGCCTCGATGAGGCGCACCTCGACGATGTCGCCGAGCCGGTAGCCCAGGCCTGAGCGCTCGCCGACAAGTGCATGCAACTCGTCGTCGTGGACGAAGTACTCCCGGCCGAGCGTAGAGATCGGGATGAAGCCGTCGGCACCGGTCTCCTTCAGGCGGACGAACAGGCCGGATCGGGTTACGCCCGAGACCCGCGCCGGGAAGTCGGCCCCCGTACGGTCGGCCAGATGGGCAGAGAGCAGCCGATCCGAGGTCTCGCGCTCGGCCGACATGGCGCGCCGCTCTGCATCCGAGATCGACTTGGCGACTTCGGCGAGGCGCGGCTCGTCCTCCTTCCTGAGGCCGTCGTCGCCCATCTTCAGGGCGCGTACGAGGGCGCGGTGGACGAGGAGGTCGGCGTAGCGGCGGATCGGCGAGGTGAAGTGGGCGTAGCGCTCGAGATGCAAGCCGAAGTGGCCGATGTTACCAATGGCGTACTCGGCCTGAGCCTGTGAGCGCAGCACGACCTCGTTCACGAGATCGGTGACGGGCAGGTTGCGAGCCTTATCGAGCACGCGATTGAAATCGGATGGACGCAGGCCTTCGCCCTTGGGCAGCTTGATGTCGAGCGTCTCCAGGAAGCGCGCGAGGTTGGCGAGCTTCTCCTTCGAGGGTCGGTCATGCACCCGATACACGCAAGGTGTGTTGCGGGCCTCGAGTGTCTCGGCGGCGGCCACGTTGGCCTGGATCATCATCTCCTCGATGAGACGGTGGGCTTCGAGGCGCTCGGGGATGATGATCCGGTCGACGTGGCCCTTCGCGTCCATGACGATCTTGCGCTCGGGCAGGTCGAGATCGAGCGGGGCTCGCGCCTCCCGGGCGCGCTTCAGGCAAGCGTAGGCCGCCCAAAGCGGCTCGAGCGCCCGCTCCATGAGCGGCCGTGCCTTCTCGGACGGCTTGCCATCGAAAGCGGCCTGGGCCTCCTCATAGGCGAGCTTCGCCGCAGAGCGCATCAGGCCCCGCTGGAAATGATGGCGTCGCTTGGTGCCATTGCGGTCGATGGTCATGGTCACGGCGAGGCACGGCCGCAGCTCACCTTCACGCAATGAGCACAGATCGTTCGAAATTCGCTCCGGCAGCATCGGTACGACGCGGTCGGGGAAATAGACGGAGTTGCCGCGCAACTCGGCCTCGCGGTCGAGGCGGCTACCGGGCCGGACATAGTGTGCGACGTCGGCGATGGCGACGGTGATGACATAGCCGCCTTCGTTGCGCGGGTCGGTATCGAGGACCGCCGCCACGGCATCGTCATGATCGCGGGCGTCGCGCGGATCGATGGTGAGCAGGGGGATGGCGGTCAGGTCGGCGCGGCCGTCCTCGGACAGCTCGGGCAGGTGCTCGACCTCGCGCAATACGACGTCGGGAAACTCGTCGGGGATGCCGTGGGCATGGATGGCGATGAGGCTGATCTGGCGCTGATCTGAGGGGTTGCCGAGCGCCTCCGCCACACGCGCCTCGGGAACACCGCCGCGGTGTCGGCTCAGGATCTCGAAGCGGACGAGATCGCCGTCTTTTGCCTCTCCCTCACCGCCGTCGCGGACGGGCCAGGTCTTGAGGTCGCGGCGGTCTACGGGGTCGATGGTGCCGCCGCCGCGTGGGTGCGAGCGGAAAATCCCGAGGAGGCGGCGCCGCTCTCGTGGCAGCTTCTTGATCGGCTCGGCCTCGTGCGTATAGCCGAGCGCGTCGGTCGTTTCGAGGCGCACGACGCGAGCCAGGATGCGATCCCCCTTGCCGATGGCCTCGTCGGCGTCGCGGTGGCGACCCTTCGGCGAGAGCACCAGAATGCGTGGACGCGGCCCGGCATCCTCCTCCCAGGCGACTGGCTCGGCGATCAGCTCGCCTTCGTCGTCGCGGTCCACGATCTCGAGAACGGCTACCGGGGGCACCTGTCCGTGCCGCTTCATGGCCTTGCGATTGCCGATCAGCTGGCCGTCGTCCGCCATCTCGGCGAGCAGCGCCTTGAGCGCAATCTTGTCGCCGCCCTTGATGCCAAAGGCCTTGGCGATCTCGCGCTTGCCGACTTTGCCCTGGGCGCCCTCCAGGAACTTCAGGATCTCTTCACGGTTCGGCATTCCGCCGGCTGTGATCGGCGCCTTGCCCGCTTTGCTCGCCGGCCCGTGGGCGGTTTTTCTCGGCTTTGCCATGGGCTGCTGACTAGCAGACTCCGCATTCGTGCGACAGTGCCTTGCGTCAGTTCCTGACGATCGTCGCCTCGGGGTGGAAGGTGTGCGCCACGAAGGCGAACGTAACGTCGCACGCGACAAGTGCGCCGGTCACGTCTCTGCGATGCGGACAAATGGTTGGCGGGCACGCCCGATCTTTGCTTTCCTCGCGTCGTGCACGAGTGCATTGCCAGGGAGGCCGCGAGACCGATGTCCAAGATAGAGTACGACAAGGGTTTGGAGCTCAGGAAACAGGTACTTGGCGAGGCGCATGTGGCGCGCTCGATGGCGGCTGCTGACGATTTCACCCGCCCTGTGCAGGACATGGTCACCGAGATCGGCTGGGGGGCGTTCTGGACGCGGCCAGGGCTGACGCGCAAGGAGCGGAGCCTGATCACGATGGGTATTCTGGCGGCGCTCGGGCGCAGTCATGAGCTTGCGGTCCACGTTCGCGGGGCGGTCAATAACGGCTGCACGCCGGAGGAGATCCGCGAGGCCTTGATCCACACAGGCTGCTACGCTGGGTTTCCGGCGACGCTCGAAGCGGTTCGAGTTGCCAAGGGTGTACTCGATAGCCTCGACGGCAAGACGACAGGCTGATAGCTGGGCCAGCTCTTGATGCCCCTGCCGGTGGCTATCGCGCCAGCCGTAAAGCGTATGGCGCGGCCGCCACTGCGCCGCTAGACTTGGCGCATGGAGACGCGGCTTCATCTCCGAGTTTCGCTTCTCGCGGCGGCGATTTGCACCGTCGTTGGATTGGGCTGCGCGTGGGCGCAGCAGCCGCGCGCCATACCATGGCCGTCGGCCGAGCAGGGGGCTTGGCCGACGTCGCCGTTTCATGGAGCGATCGACGGCGACGGGCAACCGATTCCGTGTCGGTGCCGGTTCTCTGGTCAAAGTTATCGCCTCGGCGAGACCGTGTGCATGTCGACACATGTCGGTGTCGTGCTCGCCCGGTGCGATCTGCTGCTGAACAACACGTCCTGGGTCCCGACCGACACGGCCTGCACCATCAGCCTCGGGCCGGCGGCCCCTGCATCGGCACTCGCAGCAGTGGCGCGGTCGCTGCCCCCGCGCGGTCATCAATAGCAACAAAACAAGAGGCCCCGCCTTGCGGCGAGGCCTCTCAGTCGTGTCATGTTGGGCCAGAAAAGGCTGGTCTCAGTTCTTCTTCGCGGCCGGCGCAGCCTTAGCGGCAGCGGCCTTCTTGAGATCGCGGACGCACTTGCCACGGAACGTCTTGCGCTCTTTTCCGGTGAGCTTCTTCTCGTCCGCCTGCTTGGAGCACTCGATGCCCTCTGGCGTAGTCGCCTTCTTGGGCACGCCTTTCGGGGCAGTTGCCGCAGGCGCCGCTACGGGAGCCGTGGCCTTGGGAGCCGCTGCGGGAGGCGCCTGGGGCGCGGTCTGGGCGAGAGCCAAGCCGGCCGAGAGCAGAAGTGCTGCTGCGCCGATGGAAATCTTGGAGACGAGTCGCTGCATGGAGCTTTGTCCGTGGTTGCCGCTTCGAGCCTGGAACTCCGGGCACGAATCGTCAGTAAGATAGTGTGAACTTCTCCGTATTGCTACGTTGGAAATGAGAGCAAGAGTTGTGACGGGTCTAGTTCCTGGCGGCACGCGAGAGGGTCGCCCGCCTGTCGCCACCACTCTTCCAAGGCAATCGCAGCCTGGTTGAAGGTGATGCGCACGGGCCACTTTCACGCGGGCTGCTCCTGCGCCATATTCCGCTCATGGCTCGCACACCCAAGGATACGACGCCGAAGGCTCGCCCCTCGCGGGGGCGCAGCGGCAAACCGACGGCGCCCCCTGTCGAGACGGAGGCCGGCACGCCAGCGCCGGCGATCGGTCGTGCACGTCGGTCGTCTCTGACTCGGGCGGATGCTCTTGCCTCAACCAGCGACCAAGGCCAAACGACAGGCTTTGGCGAGGCCCCGCAATCGACCTTCGAGCCGACCGGACCGCTAACCGAGCGACCCAGCGTCGTCGAGCGGCTGATGGCGTTGGGCGGCCTGACGGAAACGGCGCCCGCCACCAGGACCCAGCTACCGGCGCTGCGCCAGGTGAAGCCGCGGCCTGAGGATTTTTCGCCGTCGGCTGGGCTGAACGCGCTGCTGGCACGGCCCGAGGAAAGGTCGGATCGGGCGAAGGAGCTGATCGCCCGGCAACCGATGATGGCGACGCATCCGCTCGTCTCCGGCGCGCTTCCCGAGTTCACGCCCCACCGGCCGCCTCGCCCGGAGAAGTCCGAGGGCGGCGTCAGGTTCGAGATCGTTTCTGATTTCGAGCCCAAGGGCGACCAGCCCCAGGCGATCAAGGAATTGGTCGCGGGTGTCGCTCAGCACGAACGTAACCAGGTGCTGCTCGGCGTCACGGGCTCGGGCAAGACGTTCACCATGGCGCACATCATTGCCGCAACGCAGCGGCCGGCGCTGATCCTCGCGCCCAACAAAACGCTCGCAGCGCAGCTCTATGGCGAGTTCAGGTCGTTCTTTCCGAACAATGCCGTCGAGTACTTCGTCTCCTATTACGACTACTACCAGCCGGAGGCGTATGTCCCGCGGACGGACACCTACATCGAGAAGGAAGCGTCGATCAACGAGCAGATCGACCGCATGCGACACGCCGCGACCCGGTCCCTCCTCGAGCGCGACGACGTCATCATCGTGGCGTCGGTGTCGTGCATCTACGGCATCGGATCGGTCGAGACCTACACGGCGATGACGTTCCCGCTGCAGGTCGGCGAGCGCATCAGCCGCGACCAGCTTCTCGCCGATCTCGTGGCGCTGCACTACCGGCGCAACGACGGCAACTTCCATCGCGGCACATTCCGCGCGCGTGGCGACACGATCGAGTTGTTTCCGGCGCATTTGGAGGATCGGGCGTGGCGGTTCTCGCTGTTCGGCGACGAGATCGAGTCCATCACCGAGTTCGATCCGCTGACGGGACAAAAGTCCGACGACCTGAAGCTCGTGAAGATCTACGCCAACTCGCACTACGTGACGCCAAAGCCGACGCTGCAGCAGGCCATCAAGTCGATCAAGTCGGAGCTGAAGCAACGGCTCGAGGAGCTCTACGCGTCCGGCAAATTGCTCGAGGCACAGAGGCTCGAGCAGCGTACCGTCTTCG
>LNDR01000162.1 GCA_001464755.1 Rhizobiales bacterium Ga0077524
CTCCACTGATCGAAAAAGGTATCGTGGTCGAGTTGCTGTAGTGCGGCCGACTGGATAAGATCGCGCCGCCCGGCGAGGATTCCGGAGGCTTGGGGACCGCCCAGTGCCTTGCCTCCCGAGAAAGCCACTAGGTCGGCGCCCTCGGCAATGAAGCGCTTCAGGTTGGCGACGGGCGGCAGCTGAGCAGCGGCATCGACGATCACTGGTACGCGACGCCGACGCGCCAGCTCGACGATCCGCTGCAGCGGCGGCTCTGCGTGCCCCTGGGCTACGAATAGGATGGCCGCCGTACGCTCGCCCATGGCAGCCTCGTACTCCCAGATCTGCGCATCACGCACGCCGGCTCCGGAAAAGCGGTCGGGTATCCCTACTTCAATCAGTCGCGCGCCAGCCTGCGCCACTGCGTGGTCGTACATGTTGCGTTGGCTGCGCGCGACGATCACTTCGTTAGGCATGCCGGCTGTATCTGGGAGCCGGTTCATCCGTGCCGGATCGAGCCCGGCGAGGCATGCACCAGTGGCCAACATCAGGGCAGCCGCGGCGCCGGCCGTCACATATCCGGCTTCGGCGCCAGTCGCCTCCGCAATCAGCTCGCAGGCGCGGCCCTGCAGTTCGCTGAGATCGACGCACCACTGCGAGGCCTCCACCATGGCTTGCGCCACCTCGGGATGCATGATGCCGCCGCTGAGGCGCGTTGATGGCCCTGAGGCGTTGACGATGGTGCGCAGCCCGAGGCGCCGATAGATCGTCTCATTCGGGCGGTCGGATGGTGCGGTCATGTCGGGCCTCACGGAGGTCGGTCTCAGCGCGGCGGATCGAACGCATCGCCTTACCAGCAAATCATACACCGGCATCCGAGTCCTGCCTCGGCCAATGGCTGGGGAGGTATCCCAGAAGCCGACAAACTGCAAACCGGCATCTATGATCCCGGCTGTGCAACCATCATGTCCGCAGCTGAAGGGCGTCTGTCACCGTTCCCGCATGCCAACCTGAGCAGACGGTCCCGGGGCGAGAGCCTGGCAGCCACCGTCTGCATGGGCCCGTTTCAACATGTGTCCTGCAAATGTAATGTCAGCGCGCAGCTTGGTTTGGCATCTCTCCCAAGTTGCTAGCCGCCATCCAAACGCTCCAACCTTGGTGTCAACGGGAAGTCCCGACACGCCCTGCCTTCCGCAGAGCCAGAGTTGTCAGATTGTCGATAGTCCTTCCATCTGGCTTGAGGGCAACGCCGTAGTCACGCTTAGCCGCTGCAATGGTCAAGACACCGTCGCGCACGTCGCGCAGCACCAGATGCGGCGGGCGGGCGAAGGGATCGCCCCAACCGCCACCCCCGGGCGTGTCGGCGATGATGCGAGCCGGCCCGAGGCGGCGAACGCCGTACTTCGGTGGCACGAAGTACGGCGCGCCCACCGGCTCTATCCGCTGCTCGCCGGCCAATCCCGTGCCGCCGCCTTCGACGCCATAGCCCGAAGGCGTCTCCAGCCCTTCGGCTCTGAACGACCAGGCACAGGGTGCGAGAATGTCCGCCTCGTAGCGCACACCGGAGCCGCCGCGATGCAACCCCGGTCCGGCGGCGTCGGTGCGGAATTCCCAGCGCCGATAGCGCACCGGGAAGAGCTGCTCATGAAACTCCAGATTGGGGAGATCGAGACCGCCGAGTGAATTCAGGTGCCCCATCTGCGGGAAACCGTCCCGCTCCGCCGTTGCGCCAGGAGTCCCCATCGCATGCCATTGGTACATCACCCAGCTGCCGCCGTCCTCCAGGCGCCCGGCGATGTGGTTGTGCGTCGTTTTCGCCCAGCCGGCGCAAGCTCGCTCCGGGCACGCCTTCGCCAGCGCCCGCCAGACCGCATGGATGATCTCGTGCGCGACGAACACCGTGTTCATCGTCATCGGTGCCGGCTGCCGCGCATTCACGATGGTGCCTTCCGGCGCGATGATCCGGACGCAGCGATAAGTGCCCTCGTTGCGGGGGATGGAGGTGTCGAAGAACGAGGACAGCGCCATATAGGCGGCCGAGTAGGTGTTGGCGACGGAGGAGTTCTTGAAGCCCTTGATCTGCGGATCGCTCGTCGAGAAATCGAGCGTCAGTCTGTCGCCCTCGACCTTCAAGGCAACGCGGATGGCGATGTCCATCTTCTCGAAGCAATCGTTGTCGGAGTGATCCTCGCCAAGATAGACGCCGTCCGGCAAGGCGCGTATCGCGTCGCGCATGCGCGCCTCGGCATGGTCGAGCACACCGGCCAGATGATCAAAATACGACTCAAGCCCTAGCTCGTAGACGAGTGCGGCGATACGCTGCGCGCCAACCTCGGTCGAACCGAGCATGGCTCTGAGGTCGCCGTCGAGAAGATCGGCCGTGCGCGAGTTCAGCAGGAGCAGCTTCCAGACGTCGTCGCGCACTTCCCCCCGATCGACAAGCTTCACGACGGGCAGGCGAATGCCTTCATGCCAGATCTCCGTCGCTTCCGGATTATAGGTGCCGGCGAGCCCGCCGCCGATATCTGACTGATGCGCCCGGTTGCAGCAGAATCCAGCGAGCCGGTTACCGGGCTGCACAAAGATCGGCCGCGCGATGACCCAGTCGGGAAGATGATTGCCGCCGGCGGCATAGGGATCGGAGAGAATGAAGACGTCGTCCGGCATGATGCGGCCGCCGAAGTCCCTCAATATCGCTCTGACTGCGAATCCGCCGCCGCCCGTATGGATGGGAATGCCGTCCGCGTTAGCGATCAATGTGCCCTGCGGGTCGGTGATGAAGCAGGAGAAGTCGTGGCTCTGGCTGAAGATCGGGCTGCGCGCCGTGCGCGTCATCACCCAGCCCATATGCTTGCTGATCTGGTCGAGCCGGTTCTGCATGAGGGCGAGGATGACGGGATCGCGGGCAAGGCCGGACTGCACCGCGTGTACCGACGCATCGCCCTTCGCCACCTCCTCCAGGGCAACTTCCATCAGGAAGTTGCCGTAGGCGTCGACCGTCAACCGGTCCGACGGTCCGAGAAGAACGGTTGTCGTACGTTCCTCGATCACGGCCGGACCTGAGACGGCACGCCCCGGCCCCAACAGAAGTCCCTCGTAGACGGTCGTGTCAAGCCAGCCGTGCCTCCCGTGCCAGACCGAGCGCGTGACGGCGGACGCAACTGCATCGCCGTGCCCGGCGCTCTCGGCAGGGCGCGATCTGGGCGTTCCCGTCGCCACCCGAGCTGCGACACGCAATGACGCTGCGATGATCGCGCCATCGGGCTGCACGTGGCCATAGAGCCTCTCATATTCGGCCTCGAATCCGCGTCGCGCTTTCGCCTTGTCGAAGTGGCCGTCGGCGAGCGGCACGCGCACCGACCAGAGCTGGCCGCTGTAGTGTAGGTCGATCGCGCGTTCCAGGATCACCTGCTCCCGGGCAAAGCCTTCGACCGTCATCGCGACTAGCGCCTGCCCGGCCAGCTTCGACAGCTGGGCATTGATGCGGCCTGCCTCGAGCGCGTCGAGCGCGCCCGTGAGATGGGTCTGGAAATCCTGGCGCACGTCGGCATGCATCATGCCGATCGCGCACAAGGCGCCAGCATCGCGCGGCACGTAGACCCGCCGGCAGCCGAGGCCACGAGCAACGTTGGCGCCATGCATCGGCCCTGCACCACCGGCCGCGACAAGCGTGAACCGCCGCGGCGCGTGCCCGCGCTCGATCGAGATGAATTCGACGGCCTGCAGGAGATTCTGCTCCAGCACCGCGATGATGCCGGCGGCCGCATCCTCGATCGACAAACCCAGCGGCTTGGCCACACGCGTCCCGATAGCTTCGCGCGCGGCCTCGAGATCGAGCGTCAGCCCGCTCTCGGCGTAGGCGCCGGCGCGCAGTCGCCCGAGCACGAGCTGCGCGTCCGTCACCGTCGGCTCGGTGCCCCCAAGGCCGTAGCAGGCAGGGCCCGGTTTGGCGCCAGCCCCTTGCGGGCCGACAAACAGCATGCCCGCTGAATCGACGCCTGCGATCGTTCCGCCGCCGGCGCCGATGGTATGGATGTCGATCGACGGGATGGACACGTGATAGCCGGCGATCATCAGATCGTCCTTCATGGCGACCTCGCCCGACGCCATCAGCATCACGTCGCACGACGTACCACCGATCTCCATGGAGATGAGATTGCCGGCATCGCCCGATTCGACACCGGAGCCATCGATCGCGTTGCGGTAGTAGTTGAGGGCCCCGACCGCCGCCGCCGGACCGCTGAGCAGAAGATTGACCGGGCGAGGCGCAACCTGATCCACCGAGATGGCGCCGCCATTCGATTGCACGAGAAGGATCGGCCTCGATAGACCGAGGTCGCGCAGCTCGAGATCCAGGTTGCGCAGATAGGTGACGATCCCAGGCGCTAGCGTGGCATTGACCACGGCCGTCGACGTGCGCTCGTACTCGCCCATCATCGGCGACAGCGCGGCCGAGGTCGTGATCCACGCCCCCTTCCAGCGCTCTTGCACGCGAGTTGCCGCCGCACGCTCGTGGGCGTCGCTCAGAAAGCTGTTGAAGAAGGCAACGGCGACCGCCTCCACGCCTTCGTCCTCGAAAACGTCCAGCGCGGCGTCGATGTCCTCGGGCACGAGGCACTCGTGCTCGGTACCGTCGCGGTCGATCCGGCCGCCGACGCCGTGACGGAGATAGCGCGGCACCAGTACCGGAGCGAACGGTGCACGATGGTTCCACTGGTCCTCCCTGAGGCCACGTCGGATCTCCAGCGCGTCGCGGAATCCTCGCGTCGTGAGCAGGCCGACCTTCGCGCCCTTGCCCTCCAGCATCCGGTTCGTGGCGACCGTCGAGCCATGGACGAACAGCGCGCAGTCGCGAAGAATATCGCTCACGCTACAGCCGAGTGTGCCGGCCAGACGCTCAAGGGCGGCGATGACACCACGGCTCGGGTCTGCCGGCATCGATGGGACCTTGATTACCCGGCTCACGGCAGCACTATCGGTCAAGACGAGATCGGTGAATGTCCCGCCGACATCGATGCCGATGCGCCATGGCGCCTGGAGAGCTGAGAGCGCGCTTATTTCCCTGTCCATGACGTTACTCCAATCCGTCTCAGCGTCCGGGATACCAGCCAGCTTCGGCAGCGAAGCGGGCGTAGAACTCCGTATCGTAGGCCTGATCGGGATTCTCGCGAACCATGCTGTCGATAAGGTGGGCATCCCGACCCACCAGAATTCGCAGCTTGTCGGCCTTCACACCTGCGATGATGATGGTTGCCGCTTCGGCCGCACTGGTCGGTGCTTCAGCCACGAAGCGCTTCGCCCGATCGGCGAGCATGGCCGCGATCTCGGTGTCTGATATGTCGGACACGTCAAGGCCCATCGATCGCAGCCTAGAGCGCGCCATGGCGAGTTGCGTCGCATCGAGCTCATCGGCATCAGTGTTCGCTTGGACCTTCAGGGAGTTGACGCGAATGCCCGTGCCGATGTGCCCGGGCATCACCACCGATACTTTGATATGCGGCGCGTTGACTCGAAAATCCGCGATCAGGGCCTCAGTGAAGCCTTTGACGGCAAACTTGGCGGCCGAATAGGAAGTGTGAGGGACGTCGGGGCCGACAGTGGCCCAGAAGCCGTTGATGCTGCTGGTATTGATGATGTGCGCCGCGTCGGCGGCCTGCAGCAACGGCATAAAGGCGCGGGTGGTAAAGTAGACGCCGCCCCAGCAGATGTTGAAAGTCCGCTCCCACTGCTCGCGGCTGTCGACAACGAGGCTGCCGCCACCACTGATGCCAGCATTGTTGAATAGGAGATGGATCCTGTCTGTCGCATGCTGCGCCCGGACCTCGTCGCGAAACCGCAGCACGTCAGCCTCGTTCGACACGTCCGCCACATGCGATGTCAGGCGCACACCTTGCGGCATGGTCGCCGCAGCACACAGCCGCTCTGTCTCCGCAAGCCCACGGGCCGAGACATCGCACATGGCGACGGTGCATCCCTCGGCGAGCAGCTGGCGCACAAGTTCTCGCCCCATGCCTGATCCGCCGCCGGTGACGACGGCGACCCTGCCAGAAAGTTCTTTCATTGGTATTTCTCCATTGCTGACCGCGAACGAAATCAGTGCGCCGCCGGCGCGCAGGCACGGATCAGCACTTCAAATCGGGACCTGGCTTCAGGTCCACGAGAAAAGGGGCTGAGGATCGGCGTATCGATGCCCGACTGCCGGTAGGCCTCGATTTTGGCCCGGCATTTCTCGACGGTGCCCACGACACTGGTAGCCTCGATCATGGCATCGCCGACGGCACGCTCCGCACCCTGGCGGCGCCGCCCGTCCAGGCAGCGGCGATTTCGGCAGCCTCCATTGCAAAGCCATGCCTGACCATCAGCTGATTGCAGCGCGGGAAGAAGCCAGCATAGAGCGCAACGAACACGTGCCAAGCCGAATGCGGCTGGTGCGCATGGCACAGACGGCCGAAATCGCTAACTGATCACTACCAGGGCCTTCCGAAACCCATGCGGAATCGTAGCCCAGGGCTCGGGCCGCCGAAAAATGCGACGCCAATCTTGCCCACATACGCTCTCCTTGCTTGGCCGGTTGGGAGCCCAGCATACTAACTGCATCAAGTCACGGGCAAGAAAGCCCCCGGATCGGCATTGTGATCTGGAGAAGGCGGGAAACCGAAGAGGCTATCATGCGATTGGCCGGCAAAGTTGCCATCATCTCGGGTGCAGCATCGGGAATGGGCGCGGCGGCGGCGCGCATCTTCGCACGCGAGGGCGCCAAGGTCGTGGTCGCCGACCTGCTCGAGGCCGAGGGCGGCAAGGTTGTCGATGTGATCGGCGCGGCGGCCCGCTTCGAGCGGCTCGACGTCACTGACGAGACAAGCTGGGAGGCCGTTGTCGCCGCGACGCTCCGCCACTTCGGCCGACTCGACATCCTCGTCAACAACGCTGGTATCTCGGGTAGCTCTGTGGCCGACCTTTACTCGACCGAGGGCTGGCATCGCATCATGGCCGTCAACGCCACTGGCGTCTTCTTCGGGACAAAGCACGCGGTGAAAGCCATGATTGCCGGCGGCGGCGGCGCCATTGTCAATATGTCGTCGATCCATGGCTTTGTCGGCAGCGAGGGATCGCACATGGCCTATCACGCCTCGAAAGGGGCGGTGCGACTGATGACCAAGACTACCGCCGTGCAGCATGCCAAGGACGGCATCCGCTGCAACTCTGTGCACCCTGGCACGATGCCGGCGATGCGAACGGCGGGCCGATCGGCTGATCCGGTCGTCCGGGCGGAGCGCATAAAAGCGATCCCCATGCGCCGGGCAGGCGAGGTCGACGAGGTGGCGAATGCCATCCTGTTCCTCGCTTCCGACGAGGCGTCCTACATTACCGGCACTGAACTCCTCGTCGATGGTGGCGCAGTGGCGATCTAGTCGTTGTTCCGAGCCATATGACGCGCCGCGCATGGAGGAAATCTCGCGTTACGTGCCATGGCGGCAGCCTATGTAACCGGCACGCGACGTCGGTTTCGGCCACGAGTTCTGCTGCGAGATCCTGAAGATCTGCCCTGGCTACACTGGGCGCTTCAAGGCCGGCACGCGCGTGGTCTCGGTGCCGCGCCTCATTGTCGACGGGCGAATGAAGAGCGGGCGATGACGGCGGCTTTCTCTGCCTCGCGACGGCGCTCGCATTTCGTTCCTGATCGGCAGCTTCCGGTCTCGAAAGCGTAAGTGGCAACGCCGACCATCATGCAGCTTTGTGACCCGCAAGAGAGATTCCAGCCAATAGGGGGACTAATCAGGGCGAGCCTACTAG
>LNDR01000163.1 GCA_001464755.1 Rhizobiales bacterium Ga0077524
AGCCGGAGTCGTCGTGACCTACCCGGAGCCGGGCTCGAACCCGCTCGATCTTTTCGAGCGGCTGCAGCGTGAGGACGATTGGCACCGCAGCGTCTGGATCAGCAAGGCGATCGTGCAGGGCGACGACAAGAAGGCCCATATTGTCGTTCGGTACGCCCGTCTGCGCCGGGACGGCAGCCAGATTGGTGAATACGATTCGCTTTACATCCTGATGCTCGTCCGTGGTCGCTGGGGTGTGCTGGCGCGATCCAGCTTCGGCCCGTAAGGGGCCAGCCGAGGCAGCCGACACACATCGATCAGCGGCCGTCCCGACCTCGATGTCGCGGCGCTCGCGGCCGTGCCGGCCGTGGCTGTCTCCATGCGGCCTCCGGGCAGCGCCGGCCCTAGATCACACCACTCTCTGCCAACACCAGAAGCGCCCCGCGCGAGAGGCCCAGCTCACCGCCGAGGATCTCTGCGTTGTGCTCGCCCAGCAACGGCGCGCGCCTCGAGATGCGCCAGGGCGAGCCGTTGAAGATCGCTGCCTCCCCCGGATACACAAAGCTGCGCCCGAGCTCTGGATGCTCGACCGTCTTCCAGAAGCCGCGGTCTTGCAGATGCGCATCCGCCAGCAGATCCTCCGGCGCGCGCACCGCCGCCCATGTGAACCCGCGATCCTGCGCTGCGTGATAGACGTCCTCCGCCGGTAGGCTTGCGATGAAGCCCGCCACGATCCCATCGATGATGTGCGGCGTCGCCTCCGCGATCACCTTCGGATCCTGATACTTCGGATCGCGCAGATCGTGGGGAAAGCCGAATGCGTCGAACAGGTCGGCAAGCTCCAGCACATACTTCGGGTTGAGCCGACCCGCCACAAGCGCACAAACGTAGACGCCGTCCTTGGCGAGAAACTGCGTGCGCGGCCCCTCGGCGGGTGCGTGATGCCGCCCGGTCTGGCGAATGAGCGTCTCGCCGCGATAGACGTAGTTGGCGATCGCCGACTCCGTCGTCAGCGCACACGCCTCGTGGATCGAACAATCCACATACTGCCCCAGCCCCGTCATCGTCCGGCTCACCAGCGCCGCCATGATGCCCATGTACGCGAAATGCCCGCCCATGTGCCACGCGTTTCCCCCGCCCGGCGAGATCGGCGGTGCGCCCGGCATGTCCGCCTCGTTGTAGCCGCACGACGCCATCTCACCGCCCGCCGCCATGTGCCCGAGATCGCTCGACAGGTAGTCCCGCCACGGTCCGGTCTGCCCAAAGGGCGTCAGCGAACACACGATCAGAGCGACCCGAGATAGCCCGGCTGCCGCGTCTCGAGAACAATGTCGGCCTCGTCCGCAAGACGCTTGAAAAGCCCGCGCCCTTCAGCCGTCTCGAGGTCGAGGGTGATGCCGCGCTTCGAGGTGTTATAGTACCAGAACGAAAGGCTCCGATCGGGATGCGGAATGTCGTCGAGATAGGGCCCGACCCGTCGCGCCGCCTCGCCACCCGGTGGCTCGACCTTGACCACATCGGCGCCGAGATCGCCCAGCAGCTTGCCGCAGAACTGGCCCTTCTCGTCGGCAAGCTCCAGCACCCTGAGCCCCGCCAGCGGGCCGGGGACGTGTTGCGCGTCGCTCATCGCAGCATGTCCTCCATGTAGGCGAACCGCGGCCGCTTGGTCGGCCAGAACGTGCCGTCCTCGAAGCCCGCGCGAATCTCGTCGTGGCTATAGCCGAGCAGCCCCTCGACGATTTCGCGAGTGTGCTCGCCGATCAGCGGGCTCGAGGCATGATTGAAAACCGGCGTCTCAGACAGCTTGAACGGCGCGTTCTGCGCCTTGTGTCGGCCCAGTGCCGCATGGTCGAGCTCCAGGTACATCTCCCGCTGCGCAAGCTGCGGATCGTGCTCCACCCGGTCCTCGGCGCTCTGGACGGGAAGCGCGCGAACGCCGGCCGCCTGGCAGCGCTCGGTCAGCTCGTACTTGCCGAGCGTCGCGCTCCACGCTTCGATCCGCCCGTCCAACTCCTCCTGATGTGCAAGACGCCCCGCCACCGTCGCGTATTTCTCGTCCGCCGCCCAAGCGGCCGCCCCCATAACCTCGACCAGCTTCTGCCACTCGGCATCGTTCTGGCACACGATCACGCACCAGTCGTTATAGCCGCCCGGCGCGGTGCGATAGGCGTTGTGCGGCGCCACCGTGGCTCCGCGATAATTGTTGACGATCGGAGTGCCGGGCCAATGTGCTCGGTTGCCCGGCGGAAAACCAGCTCGCTTCGAGCCCCGCCCATTCACGGTGAAGTCTAGCAGCGCCGGCCCGTTGAGCGGCACCGCCGACACCATCTGCGACTGATCGATGTGCTGGCCCTTCCCCGTCATGTTGCGGTGATAAAGACCGGTCAGCGCACACATCGCGCCATACATGCCGCCGGTATCGTCCATGTACGACCAGCCCCATCCGGCCGGCGGCTTCTCGGGAAGCCCCGAAAGGAACGTCAGCCCCGAGGCGGCCTGCGCCACCGGCCCGAACGTCGTATAGTGGTGGTTGCGCCCCGTGTGCCCGTAGCCCGACATCGAGACATAGACGATGTCGGGCTTGATCTTCACCAACTCCTCGTAGCCAAGGCCCCACTTCTGCAGGACGCGTGAGGAGAAGTTCTCGATCACGATGTCGGAGACCGCAATCAGCTTCTTGACGATGGCGAGGCCCTTGGCGCTGCGGACGTTGAGCGTCAGGCTCTTCTTGTTGACGTTGGTGTCGTTGAAGTTGCCCGACGTATTGAGGTTGACCTCCATGCCCTTCGGCGTCGTCGAGCTCGGCAGCCGGCCGCGCTCGCTTTCGGGCCACTCGATCTTGATGATCTCCGCCCCGAGTGCGCCGAGCCACCGCGTCGCCCACGGTCCCGCGCGCACCCAGCTGAAGTCCACAACGCGGATGCCGTCGAGCGCTCTCGGTCGAGCCATGTGGGACATTCTCCTCATTACCAATCGACCCGACGTCACGCCGAAGCGCGCCTGGGGCCAAGCCCATCCATAAGCCTTGCCCATTCGATCCACCCACGTCTAGCCTGAGTGCAACGAGATGCCCTTAATGGGCTCGAATGGGAGTGAAACACATGCGATTGACCGGCAAGGTTGCCATCATCTCCGGCGCGGCCTCAGGGATGGGCGCCGCTACCGCTCGCCTCTTCGCCCGCGAAGGCGCCAAGGTCGTCATCGCCGACCTCCTGGAGGAGCAGGGCCGCGCGCTCGCCGCCTCCATCGGCCCCGCCGCCCGCTTCGAGCGGCTCGACGTCACTGACGAGGCGAGTTGGGCAGCCGTCGTTGCCGCCGCTCGCCAGCACTTCGGGCGCCTCGACATCCTCGTCAACAACGCCGGCATTTCCGGCAGCGCCGAGCAGGATCTCTACAGCACGGAAGCCTGGCACCGGATCATGACAGTCAATGCGACCGGCGTGTTCTTCGGCACCAAGTACGCCGTGCCAGCCATGACGGCGAGCGGCGGCGGCTCGATCGTCAACCTCTCGTCGATCGCCGGCATCATCGGCAGCGACGGCATCCACATGGCCTACAACGCCTCGAAGGGCGCCGTGCGCCTGATGACCAAATCCACCGCCGTCCAGCACGCCAAGGACAACATCCGCGCCAACTCTGTGCATCCAGGCGTCATGCCGCCGATGCTCACGTCCGGGCGCACCGCAGATCCGGAAGTCCGTGCCAAGCGCATGAACGTGATCCCCATGCGCCGCCCCGGCGAGGCGGACGAGGTGGCGAACGCCATCCTGTTCCTGGCCTCGGACGACGCGTCCTACGTCACCGGAACCGAGCTCGTCGTCGATGGCGGCGCTGTCGCGATCTGACCGCCCGGGCTCGCCGCGATAAGCCTCAGCCCGGAGCGCTAGATCCGCACAAGCCGCGCATAGAGATTGTCGTTGAGGCGGGGCAGGAGGTTCTGGCGCTCGAGGCGAAAGCCGTTCTCGGCAGCGAGTTTCGTCAACGTCGCCTCAGTGAAATAGTTGAGGTGGTCGGGGTAGCGAAAGCCGCACCACTTGGCGCCCATGACGAGGCGGCCGACCGCATTGAAATCCGGGACTTTGACCAACGCGATCCCACCCGCCTTGAGCTTGCGGCGCAATTGCGCCAGCACTTCGCGCGGCTTCAGCTCATGCTCGAGATAGGAGCGCAGCACCGCAGCCGTGAAAAAGTCGTCCTCGAATTGGGCCAGCCCTTGTTCGGCCGGCGCCACGACGATGCGTCCTCCCGCGGCGCGGTACTTCGGCTCGGCCATCTTGGCGAGGCCTTCCGAAACCTCGATGCCGAACGGTACGATTCCCGGCGCCACCCGGCAGCTCGAGCCGCAACCGATGTCGAGGACGTTGCCCGGCGTGTCGATCGCCTGCCGCACCCATGACTTGTCGGCGTTGTTGCCAAAACGCAGCCGAAATCGCGTCGCCTGATCGATGCGATAAATGAGGTGCTTGCGACGGCGCAGATTTTCCTTCGCGTGGGTCTTTTCCCAGGCGTGATCGGTCGTCAGCGCGCTGTTGTCCAGCGACCGCGCCAGATAGACCATGTCGCATCGCGAGCAGCGGACGACGGGCCAGTCCGATGTCCCGTACTGTGCAAGCCTGACGTTCTCGGATGCGTTGCAGCTCGGGCACGTTCTCTCGAACGTCCGCAGGTCTGTCACTCGGAAGTCCCCCAAAACCCATGCGCCAGCGCCGTCGACGATGGCCCTAATAGGGCCAGTCGCAGGCAAATGTGTCCGGGTTGCGGCAGCGCAAAGGTCGCGCACTGGCTCACCGAAAGCGCGGCATCACCTCCTCGCCGAAGCGGCGCATCGATGCTTTGATACGGTCGTGGCCGAGATAGCCGAAGCTCATCTGGCAGAGCACATGGCCGGCGCCTGCGTCGCGCATGGCCGCGATCTGGTCCTCGATATCCCGCGCCGTCCCGATCAGCGCGCCCGAGCCGAGCGCGAACTTCAAGCCCTCCTCCTCCGAGTAGTGCGGGTCGGACCACGGATTGAGCAGGTTGGGGTCGACGCGGAAGTCCGGCGGGTTCAGCTCCTCGCGGGCGTGCACCATGTGCCGGCGGGTCTCGAGGAGGGCGGCGCTCAGGCTATCCTCGGCCTCGGCACGGCTCTCGCCGACATAGACCCACCGCCAGATCGCCGCTTGCTGGAGGAGCTTCTTTTGCGCCGCGTCGTCGAGACCGCTGCTGGCGAGGCCGTCCGCGTACTGCCCCAGCCGATTGGCGATCTGCCCGACCGGGAGCCGCAGCGTCATCAGCGGCACGCCCTTCTCCCCGCAGGCCTTGAACGAGCCCGGCGAGGCGGCGCTGTGCCAGAGCGGAGGATGCGGCTTTTGCACGGGCACCGGGCGCAGCTCGGGCAGCCGCGCCGTGAAATACTTGCCCTTGTGGTCGAGCGGCGTCGCCGTCCAGCAGCGCGTCATCACGTCGAGCGCCTCGGTCATGCGCTCGCGGGCGTCGTCGCTGCGGAGCCCGTAGCCCATGAACTCGTACTCGTTGAAAATCGTGCCGCGGCCGACGCCGACGTCGAGGCGTCCGTTGCTGAGATTGTCCAGCACGGACAGCTGCGTAGCGAGGCGCACGGGATGGCGTAGCGTCATCTGGATGACGGCGAAGCCGATCCTGATTCGGCTCGTCTTCATGGCGAGAGCGGCCGCGAACGGGATCGGGTCGGAATAGACGCTCTCGCCGGTGAAATTGTGCTCGGTGAGCCACACGCCGTCGAAGCCCAGCGTCTCGGCCAGCGTCGCTTGCTCGAGCTGCTCCAGAATGCCGGCCTGATCTTGCTCGGGCGATGGCGAGTGCGCCAACGTCAGCCATCCGAACCGCATGCGCTGCTCCTTCCTCGCTGGATCACGCCGACAATGGTGTCTCTCCGCATGAAGCCGTGCAAGTCATTCCACGATCAAGTGGACCGGTGTGACGCTGCAGCGCTGGTACAACCGTGCGGGTCGGCTTGAGCCCTTCGGCCGGAGGCGCTAACGAGCGGCCATGAGTGACAAACCGATTCTACCTGGCCCTGGCCCCATCGAGCCCGTCCCCCTCAAGGTGGCGCTCGAGGAGCGCTATCTGGCATATGCGCTGAAGACCATCATGGATCGCGCGCTGCCTGACGTGCGCGACGGACTGAAACCCGTGCATCGGCGCATCGTCTACGCCATGCGCGAGCTTGGTCTCGACCCGACGGCAGCCTACATGAAGTCGGCGCGCGTCGTTGGCGACACGATGGGTAAGCTGCACCCGCATGGCGACGGCGCCATCTACGACGCGATGGTGCGCTTGGCGCAGGATTTCTCGTCGCGCTATCCGCTGGTCGACGGCCAAGGCAACTTCGGCAACATCGACGGTGATAACCCGGCCGCCTATCGCTATACCGAAGCGCGCCTGACGACCGTGGCCCAGGCCCTGCTCGAAGGCATCGACGAGAACGCGGTCGATTTCCGCGCCAACTACGACGAGAAGGAGCAGGAGCCCGCCGTGCTGCCGGCGGCGTTCCCAAACCTGCTCGCCAATGGCGCCTCCGGCATTGCGGTCGGCATGGCGACGAATATCCCGCCGCACAACGTCGATGAGATCTGCCAGGCGCTGCTCTATCTGATCAAGCATCGCGGCGCGACCGTCGAGAAGCTGCTCGACTTCATCCAGGGCCCGGATTTCCCGACTGGCGGCGTGCTGGTCGAGCCCAAGGAGACCATGATCGAGTCCTATCGCACCGGCCGCGGCAGCTTCCGGCTGCGCGCCAAGTGGCACCGCGAGGAGACCGGCCGGGGCGGCTATCAGATCGTCGTCACCGAAATTCCCTATCAGGTGCGTAAAGGCTCGCTCTACGAGAAGATCGCCGAGCTGTTCCAGGACAAGAAGCTGCCGCTGCTGGGCGACGTGCGCGACGAATCGGCCGAGCACGTGCGCCTCGTGCTCGAGCCCCGTACGCGCACGGTCGATCCTGTCGTGCTGATGGAGAGCCTCTTCAAGCTGACCGAACTCGAGATCAAGTTCGGACTCAACATGAACGTGCTCACGGCCGGCCAGATCCCAGCCGTGCTCGGACTCAAAGAGGTGATGCAGCTCTGGCTCGAGCACCGCCAGGAGGTGCTGATCCGGCGCACCGAGCATCGCCTCGCCAAGATCGCGCATCGCCTCGAGGTGCTGGCCGGCTACCTGATCGCCTTCCTCAACATCGACGAGGTGATCCGCATCGTGCGCTTCGAGGACGAGCCCAAGGCCAAGTTGATGAGCACCTTCGGGCTGTCGGACGTGCAGGCCGAGGCTATCCTGAACCTGCGCCTGCGTTCGCTCTCCAGGCTCGAGGAGCAGGAAATCCGCGCCGAGCACGACAAGCTCTCCGGTGAGCAGCGCAACCTTCGCGATCTCGTTGCCAGCGACGAGAAGCAGTGGGAGACGATCTCGGGCGAAATCCGCGGCATCCGCGAGCGCTGGTCGAAGAAGACCGAGATCGGCAAGCGGCGCAGCCTGGTCGAGGACGCGCCGACCGTCGATATCGACATCGACCAGATGATGATCGAGAAGGAGCCGGTGACGATCGTCGTCTCCGACAAGGGCTGGGTGCGCGCTTTGAAGGGCCACCAGGACGATCTATCCAAGATCGAGTTCAAACAGGGCGATGCGCTCAAGCGTGCGATCAAGGCATCGACTACGGACAAAATTCTGGTGTTTGCCACCAACGGCAAGTTCTACACCCTCGAGGCGAACCAGCTGCCGGGCGGGCGCGGACACGGCGAGCCGCTCAGGATCATGGTCGACATCGAGGCAACCGACGATTTCGTCGAG
>LNDR01000164.1 GCA_001464755.1 Rhizobiales bacterium Ga0077524
GACATGCTCAAGGCCAATGAGCTCCGCCCACTGGGGCAGGAGGTTCTGCCAGTGCACTTCAGTGTCGATGACAAGTCCGCGCGCCCCGGAATTGGTGAGGATGAAGGCCATGTTGGCCGAGCTATCGTGCAGGTAGAGCGGCACGACGATGAGGCCCAGCGACAGAGCCGCGATGTCGAAGCAGACCCAGTCGGTGCTGTTCGGCAGTGCGATGGCAAGGCGATCCCCTGGTTTGAATCCAGCCCTCCGCAAAGCAGCGCGAACCCGATCAACACGGCTATCCATTTCGCGCCAAGTATGATCGCGCCACTGACCACACTCGGGCTCGAACTCGCGATAGGCCACCCCAATAGGACTCAGCCGTACTCGCTCGCCATGCCGATAAGCTCGACAGGCGCGGGATGTTCCACGGTTCGCCCTCCTCATGCTTTGGCAATCAACGTTGAAACCAGCTGCCATCCGCGACAGCCTCGCATTGATCAGGGTCATGGATGCTCGCCTGCTCATGCGGCGATGTTTCTCTATGAAACAGAATCCTGACGACTCTCATTTGAAGGAAAGCACACGGGCGCTCGCCGGTATCGGAGCGGCCCCTCAATCGCTGGAGCCAGGGGATGTGCGGGATCGGCTGCTGAGGGAAGTAGTTGAACTCGCTCGTGAACTACAGCCCCGGAAGGGCGCACAATTGGATGTCAGGCTCGACAGCGACCTCGATCGTGATCTCGGGCTGGATAGCCTCGGTCGAGCCGAACTCCTCCACCGCCTCGATCGCGCTTTCGGTGTGCGCCTTCCCGAAGATCTGCTGAGCGACGCCACAACGCCAAGAGATCTTCTGGTTGGACTCCTGGGCTCGAAGTCGGCGCGAAGCTTATCCGTACCCGTCGTCGGGGAACGTTCGGGGCAGCTTCCCGAGGCAGATGAGCCACGTCAGGCCCAAACACTTCTCGAGGTGCTGTCGCTGCACGTGCGAACGCACGCTGATAGGCCGCACATCCGCCTCTGGCTCAGCGATGAACAGGAGCGGTCGATCACGTATGGCGAGCTCGATCGGGCCGCGCGGGAGGCGGCCGCCGGCTTGCTGGATCGCGGTGTGCAGCCAGGCGATCGGGTGGCCATCATGTTGCCGACAGGCGCCGAGTTCTTCTTCTCGTTCTTCGCGGTCGTGATGGCGGGGGCGGTCCCTGTACCGATTTATCCGCCGTTTCGCCGTTCTCAGGTCGAGGACCATATGCGGCGGCAGGCGGGCATCCTGCGCAATGCCCAGGCGAGCCTGCTGATCACGGTCGCCGACATCCGCCCGATGGCGGCCCTTTTGAAGGCGCTGGCCGAGGACCTGAGGGCAGTCGTCATCTTTGAGGAACTCTGCAGGTCAGGCGCTCTCGCCGTACCGCTGCCGGCGTCACCTGGTACAACGGCACTCGTCCAATACACGTCAGGGAGCACAGGCGACCCCAAGGGTGTCGTACTCACGCATGCGAACCTGCTGGCCAATATCCGGGCGATGGGAGAGGCCATGCAAGCAAGCTCCCGGGATTCCTTCGTGAGCTGGCTTCCCCTTTATCACGACATGGGGCTGATCGGCGCTTGGCTTGGCTGCCTGTATTTTGGGGCGCCAACCACAATCATGCCCCCGCTGTCGTTTCTCGCCAATCCGGCGCGGTGGCTATGGAGCATGCATCGTCACAGAGCGACTTTGTCGGCCGCACCCAACTTCGCCTTCGAACTCTGCCTGAAGAATGTGCGAGACGATGACATTCGGGGCCTCGACCTGACTTCGCTCAGGATGGTCGTCAACGGCGCCGAGCCGGTCAGTCCAAGCACCATCGCACGCTTTACTGAGCGCTTCAGTCGGTTTGGCTTTCCTGCCGAAGCGATGGCCCCTGTCTACGGTCTCGCCGAGTCATCCGTCGGCCTTGCATTTCCCCCAGTCGGTCGGCGGCCCATCATCGATCGCGTCCAACGGGTGGCGCTTGCCCGGGATGGGAATGCGACGCAGGCCGATCAGCAGGATGCGACCGCGCTCGAGTTCGTTGCCTGCGGCCGCCCTCTACCTCGGCACCAGATCCGGATCGTCGATGAGGCGGGCAGCGAGCTGCCGGACCGACGCCAAGGCCGGCTGGAATTCAAGGGTCCATCAGCCACAACCGGCTACTTTCGCAATGAGGAGAAGACGCGCGGCCTTTTCGATGGCACTTGGCTCGACAGCGGCGATCTTGCCTACATTGCCGATGGCGACATTTATCTGACGGGCCGCATCAAGGACATGATCATCCGGGCCGGCCGGAACATCTATCCCCACGAGCTCGAGGAGGCAGTTGGCAGGATCGAAGGAATCCGGAACGGCTGTGTGGTCGCGTTTGCAAGTCGCGACGAACGCACCGGCACCGAACGGCTGGTGGTCATGGCCGAAACCCGTCTTGCGGCCGAACCTGAGAAGAAGCGTCTCGAAACCGAGATCGCGCAGGCCTCGCTCACGCTTCTCGAGATGCCGCCCGACGACATTGTGCTCGTGCCGCCGCGGACGGTCCCGAAGACGTCGAGCGGCAAGATCCGGCGATCGGCAGCGCGTGCGCTCTATGAAGCGGGGGCCTTGGGCGAGAGCAATCGCGCCCTCTGGCTGCAGTTGGCCCGCCTCGCGGTCGGGGCCGTGACACACCGAGGCCGCCGCATGGTGGCGCGCACGCTGGAGGTCGCTTATGCCGGCTATTGGTGGGCGCTGCTCTTTGGTCTCGGCTTGCTGGTCTGGCCGCTCGTCGTTCTGCTGCCGAGACGAGAATGGCGACACGCAGTAGTCCGTGTCGCAGCAAAGGGTTTTCTGAGGCTCACAGGGATTTCACTCAGGATCGAAGAGCTAGCAGCTATGCCCCGAAGCGGCGCGATGATCATCGTCAATCATGCCAGCTATCTCGATGGACTGGTGTTGAGTGCTGCCCTTGAAGGAAAGCCGACATTCATAGCCAAGCAGGAGCTGCAAGGGCAGTGGATTGCAGGCATCTTCCTGCGCCGCCTCGGCACAATTTTCGTCCGCCGCGTCGATCCGAAGGGTGGGGTAGAGGATACGGAGGCCATCCTGAATGCCGCACGCGCCGGTGCCCGGCTGGTCGCCATGCCGGAAGGGACATTCTCCCGGATGCCCGGAGTTCTGCCGTTCCGGCTCGGTGCATTCCTCGTGTCAGTTGATGCCAAGATCCCCGTCGTCCCTGTCACGATCAAAGGAACGCGCATGATCCTGAGACCCGATCAGTGGTTTCCCCGTCGAGGTGATCTGTCGGTGAGCATCGGCGATGCGCTGTTGGCCGATGGGTCGGACTTCGGTGCCGCCGTCCGGCTGAGGGACCGGGCGCGCGCTATCATCCTGCAGCGATGTGGAGAACCGGACCTCGCGCACGAACGTGTCGAGCTTCGACCGTCCTGACGATCAGGCCGTGCCAGTCCTGTCTTTGCCGAGGCAACGTCCGGTGCTGGAGAATGCGCATATTGATGGCGCCACTTGCGAATTCGGCAAGTATTGTGCCCTGGCACGGAGCTGCCTAGCTCGGCCTCCGCACGGACACTTGGTGGAGAATCTCATGCTGGCCGCAGTGATGCGCAGGCGGCACAGATTAAGCGAACCAAACACCCGCCACATCCTCACATCATTTCTCAACTTCCGTGTGCACGAAGTGCGCCTGCGGCCTTGCAACATGTTGATAAATGGATCTGATCCGCCCCATCCATCACCGGCCGAACGGCGGTCAGTTGCGTGCGAAACGAACGGCAGAGATCAATCGGCCCGCTTGCGCATCGTTCTTGCGATGGCGTTGCCAACGACATCGGAGAGATCTTTGATTGGGTCAGCCACGAGATGCGCGTACCGCTGCGTGGTGAGGCTCGACGAGTGGCCTAGGAGCTTGCCGATCATCGGCAGCGAAGCGCCATTGCCGGCGGCGACGCTGGCAAACGAATGTCGGAGGTCGTGGATGCGCACGTCTGGTATGCCGGCACTCGTGCGGATGCGCCGCCAGGCCGTCTGCAGGTTGACCAGGTGTGCGCCTTCGCGCTCCCCGACGACGACGTGGGGGTTTCCGGGATCACGAGGCAGCGAAGCCAGGAGTGCGCGCGCTTCGCCGCCCAGATAGACAACCTTCTGACCCGTCTTGCTGTCTGGGAGGAGGAGGAGGCCACGCTCCAGGTCGACGTGCTGCCATTGCAGCGTGAGGATTTCCGAGAGGCGGCAGCCGGTGAGCAGCAACAGTCGGATAGCGGCGATGGCGGGCGGGCTCTCGTCGCCCGACGCCTCGCATGCATCGAGCGTGGCGCCCAGTCGCTGAAGCTCGGCCTGGGACAGGTAGCGCTGCCGCTGCACCTCGCGAAACTTCTTCACGCCGGGGCAGGGATTGGAGCGCATCGGGCGCAGATGTCGCGCCTCGGCCCAGGACATGATCTTCGACAGGACGGCGAGGGCGTAATTGGCTGTGCGCGGCGTGGCGGCGAGCCTGACGTGGAAGGCCGCGACATCACCCAGCGCGATGTCGGCGACCCGACGGCGACCGAACGCGGGCTTCAGGGCACTGTCGATCAGCCGGGCGTAGTCGTCGCGCGTCCGCTCTTTCAGCTTCGGACCGTGCTCGGCCAGAAAGCGATCTGCGACCTCGCCGAATGTCGGCGCAGCTCGGGCGGACGCCTTGGCCTGACCGGGATCGAGGCCGTCGTTGATCTTGGTGATCAGGCGCAGGGCTTCCTTGCGCGCACTGGCCGGTGTCCAGGGCGAACCGTGCGTACCGATGGTGATGAACCGCAACCGCCCCTTCACACGGGTCTGCAGATAGTAGCTGGGCGCCGCGGTCGAGCGGCGTCGCGCGCCGAACCCCTTGATCTCGACATCGCGCACCGTCTCGCCCGGCTGCAGGGCATCGACGGCGGTGGTGTTGACGCGGGCGGAGAAGCTGCGGGGCATAATCAGTTGTCCGAAGGGGTGCGATCGGGCTAACATCGGGCTAACATTTTCCTGCGGAACAGCGCAAGAACCTTACGACCGTCGTCGGAACGTACCATTGTAATTGCGTAATATTTTCGGACTATGGTGGCTACTGACGGTCACATTTGAGTGACTTTTAATCAGATGGTCGTGGGTTCGATCCCCACCCCGCTCACCAAGGAAATCAAGGACTTACAGAGAACCCAGCGCCAGCGATGCGTTTGCGGGAGGTGGCTCACATGCCGAACTGCGACCACCAACCCCGCGGATGGCTCTCTCTTGGGACAGCTCGGACTTCGCTTGGGAATGACTTGTGAGTTTTGCGGTGTCCACCGCTTGAAGTTCTTGGTCGCGTTGCATCGAGGAATGATTGCTCCACCACAATCCCGTCGTGGCACGTCAAAACCTCCGGTAAAGGCTTTCGCAGACATTTCGTCGGAGCCATACCCTTTTGCGGACGTCTACCGGCAGGGGTCCGTTTTTTTGGGCGCGGATCCGTTCAATCGGTTTGGCTCGGTTACCCGGCTCGCCGGAAGCAGCGATACCCCGCAACAAGCTTTCAAACCTCGCTACAAAGCATGGCGACCATCAAACCTAGCAGGGCCGAAAGGCGTACGCGCACCGCCAAAAGTAGATACTGAGCCCCTCGATTACTGGGCTCTAAAGGGGGCTGTGCCATCGTATCAGGATGCCTTCGAGGTATTTGGCACGCAACAAAAGCACCCCCCTCCAAATCGACAATCGCAGGTATTCTTGCGATGTGCTCGTTGCAATCAACTCGGCAAGAAGAGACTTCCACACCCCCTATCGCCGTGCGTGACTGTGCGGGTTGCGCGTAGAAGTTTGGACAAGGAGATGCCCAATGTCGCTCGCTCGGCCCCAGAAGCACCTGGATTCGTACAAGACATTGGCTTCGACCACCATTCGCTCCACACGGCCGTCACACCGAAAAAGTCTGCTCCGGTCCTGTCCAAGGATGGCGCTCCTGCTCGCGATCCTTGCAGCTGGGATCGCGCTTCCGATCTTTCCCTTGGCACCGGCCCGCGGCGCGGCCGGGGGAGAAAGTACGACGAGCGAAAATCAAGTCTATAAACTGGTAGCGCTCGATAAGATCAAACTCCACGTTCTCGAGTGGAGGCCTGCCAAAGACGAGGTATTCACCTGGACCGCCATCAATCACGATTACAAGATCGGCGCGTCGGGAATGGTCGCGCTACCGCTAGTTGGCGAGATCCAGGCCGCCGGCCTGACGACTAGTGAGCTTGCTGACGCGATTGCGAACCGCATGCGGGGGCGGCTCAACCTTTCGATTGTTCCCGACGTGACGGTGGACATCGTTGCTTATCGGCCCGTTTATGTTGCTGGTGACGTCGAAAGACCCGGCGAGATCCTTTTCACGCCCGGCATGACGGTGCTGCAAGGTTTGAGTCTCGGTGGAGGACTGCGGCGCTCATCCGAGATTGTGCCGCGGATTGCCCGCGAGGTGATCTCGACGACGGGCGACATAGATGCGCTGCTTCACGAGCGGGCGATGCTGGTTGCAAGACTGGCGCGGCTCGAAGCCGAGTTGGACTCCGACAGCGCAGTCGTGATTCCCCAAATCGAGCCCAGCAAGAAAAGCGGCGCTGATGGCCGCCTGATCGAGACATACCTGGAGCAAGAGCAGAAGGTGTTTGCTGGCCGTCGCAAGGCACGCGAGACAAGCTTGAACGCGCTCACGGATCTGAAACAGT
Source organism: Rhizobiales bacterium Ga0077524 (assembly GCA_001464755.1). Classification (GTDB taxonomy): domain Bacteria; phylum Pseudomonadota; class Alphaproteobacteria; order Rhizobiales; family Hyphomicrobiaceae. The sequence goes on from LNDR01000164.1 coordinate 6,691, forward strand.
ACCTTGAGCAGGAAGTTGGGTCCCTGTCGCAGCAACTGGTCATGCACGACCGTCAAATCAAGCTCATGCGAAGTGAGTTGGTCGGCATCAGCGATCTCGCCCAGCAGCGGCTCGCAACGCAGCCGCGCCTGCTTGGCCTGCAGCGCAACATCGTCAACCTAGAGAGCGAGCGCCTACGCATTCAGACCGCACTGGCGCGCGCGCAGCAAGAAGCCAAGCGAGCCGGTATCTCGATGATCGAGCACGATAACACGCGCACGAGTGAGATTCTCAAGGAACTTCAGACCACGGCCTTCCGGCTCGATTCCGTGAACCTGCGTGTGAGCGTGCTGCAGCGGCTCATGATGGATTCGATGGCAAGCTCAAGCGCCCCGATCTCGGGGATCGGGATACGGCCGGCCGAGCCCGTTTTCACGATCGTGCGCCAAGTCGGTGCCGCCACGGTCTCCACTAATGCCAGCGAAAGCACAAGGCTCGAGGCGGGCGACGTACTGAAAGTGGAGCGATCGATCGAGATGGGCGGCTTCGGCCGTTCACATTCACTCCGCGATCTCGGAAAGGCTGCTAGGGCGCCGGCCATGTCGGCGGCGCAGTAAGCGTTCGACCGGTCATTCAATTGACTCCAACACGCTCTCGCTGGGCTGACGTGACTGCCCGGGCTCGGTCAGGACGGACTTGCATTGCGGTTCAATGTCGCGCACCTGATACGCGAGCGCATGGCCTCGATGACTGAATGAAGCGCATGCTACCGAGACATATGCCGGCCTGCGCCTGATGAGTAAGATGTCTCCCGATTTAAGAAAACTGACTGATTTCAAAAACCCTCTTCGCTGTATCCCACTGGCTGTTGTCGCGGCTGGAATTGCTGACGGCCATTTTTCTTCTGCTGATCTCCAGCGTAGTCTGCAGCATTGAAACACTCTGCAACAATCCGGAAATCAACGAGAAATCCTGAGCTGCTACGGAACGATGCCAATTTCGTGGGCAACGAGGAACTAGCATGCTCGTTTTCAGGCTTGTATTGACGGCTGTGCTCACGATGAGCGTGCTCGTCGGGAGCGTCGGGTCGTTGCGCGCCCACGAGGGTCATGATCACGACAAGCCCCCACCTCT
>LNDR01000165.1 GCA_001464755.1 Rhizobiales bacterium Ga0077524
CGTGGTCAAGAACATCACCGACTACGGCGCATTCATCGACCTCGGCGGCATCGATGGCCTCTTGCACGTCACCGACATGGCATGGCGGCGGGTCAACCACCCGAGCGACGTGGTCAACGTCGGCGACACCGTGAAGGTGCAGATCATCCGCATCAACCCGGAGACGCAGCGCATCAGCCTCGGCATGAAGCAGCTGCTGTCCGATCCGTGGGAAGGCATCGAGGTAAAGTACCCGGTCAACGCGCGGTTCAACGGCACGGTCACGAACATCGCCGACTACGGTGCGTTCGTGGAGCTGGAGCCGGGCGTCGAAGGACTGATCCACGTCTCGGAGATGAGCTGGACCAAGAAGAACGTGCACCCGGGCAAGATCGTGTCGACCAGCCAGCAGGTCGATGTGCAGATCCTCGAGGTGGACCCGAACAAGCGGCGTATCTCGCTCGGCCTGAAGCAGACCCAGGACAACCCGTGGGATTCGTTCCTGACGCAGCATCCGAAGGGTGCGATCGTGGAAGGCCCGATCCGCAACATCACCGAGTTCGGACTGTTCATCGGTCTCGACAACGGCATCGACGGGATGGTGCACCTCTCCGACCTGGATTGGAACAAGGCCGGCGAAGAGGTCATCAAGGACTACAAGAAGGGCGACAACGTCAAAGCCGTGGTGCTCGACGTCGACAGCTCGAAGGAGCGCATCTCGCTCGGCATCAAGCAACTCGCTGGCGATCCGCTGGACACGCTCGGCAAGTACAAGAAGGGCGATGCCGTCACCTGCGAGGTGACTGCGGTCGAGCCGAACGGCATCATGGTCAAGATCGCCGACTCGGACATCACCACCTACATCAAGCGCGCCGATCTCTCTCGCGATCGCTCCGAGCAGCGGCCCGAGCGGTTCAACGTCGGCAACAAAGTCGATGCCCAGGTGCTGACCGTCGACAAGGCGGCCCGGCGCATTCAGGTGTCGATCAAGGCGCTGGAGATCGCCGAAGAGAAGCAGGCGGTCGCCCAGTACGGCTCGTCCGACTCTGGTGCGTCGCTCGGCGACATCTTCAAGGCGGCGCTCAAGAAGCGCGAGGGTGGCGACGGCTGAGGCCGTTACAACGGGGCGGGAGCCTGCCGGTCTGCCGGCTGCCGCCATCTACCCGAGATCGTTGCGTCCAGGGCCACGAACAAGCACGTGCGGCCCTGGATGATGTTTCTGCTTCTATGCGCGGGCGTCCGGGGCCTCTCCGGACGCTTTGTGTTGTCTAGGGCCGCTGTTTTGTACAGCGGCTCGATGCCGAGGCTCAGCTGACGTGCCGTGCACTTGCGCGCTCGCGGCCAGAGTCCGCCACTTCACCCCTTCGTCAATTGCCCGTTTACCCCGTCCACCCACGCCTTGGCGCCGGTGTGGAGCAGCGCGATGTCGGTTTGGGTGGACAGGAAGCGGATGCCGCGTTTGATCCAGTAGGCCTGCTTGGCGGTGTCGCGGATGCCACCGCAGCCGGCGTAGTTGCCAGCGGCCTTGCAGGCGGCGATGGCGCGATCCAGGGCGTTGCCGACAGCGGGGTCGTCGAGCTGGCCAGGTTTGCCGAGATCGGCCATCAGGTCGTTGGTGCCGATGTGGACGACGTCGACACCGGGTACGGCCGCGATCTTCTCGATATTCTCGAGGCCGCGCGCTGTCTCGACCATGATCACCACCACAGTCGAGGCATTGAGGGCGGGCACGGATTGCGACGCGGGCACGGCGCGGCCGTCGAATTGCGGGAAGTTGCCACCGACCGAGCGGCGGCCCATCGGGGGAAAGCGGCAGATCTCGACGGCGCGGCGGGCTTCCTCGGGTGTGTTGATGTCCGGAAAGATGATGCCGGAGACGCCGTTGTCGAGCAGGATCGGGGTATCGGGATCGGCGAGGCTTTTCACGCGGGCGAGCGGGGCGACGCCGACGGCGAGAGCCGCATTGGCGATATTGCAGACCGTCTCGGCGTTGAAGACGCCGTGCTGGCCATCGATGAACAGGAACTGATGGCCGCTCGCTCGGGCGATGCGGGCGATCTCGGGGCCGCGCACGACACGCACCGACAGGCCGAAAGCGGGCTTGTCCGCACGCATGGCTTCGAGAACGGGGTTGGTGAGGGCTGCGGTCATGGGCGGGCTCCGGATGCTTCAAGACGACAAGCATAGGCAGGGCTGTGGATCGATGCCAAATCGGCACAGGCGTGGCCGTCGCGGTGTTGTCTGAGCACGGCTCGTTAAGACACGCAGCGGAAGGACGAAACTTGCCACTGGCTCGGGGGGCGCTGTCTCGTCTACGGTGCGCGCCAACGGGTCGGGTGGGCGGAGGCTATCAATGCGCATTGAGGGCTGGGACATCGATATCCTGGTACAGGGGTTCCCTGGAAAGAGCGTCTGCCACGGCGGCTTGGGGTGGAGCTCGGTGGTGCTGATGCGCCGCCAAGGCCGGATCGCGCTGATCGATTGCGGTACTTTCTCGATGCGTAGCCTCATCATCGACGGGCTCGCCAAGCACGGACTGAAGTCCGCTGACGTGACCGACCTCCTGCTCACGCACTCGCACTGGGACCATTCGGTCAACTGGACGCTGTTCCGGCATGCGCGGATCGTTCTCGGCAAGGTGGAGATCGACTGGGCGCTCAAGCAGCCGTGGGGCGAGACGCCGGTTCCGGAGCTTTACGTCGAGCGGCTCGAGAAATGGCCGACGCTGGTCACGGCTCAGGACGGCGACGAGGTGCTTCCTGGCGTGTCGGCGCACATCGCGCCCGGGCATACGCCGGGATGCCTCGTGTTCGTCCTGAAGGGTGTTGAGAAGGACGTCATCTTCACGGGCGATGCGGCCAAGAACCGGGCGGAGCTGGTCTCGGGCACGACGGACATGACCTATGACGCGGCGGTGAGCCGGGCGACGATCGAGATGATCTGGGGGCAGTGGCGTCGCAAGCCGGGGACGCTCGTGGTGCCGGGACATGATCTGCCTATGACGCAGGACGACGGGCTGATCAGCTATCTGGGCACGCGCGAAGCCGCCATTACCTGCTGGTACGGCGACGACATGGAGACGACGACCTCCTTCAAGCTGACGGTGTGAGGGGTATGCGCTTCTCGTTCTCCAGACTGGCTGCCGAGGCGCTTCGCGGCCATAGCGGATGGCCCAGACAGTGGCGCGATCCCGAGCCGAAGGCGGCCTATGACGTGGTCATTGTCGGCGCCGGGGGGCATGGGCTCGCGACGGCGTATTACCTCGCGAAAGAGCACGGCATCACGAATGTCGCGGTGCTGGAGAAGGGCTGGCTCGGCGGCGGCAATACCGGGCGCAACACCACGATCATCCGCTCGAACTACCTCTGCGAAGAATCCGAGGCGCTCTATGAGCATGCCCTGGGACTCTGGGAAGGTCTGTCGCACGAGTTGAACTACAACGTCATGTACTCAGCCCGTGGCGTGATGATGCTGGCGCATAACGAGCACGATATTCGCGTGTTCAAGCGTCATGTGCACGCCAACCGACTGGCCGGCATCGACAACGAGTGGCTCGATCCGGCCGAGGCCAAGGGGTTCTGCCCGATCCTCAACATCGATCCGCGGTTGCGCCATCCGGTGTTGGGCGCCGCCCTTCAGCGCCGCGGCGGTGTCGCCCGGCATGATGCGGTGGCGTGGGGCTATGCGCGCGGCGCGGATCGGCTTGGCGTCGACATCATCCAGAACTGCGAGGTGACGGGGATCGAGCGCAACGCGTCGGGTCGGGTGACGGGCGTCGCGACGACGCGCGGGCCGATCATGGCGCGCCGGGTCGGCATCGTCGCGGCCGGGCACACATCCGTGCTGATGGCGATGGCAGGTGTGCGTATGCCGCTCGAGAGCTTTCCGCTGCAGGCGCTGGTGTCGGAGCCGGTGAAGCCGGTAATGCCGTGCGTCGTCATGTCGAACACGATCCACGCCTACATGTCGCAATCGGACAAGGGCGAGCTGGTGATCGGGGCCGGCACCGACGCCTATACGTCCTACTCGCAGACGGGTGCCTTGCATGTCTCGCGGCATACGCTCGAGGCCATCGCCGAGCTGTTTCCCGTGACGCGGCGGCTACGCATGCTGCGCAGCTGGGCCGGCATCGTCGACGTGACGCCGGACCGCTCGCCGATCATCGGGACGACGCCGGTTGCGGGTCTTTTCGTGAACTGCGGCTGGGGCACGGGCGGCTTCAAGGCGACGCCCGGATCGGGGCACGTTTTCGCGGCGACGATCGCGCGAGACGAGCCGCACCGGATCGCGGCGCCGTTCACGCTCGAGCGCTTCACCACGGGACGGCTGATCGACGAGGCGGCGGCGGCGGCCGTCTCTCACTGAGGCGCAGCAAAGGAGGCGAGCGATGGCCCGAGGCTCAATAGTGTTCCGCGTCGAGGACGTGCCGGAGAGCAACGCGACGGCCTATCCGGAGCCCTACCGCGCGCTCAACCAGAACCGATACGCGCGCCGGCTCGGCGAGTTCGCCGGCTTGAAGAATTTCGGCGTCAATCTCGTTCGCATCGTGCCCGGCGGGCAATCGTCGTGTCGCCATGCACATGCGGCGCAGGACGAGATGGTGCTGGTGATGGAGGGCGAGATCACGCTCGAGACGGATGCCGGCCGCGAAAAGCTGCAGCCAGGCACCTGGGTGGGATTTCCGAAAGGCACGGGCGACGCGCACCGCTTCATCAACGAGACCGACCGGGACGTAGTCTTCCTCGTCGTGGGCGACAAAGCATCCGACAAGGTCACCTATCCGGATGTCGATCTCTACGGCGAGCACGGCGCCGACGGGGTGTTCCGCTACACGCGCAAGGACGGGACGGCCTACTGATGAAAGAGATCCGCCGATGCTCCTGATCCGCTGTCCCTTCTGCGAGGAGGGGCGCCCCGAGGTGGAGTTCCGCTATGCAGGCGAGGCGCATGTCGCGCGCGCCGCGGACCCGATGGCCGAGACCGACGCGGCATGGGCCGAGTACCTCTACCTGCGCACCAACCCCAAGGGGTGGCACGCGGAGAGGTGGCAGCACGTGCACGGGTGTGGGCGCTTCTTCAACGCCATCCGGCATACGGTGAGCGACCGGATCGCGGTCACGTACAAGCCGGGTGAGGCGCGGCCGGAGCCGGATGCCGCTCAAGGGTCCGGGGAGGTCGTGCGGTGAAACGGGAGCGAATGGCGGCGACCGAGGAACCGTTCCGGATGGCGACCGGCGGTCGGATCGACCGTGGGCAACACCTGTCGTTCACGTTCGACGGCAGGAGTTACACAGGTCGGTCCGGCGACACTCTGGCTTCGGCGCTGCTCGCCAACGGCGTGCATCTCGTCGCGCGGTCGTTCAAGTACCACCGGCCGCGCGGTATTCTGTCGGCAGGCTCCGAGGAGCCGAATGCGCTGGTCTCGGTGCGTCGCGACTGGCGGCGCGTGACACCGAATTTGCGCGCGACAGAGGTGGAACTCTACGACGGGCTCGGAGCCGAGAGCCAGAACCGGTGGCCCTCGCTCGAGCGCGATGCGGCAAGCATCAACGATCGCTTCAGTGGCCTCCTGCCCGCGGGCTTCTACTACAAGACGTTCATGGGGCCGAAAGGTCTCGGGCGGGCGGGCCGGTCTGCCTGGCAGCGCGTCTATGAGCCGGCGATCCGCCGCATGGCGGGGCTGGGTCGTGCGCCGATCGAGGCCGACCCGGATCGGTACGCGAGCCGGTATGCCCATTGCGACGTGCTGGTGGTCGGAGGTGGTGCTGCGGGATTGGCGGCGGCACTCGCTGCGGCCGAGACCGGGGTCAGCGTGATCGTCGCCGACGAGCAGGCCGAGATCGGTGGCTCGCTCCTTTCAGAAGCGCACACGCAGATCGATGGGGTGCCGGCGTGGGACTGGCTGGCGGATGCATTGCGTCGGCTCGCAGCGCACGATCGCGTCCGGTTGCTGCCTCGCACGACCGTGTTCGGAGCCTATCCCGATCGTCTGTTCGGGCTTGCCGAGCGGATCAGCGACCACGTGGCCGAGCCTGATGCAGCCCTGCCGCGCGAGCGGCTCTGGCAGGTGCGCGCGAAGGAGATCGTGCTCGCGACGGGCGCCATCGAGCGGCCGCTCGTTTTCCCGGACAACGACCGGCCCGGCATCATGCTGGCGGGTGCTGTCGCAACGTATCTGCATCGCTACGGCGTGCTTGCCGGTACGCGCGCGGTGGTCTTGGCGGCAACCAACGAGGCCTACGGCATTGCGGCCGATCTCGCGGGACATGGTGTCTCAGTCGGTCGCATCGTCGATGTGCGCGCATCGCCCGGTGAGGCCGCAAGGGCCTTGGCCGAGGCCGCCGGTATCGCCGTCGTAACTGGCGCGACGATCCTCGGCACGCGCGGTCGGCATCGGGTGTCAGGTCTCGAGTTCGCGCATGGCGCCGTCAGGCATGAGCGGCTCGATGCCGATGTCGTGCTCATGGCCGGCGGCCGGCAGCCGACGCTGCATCTCTACTCGCAGATGCGGGGGCGGTTGTCCTGGGATGCGGCGCGCCAGGCGCTGATGCCGACGAGTGCGCTCGAGCATGTGCATGTGGCCGGTGCGGCAGCCCTTGCGGGGGCGACGATCGGCAAGGCGTTGGCGAGCGGTCATGGTGCGGGCGAGGCTGCCGCACGGAGCGCCGGTCGTGCGGCACCCGCAGGCCGTGCTCCGGTCGCCGACGTCGACGGGCGCGGCGACCTGGTGGCGGTCGCAGACGCTTTTCCGGAGGCGGCCGAGACCATTGCCAAGGGCCGCGCCTTCGTCGATTTCCAGAACGACGTGACGACGAAGGATCTCGCGCTCGCCACGCGGGAGGGTTTCCGCTCGATCGAGCACGTCAAGCGCTACACCACCACCGGCATGGCGACCGATCAAGGCAAGACCTCGAACGTCAACGCGCTGGGTGTCGTGGCCGCCGCACTCGGGACGGACATGGCGTCGCTCGGGCACACGACGTTCCGTGCGCCGTTCACCCCGGTTACGTTCGGCACGCTGGCGGGTGAAGCTCGCGGCGCCCTGTTCGATCCCGTGCGGCGAACGCCGACCGACCCTTCGGCGCGAGAACGGGGCGCAATCTTCGAGGCCGTGGGGCAGTGGGAGCGCGCCCGCTTCTTCCCGCGGGTCGGGGAGGACATGCACGCGGCCGTAGCGCGCGAATGCCGGGCAGTGCGGCAAAGTGTCGGTGTGTTCGACGCCTCGACGCTCGGCAAGATCGAGGTCGTGGGGCCGGACGCCGCAGCGTTCCTCGACCGGCTCTACGTCAATCAGCTCGCGTCTCTGCCGGTCGGGCGATGCCGCTACGCGATCATGCTGAGCGAGGCGGGCTTCGTTATGGACGACGGCATCGTCGCGCGGCTCGCGCCGGACCGTTTCCACGTGACGACCACCACGGGCGGCGCGGCACGGGTGCTGGCTCACATGGAAGACTACCTGCAGACGGAGTTCACCGATCTCGCGTGCTGGCTGACCTCGGTGACCGAGCAATGGGGCGTCGTCGCGGTGCAGGGGCCGCGGGCGCGCGAGCTGCTGGCGCCGCTGGTCGAGGATGTCGATCTGTCATCAGATGTGCTGCCGCATATGGGGCTAGCCGAGGGGCGCATCCTCGGGATGCCGATGCGGCTCTTCCGCGTCAGCTTCACGGGCGAACTCGGCTACGAGATCAACGTGCCGGCCGGATTTGCCCGGGGTGTATGGGACGAGGTCGCGAAGCAGGCCGAGGCGATGGGCGGCGCGCTTTACGGAACGGAGGCGATGCATGTTCTTCGCGCCGAGAAGGGCTATATCATCGTCGGTCAGGAAAGCGACGGCACGGTGATGCCGCGCGATCTCGGCTTGCCGACGGGGGCCGCG
>LNDR01000166.1 GCA_001464755.1 Rhizobiales bacterium Ga0077524
GCCGCACCGAGGTGCCGTTGGGCGGGACGCCGCCCGAGCGCACTAAGCCGCCCACCATGCCGACCAAGACCCGCGAGATCGTCAGCACCTTCGACAAAGGCAAGCGCAAGGGCCGGCAGCGCAAGACCGGCCGGCCGGGAATGTGAGCGCCGAGCCAAGTATCAAATGCGATGACACTCACCCCAAATTCCCCACGACCAAGCTCACCCCCGCCGCCAGCAGCACCAACAGCACGATCCGCGTGAAGGTGTCGTCGCTCAGCCGCCTGTAAAGCCACTGGCCTGCGAAAGAGCCCACCAGCGTCGCCGGCAGCGCAAGCAGGAACGCCTTGCCAAATCTCCCGTCCAGCAATCCCGCGACAGCGTAGGACACCAGCGCCAGCGACAGGATCGACAGGTTGAACCCCTGGAAGATCGCGCGGCGCTCATCCTTCGACCAGCCACGCAAGCTCGCCCAGATCGTCGGCAGGACGCCGGAGAGGCCAGCGATGCCACCGAGCACGCCGCCCGCGAGGCCGACGAGACCGTCGAGCGCACGGTTTTCCTTGGCATAGACGGCGTGTATCCGCCCGAGCAGCATCACGCTGCAATAAGCCACCAGAAGCACGCCGAGGCCCAGCTTGATCGTCGTCACCGGCAGTCGCGGCAACAGCCATGTCCCGATCGGCACGCCGATACCTCCCGCGATCACGAACGGCGCGAGACGGCGCCAGTCGAGCGCGTGCCAGATGCCCGGCAGCGCCTGGACCTGCGCCACCACCGAGCAGGCACACACCAGCGGCCCCGCAACCACCGGCGGCACCGCATGCAGCCAGAACACCAGCGCCGTCAGCCCCGTACCGAAGCCGGTCAGGCCGTTGACGAACGCACCGGCAAACGCGCCGAGCAGCAGTAGTGCCGTCTCGAGCTGCATCGAAGGTCCTTGCTGGTAAGGCGCAACATCGGTTCAGATCGCGAGCGCCGTCGACGGCGACGCCCTCGCATCGTGCATGCGCGTAACAGGAATGCCGGAGGATCGCATTATGATTGCCGCCATCAGTCTCATGCGCCGCCGGCCGGATATCTCGCTCGCGCAGTTCCGGCGGCACTGGCTGCACCCGCACGGCACCATGACCGCCGAGCTGCCAGGCACGCGGCATTACGTGCAGCATCACACGATTGAGGCGCCGGGCACTAACGCGTATGCCCGAAACCTCGCCATCGACGGCATCCCGGAGCTCTGGTTCGACGACTACGAGGCCCGGCGCATCGCCTACACTTCGCCCCGGATCGCGGATTGCAACGTCGACTCCGAGCAATTCGTCGGCGAGGTGAAGCGCCTCGTTACGGAGCCGGACGTGGTGGTGGCAGCACCGCCCGACGACCGTGCCGTTCGCGTTCTCGTAATCGCGACGGGTGATCCGGATGTCGCCTGGCGAGACCGCATCGCCGTCTGCATCTCGTCTCTCGATGGCGTCACCGGTTACGTCCGCCACACGCTGCTTGAGCAGGCGGCGGCCCCGAACAGCCGCATACCGGGGCTGGTCCTGCCGATTGCCGGGTTCGCCCAGGTCACGTTTGCGAGCGAGGCCGCGCTGCTGGCCGCGAATGAGGCGTTGGTCGGCAGCGGCTCGGATGCCAGTCGTACCGCCATCTACCGCGTCGAGGATCATCTCCTTGTGTGAGGATTACACTTCGTGCTGCCATGCTGTCGCGAGGTGACGTCGGGGAGCATCGATGAAAGTGTTGTGGGTCTTCGCCCATCCTGAGCCGCGGTCGTTCAACGGCTCGCTGCGGGATTTCGGAGTACGAAGGCTGGAGGCGGCAGGCCACGAGGTGCGCCAGTCCGACCTCTACGCCATGCGCTGGAAGGCGGTGGCCGACGGCGACGATTTCCTGGACCCTTCCGTCAGCGAGCGGCTCGTCTATGCCACGGCGTCGTTCAACGGTTTCAAATCGGGCACCCAGACGCCGGACATTGCGGCCGAGCAGGAGAAGCTCAAGTGGGCCGATGCGATCATCTTTCAGTTTCCGCTGTGGTGGTTCTCGGTGCCGGCGATCCTCAAGGGCTGGTTCGATCGCGTGCTTGCCGCTGGTTGGGCCTATCGTGTGCCCGACCCGACGACTGCGGGGCGCTCTTTGCGCTACGGGGACGGCAATCTCAAAGGCAGACGCGGTTTGATCATCACGACGGTCGGCGGCAGTGAGAAGTCGTTGGGTCCGCGTGGCGTCGGCGGCGATATCCACGATCATCTCGTCCCGGTGAATTACGGTGTCCTGTGGTACACGGGCGTCGCGCCGCTGCCGGCCCATGTGATCTACGAAGCGAACCGCGTCGACGCCGAGACGTATCTGAAGATCGAGCGAAGCCTAGCTGCCCGGCTCGACGGCCTCTTCACGGATGCTCCGATTCCCTATCGCACCCAGAGCGGCGGCGACTACGACAACGACCTCGTTCTCAAACCGGGGCTCGAGGGTGACAATCGTGGTTTCGCAATACGCCAGAAAACAGATCTCTGAGAATGTTCTTTATTTGTTCTTGACTAAAAGCCTGACCTCTGCAACTTTGGACGCAGTCGGCGTAGAGGAGGCAGGCATGCACGAGGACCCTTTGGTCTGGGACGTAGTCGAGTGGCGGCAAGGGGACGGCCGCTATCGTTTCGAGGTGGCGCAAGGTGGGCTCCACGCGACGTTGACGGCGCCGGGAGGACGAAGCCTCACCATTCCTGTCGTTGCCTGGGACGGGCTGCTCGACGCGCTCGCCGCCGCGCGGAAGACGAGGTCACGGAGCGATCGGAATTTGCCTGTGCGGGCCGGTGCACGCTGGGCGAAGGCCGAGGCCGATGAGCTCGTGGCCGCTTTCCGATCAGGCGCCTCGGTCGCCAAGCTCGCCGTGGCCCACAACCGGACCGGCGCCGCGATCGAGGCCAAGCTCGCGGAACTTGGTCTGTGGGATCGACAAACGCAGGCGCCAATAACGGCTGCACGTGGGTGCGCCAGTGCGACGCCCCCGCCAGACGAGGCCCCTTGGCCCGACGATATTCCGGACTCGGCCGCCGCTCGATCCACGCACCCCGGCAGTTCGCGTCTCATGCGCACCGACCAGGCCGGTGCGGTCAGCCAATCTCCCCGCTGAGGAAGGCCGCCAGTCGCGCATTGGCCACTTCTGGCACCTCGAAATGGACGAAATGTCCGGCATCTTCGGCGCGCTCTAGAGTGTGGCGCTCGAAATAGTCGCCGAGCTTGTCCGTGAACTCGAAGCGGAGCACCGGATCGTGCGCACCCCACAGCAAATAGGTCGGTGCCTTGATCTTTGGGATGTCGAGGGCGCCGTCCTGCATCATGCGGCGCCGGAAGCGCGACACGCCGACATACCAGTCGAAGCCGCCCTGGATGTTGTCGTTGGCCATGAAGTTGTCGACCCATTCCTCAAGGTGGTCGTCGAACGCGTGCTTCTGGTGTGTCCAATGGGTGAGGAAGTGGCGAAAGTAGATGCGACACGCCTCGCGCGACGAGCCGACGAGGGCAGCGGCAAAGTCCTTCTGATGGAACTGCTGGTACCAGGTTTCCGGAAAGAGCTGCCAGTCGCCCCAGCGTTGGCCGACGCCCGGATAGGCGCAGTTGACGAAGAAGAGACGCGACACCCGCTCGGGCCAGGCAAGCGCGAACTGCTGGGCGACGAACGATCCGACATCATGGCTGACGAGGGCAACTTTCTCGAGCCCCAATCGATCGGTGAAATCGCGCAGATCCTTTGCGAGAAGCTGAGGTGGCGTACCCTCGCTGAGGCGGCCGCTCTTGGCGATGGTTGCGCCGAACCCTCGAAAATCCGGAGCGATGCAATCGAAGCGCTCTGCAAGGACCGGCAGGTTGTGCAGCCACGAGCGCTTCCATTCGGGCCAGCCGTGCAGAAAGATCACGGGCTCCCCCTGCCCGGCGCGGACGTAGCTGATGGAGAGCTCTGTGGTCTCGGCTCTCTGGCCGGTCCAGTCGATCATTGTTGGCGCGTCTCCGGGTCGCGGGATGAAGGGGACAGGAGTGTCCTATGAGCGTGCCATGATCTCAATTGCAAACTTACGCGCGGCTCGGTCCTTGCCCGGACGCCGAAGCCAAACTGGAGCGCGAAAATCGCGTGGCTGGCGACCGATCGCGTCGGGGGCTGGCCGGCAGCCGGGTGCCGCGTCGCAGCAGTGCCTGCGTGCCGCAGCGATGGCAGCCCTCGCGGGCATCGTAGCTTTGTGTCTGCTGCTGGTCCCGGTCTCAGCGCAGACGATAGCCGAGCAATGCTGGGGGCCATCGGCGATGGCAGCGCGGATCGACGAGAAGGCGCCACGACGAGGCGCACCCGGGCATGCGCAGCGCATCCCGGAGTTGCAGCTTCAGTCCTTTCAACCGGTAGCGCCGCAAATGCAAGGCGCGATCCGCCGTGTCGCCCTGCCGCACGGGCGCAAGCTGGTCGCGCTGACCTTCGATCTCTGCGAGCAGCCGGGCGAGATTGCCGGCTATGACGGCGCCATCGTCGATTATCTTCGTGCCAACGACGTGCGCGCGACGTTCTTCGCAGGTGGCAAATGGCTCGTCACGCATGCGGAGCGCTCGCAGCAACTGATGGCGGATGCTCGGTTCGAGATCGGTAGTCACGGCTGGGCGCACGAAAACGTACGTGGGCTTGCCGGGGCACGGCTCGAGGCAGAGATCCGCGGTCCGCAGGCGGCCTACGAGGCGCTTCGAGCACGTTTGGCGGCGCGCCAGTGCGTTGCGGGACGGCCGCTGGCCGCGCCGCCACGGATCTCGCTCTATCGGTTCCCGTATGGTGCCTGCAACCCGGCGGCACTGGCGGCAACCGCGGCAAATGGTTTGCTGGCTGTGCAGTGGGACATCTCGACCGGCGACCCATGGCCGGGCCAGTCGGCGACAGCGATCGCGGCCGCCGTCTTGCGGCGCGTGCAGCCAGGCTCGATCGTGCTGATGCATGCCAATGGCCGGGGGCACAATACGGCTGCGGCCTTGCCGCTGCTGATCCCCAAGCTCAAGGCGCAGGGGTACCAGATGGTGACGGTCTCGGAGTTGCTGGCGGCGGGGAGACCCGAGATCGTGTCATCCTGCTACGATGCACGCCCGGGCGATACCGACCGCTATGATCGCGTCTTTGCCTTTCGCACCGAGGTGCGCCGTGGTCCGTGACGTCTCGAGCGAGCGGCCTTTCCACCGTGCCCCGTATGAGCTTGTCGTTCGCGGCGGTGATGGCGGTGGTGGTGGGCGCTCCACCCTCACTTGGCTCGATCCCGGCGAAGCCAAGCTCCTCGGTGCCGCCTTCGCGGTGATGAACCCCTGGGCAGCCTACCGGACTCCTGCGCCACGTCTCGCCGGCTTTTTCGCGGCTGTGGAGCACGACTGCGCGCGATACGCGATACGTCATGAGGGGCGACTGAGCGGCGTCGTGGTCGTCCGGTGGCCCTGGCTGCACGGGCCTTATCTCCAGTTTCTGGGGTTGCTCGAAGGACAGCAGGGGTTCGGCCTCGGGGAAGCCGTCCTCGACTGGATGGCAGCAGAGGCGCCACCGGGCACCCGCAACCTGTGGCTCTGCGTCTCGGCGTTCAATACGCGGGCCCGGATCTTCTATGAGCGCAACGGCTACGAGATGGCGGCGACGATCCCGTCCCTCGCAGCCGACGACATCGACGAGATCCTAATGCGCCGGCGGCTCCCTGGGACTGCGGGCTCGGCAGGCGACTGATCCTGGTCAAGCCTCGGGGGGCTGTGACGCGGTCTCCTGAGCCAGGATCGAGTCGGGATGCGCGACCTCGACGCGCGCACAGGGAGGACGGTATGCCGGAGATCCTACCGACGACACCGCTCGCGGCCATCGACGCCCTGGTGATCGATACGGAGACGACCGGGCTCGATGCGCGGCACGCCCGCATCGTCCAGATCGCCGGGGTCGTCGTGCATGGCGGCAATATTGCGGGTGAGGCGGCGCTTGATACGCTGGTCGATCCCGGCATCGCTATTCCGCCCGCAACGACTGCCGTGCACGGGATCGCGGACAAGGATGTCGCCGGTCAGCCCCGCTTCGCAGAAGTGGCAGCGCCCTTGAAGCAGGCGATCGAGGGCCGTCTCGTCGTCGGATACAGCCTTGGCTACGACCTTGCCGTGCTGAAGCGGGAGCACGAGGCAGCCGGGTTGGCGTGGCAGGCGCCGCCCGCGCTCGATGTGCGTCCGTTGGCCCGCCTCGTCGCGCCGACGCTTGCCGACCACAGCCTGGAGCGGCTCTGCGACTGGCTCGCAATCACCATCACAGGGCGTCACACGGCACGCGGCGACGCGATTGCCACCGCTGAGGTGTTCCTGAAGCTGATTCCATTGTTGCGCGAGAAGGGCATCCGCACGGTCGCGGAGGCGACTTCGGCGATCGCCAAGCTCTCAGAGCAAGACGCGCGCGCCACGCGGGGACTGATGGTGGTCGCGGATGATCTGCTGCCGGCCGACATTACGCCGCTGGTGATCGATACCTATGCTTATCGGCACCGCGCCCGCGATGTGATGAGCGCGCCGCCGCTCTCGACCGACGAGAATGCCACAATCGGCGAGACGCTGGCGCTGATCCTCGACAAGGGCACGAGTTCTGTCTTCATCGCTCTGGCGGGCGGCAAAACCGGCATCGTCACCGAGCGGGACATCCTTCGCGCGGTTGGAGCGGCCGGCGGAGCCGCATTATCGCAATCCGTTGGGCCGATCGCCAAAGCGCCGGTGCACGGTGTCGAGGATAATGACTTCGTCTACCGCGCGATCGGTCGCATGGCCCGCCTCGGGGTACGCCACCTGGCCGTCAGGGACCGGTCTGGCGCCATCGTCGGCGCGCTGACGCCGCGCAATCTGCTGCGCGATCGAGCCATGGAAGCGATCATTATCGGCGACGCCATCGCCGCGGCTGAGACACCCAGCGAGCTGGCGGCTGCCTGGGGCATGGCAGCGGGCATGGCGTCGGCCTTGAGACGACAGGGGGTCGAGGCGCGGCTGGTCGCGGCGACGCTCAGCTCCGAGATCCAGGCGATAACCCGACGGGCCGCCCAACTCGCCGAGGCCGAGCTGTACGCGGGCGGATCGGGGCCGCCGCCCACTGCCTACGCGGTGCTCGTGCTCGGCTCGGCCGGGCGTGGCGAGAGCCTGCTGGCTGCGGATCAGGACAACGCGATCGTCTACGCGGAAGGGGGCGAGGGCAGCGCCGCGGATCGCTGGTGTGAAGCCCTTGCCCTGCGCATGAACCAGATTCTCGACGAGGCGGGCATCGTGCTTTGCAAGGGCGAGGTCATGGCGCGCAATCGCCTCTGGCGGCTGTCTCGCGAGGACTGGCGAGCGCAGGTGGAGGTCTGGATCCGCCGTCAACGCCCCCAGGATCTCCTGAATGTCGATATCTTCTTCGATGCCACTCCGGTCCACGGCACCCGGGAACTGGCGGAGGATGTGTTGTCCTTTGCTCGCGCTCGGGCGCGG
>LNDR01000167.1 GCA_001464755.1 Rhizobiales bacterium Ga0077524
CCCGCCAATGGCGCTCGCCGGTGGGTTTCTTCGGCAGCTTCCAGAAAGTCGACGGCCGGGTCGACCTCAAGAGGGGCGGGCTCATGCCGATCTTCACTGGAGCGCGCGTGATGGCGCTCCGGCAGGGCATTGCAGCCCTCTCCACACAAGAGCGTCTCGAGGGCGTGAGGTCGCTCGGCGTCGGGGCCGCCAGCGATTTCGATGCGGTGATCGATGCCCAGGAGGTGCTGCTCGGGGCCATCCTGGATCAGCAGATCGAGGACGCGCGACAGGGTATCCCGCTATCGCCGCGTGTCGTTGTCGACCGGCTCGATGCCAAGACGCGGACCCGTCTGAAGTCGGCGATCGGCGGTGTCGATACGATGCTCGCACTCCTGTCGGAAGGCCGTC
>LNDR01000168.1 GCA_001464755.1 Rhizobiales bacterium Ga0077524
TCCCGAACCATCTGTCAGGCCGAGCGGTCCTGCTCGCCAAGCCGGTAGAGCTTGGTGAGCAAGGCATCGAAGCCACCGGTGCCTGACCCGGCGTGCAGGTCAATGCGACCGACCTTCTCGACGAGGCGCTCCAAAGCCTCGAGCTCCTTCAGCTTCAGGAGGAGCGGGTTGTCCTCCATGAGCCGGGCCGTGTTGAGGAGCGAGCGGGTGGCTGCCGTCTCCTCCTGGCGGCGGATCAAGTTGGCCTTGGCCACCCGCTCCGCCTCCACGACCTTGTTCAGTAGTTCGCGGACGTCGCCCGGCAGGATGACGTCCTTGACGCCGATCTCGCCGACCTCGGCACCGAGCACGCGGGCGCGCTCCGTCACGAAGGCGCGCACCTCGTTGTCGATGGTGTCGCGCGCGGCCAGGATGTCGTCGAGCGTGCGCGTGGCCACGGCCTCGCGGATCGCGAACTGCACGAGCCGATAAAGCGTGTTGGCCACGTCCGCCGAGGCGACCGCGGCCTTCTCGGGATCGGCGATCCGATAGAAGGCTGTCAGCGTCACGCGGATGCCGATGCGATCCTTCGTCAGGATTTCCTGCGCCGTGACCTCGAGGGGCTGCGGTCGCAGATCGACCTTGGCGATCTTGACCTGACGGCCGACGTTCCAGAAGGCGTGCCGGCCGGGGCCGAGCTTCTCCTTCAAGACGCCGTCGATGAAGAGCAGGCCCGCCTCGTGCGCTTCCACCGTCGCGTGGACGACGATGGTCGAGCGCGCGAGGTCGAGACGGTCGAGGTGGCGCTTTTCGACGCGCAGTTGGGCCGCAGTGTCGATGCGCTCGATCTCGACGAGGGTCAGCGTCTTCCAGAAGGCGCGCGTCGTCGACGGCGGCACGAGGAGCTTCGGCTCGCCGTCGAGCGAGACGATCGCAACCTCGGTGGCGCCCGTCTGCAGGATGGCGAAATGCTCGGCCGCGATCTCGGGCTTCGTCTTCTCGATCAGCAGTGCGCGCTCGACCGGCACCTCGGCGCGAACGACCTTTACGGTCTCGGCCTTCAGGCGCTGGAACGGATCGTGCGTGCTGAAGCGGCCCGGTCCGAGCAAACGCTCGAAGCGGCCGTCGCGCGTCAGAAATGCGCGCTCGTCGTCCTTCACGACGAGGGTCAAATAGTGGAACGGCTTCATCATACGTCTCCAATACGTTTCTTGTTCTTCTCAGTCGGTCTCGCGAGCCGCCGGATGCTTGGTGGGCATCCGAAGGGGCAACCGCGCCGGATGCTTGGTGGGCATCCGAAGGCGGAACAAACGAGTCGCCGGCTCCCGCCCCGCGGCGAGGGAACGGGACCGCGCTTGAGCCTGCCGTCGAGCGATCCGCCGCACGGCGCGTCCAGTGCTCGCCCGAGGGCGGCGCTGCCGGTGCCGAGCCTTGGACCGCCGTCGAGCCGGCGGTATCCACGCGGCCACAAAGCGCCCTCGGCGCTGGCCTTTCCGCCGCATCCTCAGCCGAAGCCTTGGGCGCCTTGGTCGGGCCGGGGAAGAAGCCGGCTCCCCATGAAGTCAAATCGGTCCTAAACCGAGTGTGCTTAACAGGCACATGGTTCACGACGTGGGAGTCGAACCCACGACCCGCAGGGTTTCCCCTGCTGCTCTATCCACTGAGCTAGCCGCGAGGGACAAGCTGAAGGGAATCGAACCCTCGTCCTCCGGATTGCCCCGGCGCTCTACCACTGAGCTACACCTTGGGAGCGTTAGAAAGCGGAACACACCACCGCAAAGCGGCGCGCGCCAGCCGGGACTCAGCGAGCCCGGACCCGAGGCGTTCTAAAGCGCGCTCCGAGTACAAAGCAATTCGGGCGGAATTATTGCAGACGTTGAAAGTGATATAAGTGGGCGACGTCGAATCGGGCCCACTCAAGGAGACGGTGATGAGCAACGCAGTGCCCGTGCCTCAGCCCTTACCTGGGCCCGTGCCGGGTCTCGCCGGCGTGGAACATATCGGCCTAGTCGTGCCGGAACTCGATGCTGCGACGCAGTTTTTCGCGAACGTGCTCGGCGGCGAAGCGCTCTACGATGTCGGCCCCTTCGACGGTCCCGAGGATTGGATGGCGGGGCATCTCGCTGGATCGAGCGGGGCGCACATCCATCGCATGCGGGTGGTGGCGATTGCCAATGGGCCGACCGTAGAGCTGATCGAGCTGACACGTTCGGCCGGGGCTGCGTCAGCGGTTGGAGAGACAGCGCCCGCAGGATGGCACATCGCGTTTTACGTCGAGGATATGGATCGCGCACTGGCGGGACTGAAGGCACATGGATGCCAGATCCTCAGCGGACCTGTCGAGATGACGGAAGGGCCGAGCGCCGGGCTCTCTTGGCTCTATTTCAAGGCACCGTGGGGGCAGCAACTCGAGCTGGTCAGCTATCCGGGCGGAATCGCGGCCTATCGGGCAAGAAAGCGGCAGGTCTGGCGGCCGCAGTAACCGTAAGTCAGGGAACGCCGTTTAGCGAGTACAGAGGAATCGGCTTTACTATCGTTTGGGGTGACCCAACGACAGCGGATGCCGGCAAGTCGAGTGTCCAGCGCACGCCCTGCGGCAAGAACTCGTAGGCGACCCGACTGCTCTGTCCGAATCCCACGGAATTCTGGATCACTTGCCGACCGAAACCGCGGTGCGTGGGCTCCGCTACGCGCGGGCCCCCGGCCTCGACCCATGTCATGAGAAAGCGCTGCCCCTCCGGTCTCGTTGCAATCTGCCAGCCCAGGGAGACTTTCCCTTGCGAGACTGAAAGACTGCCGTGCTTCAAGGCGTTGGTGGCCAATTCGTGAAGTGCCATGCCGATATTGCGGGACGCATCCGGTCCGAGCGTTATCAGAGGGCCAGAACTTACGATCTGGCCGTCTGCGAGAAGGCCGAAAGGTTCAAGTTGTGCTTTCACGAGATCGTGGAGCTCAAGCCCTTTCCAGTCGCTGCCGATGAGAAGATCGAGCGAATCGCAGAGGGCGAACAAGCGCGCACTGAAACGCTTCGCGAAGTCCTCTTTCGTGGTGCTGTGTCGGATCGTCTGGTTACAAATCGACTGAATGACGGCAACGACGTTCTTGAGGCGATGCTGGACCTCGTGCATGTCGAAACGCAAGGCTTCGCCATCAATCTTAGCTCGGCTGTAAGCCGTCGCTCTGAAGCCATCGCCGCTCGGGCTACCACGGCGAAATTGATGATCCGTCGCTGCGGATGAAGGGACCCGCGCACCTGCTGGGAGCCGGCTCGTCGTTAGGCTGCCGCGCTCGGCATCGGCTGCCTGGGCGGATAATTTCTGGAATGCCACCGAGGCTGCCATCGGGTCTCGTTCAATCGCGGTCATCATGGCCCCTACTCCACACCGAATTTCAAAACCGGCACCCCTGCCACTCGCACGATCGCGGCTCAACGCCTTCGGATCGAATTGCCTCCCGCGAGGATGCGATCGAGGATGGCGGCGGCCTCAAGATGGAGGGCAATACGCTGAGGGGTGCCGCCAGCGTCGCGGTGGGCGGCCGCGGCGTCCTGGATGACACCAACGGCGTCTTCCTCGCGCATGATCTTGAGATCGCCCAACGCGAGGATCAGCGACTCGCAAATCGAGAGCGCGGCGAGGCCGGAGGCAACTTCATCATTGACGGGAATGGGATCGGTCATCGTGTGCTACTCTCTCTACCGGCAGGGGCGGGGTGTGGCACGTCCCGGTCTCTCTCAGGGCAAGGTAGCGGACTAGTTAAGCACCGTGGCTAACCTGAGCTAGCGAACACTCGGTCTTTGAACGCGATAAGGTTCTCGCATTCGCTCGCTGGGGCGAGCCGATGAAGGCCGAAAGGCGCGAGCCTGCTCTCGCTTCGCCGCGCATCAGTTCCGCGTGATTGGAGGTCGACACACATGGCACCAGCAACAGACCACCTGGTGACCAAGTTGGTCAGCTTCATGCCGCTCAATCAGGCGGAGCTGTCGTGTCTTGCGGATCTGCAGTCCGCATCCATCGAAGTGGAGCGAGGGCGCGAGCTTCTGCACCA
Organism: Rhizobiales bacterium Ga0077524; assembly: GCA_001464755.1. Lineage (GTDB taxonomy): Bacteria > Pseudomonadota > Alphaproteobacteria > Rhizobiales > Hyphomicrobiaceae. Next base: position 4,027 of record LNDR01000168.1, read on the forward strand.
GGGCGAGCAGGAGCATGTCGCCTATGTCCTGCAAGCGGGGTGGGGGTGCTGCTTCAAGATCCTGCAAGATGGCGGACGGCAAATCATTACGTTTCCAGTGCCGGGTGACTGCGTTGGGTTGCGCAGCGTGATTTTGCGCACATCGGACCACGCCTTCACGGCATTGACCGACGCTGTCGTCAGCCGGGTCGAGGTGTCGCGCATTCTCGGCATGCTCAACGAGTTTCCGCGGCTTGGTGCGGCGCTGCTGTGGGCGACCTCGCGCGACGAGGCGATAACAGTGGAGCATCTCGCCAGCGTCGGCCGGCGGACGGCGGTCGAGCGGACTGCCCACTTCTTCATGGAATTGTGGGACCGGCTGCGTCTGGTCGGGCTCGCGAGCGAGCAGGAGTTCGACTGTCCGCTCAACCAGTACGAGTTGGCGGATGCGCTCGGCCTCAGCGCCATCCACGTGAATCGCGTGCTTCGCGATCTTCGTCAGAAAAAATTGATGACATTTCAAGCGCGTACGGTGTCTCTGCACGACATCGCCGGATTGAAGCGGCTGGCTGGATATGAGGTTATCGAGCCGGGGACGTCACGCCTTCTCGAGCTTTGAAAGCGGCTCTTTCGGTTGGCAGCGCTCAACTCCTGTGCCTAGGCTAACGGGTCATTGCTCTTCGTCGCTCGATCCAACTTCAAGCTGGAGCACCCCCAATGCCTTACGAGACCATTGCCGTGGAGCCGCTGAGTCCCGTGATCGGGGCCGAGATCAGAGGCGTCGATCTGTCGAAGCCGCTCGGCAACCAGCAGTTCCAAGAGATCCACGACGCACTGACCGAGCATCTCGTGATCTTCTTTCGCGACCAGGAGATCGATCTCGATCAGCAGAAGGACTTCGGGCGGCGCTTCGGCAAGCTGCACATCCATCCGACCGCACCGGCCCCTGACGGCCATCCCGAGGTGCTGATCATCAAGGCGGACGCGAAGTCGAAGGCGATCGCGGGCAACCGCTGGCATTCGGACGTGTCGTGCGATGCGGAGCCGCCGATGGGCTCGATCCTGCACATGCGGCAGCTGCCGCCGTCCGGAGGCGATACGATGTTCGCCAATATGTACGAGGCCTATGACCGGCTGACCGAGCCGATGAAGCAGTTCCTCGGCGGCCTCAAGGCGTGGCACGAGTCCGAGCATGTGCATCGCGGTACGCTCGGGCACACGAAGCTGCGCGACGGGCTGACGGAATGGCCGCGCTCGCTGCACCCGATCGTGCGGACGCATCCGGTCAGCGGGAAGAAGGCGCTGTTCGTCAACTCGGGCTTCACGACTCGGATCGAGGGGCTGTCTGAGAAGGAGAGCCGGGCGATTCTCGATATGCTGTTCGACCATGTCCGCACCCCGGAGTTCCAGTGCCGCTTCCGCTGGCGGGAGAAGTCGATGGCGTTCTGGGACAACCGGTGCACGCAGCACTACGCGCTCTGGGATTACTTTCCGCAGTCACGGCTCGGGTATCGGGTGACGGTGTGCGGGGACAAGCCGGCGTGAGGTGAAGCGAGGACGTGACGGACGATTCAGCAGGCAGCCCGTTGTCCGAGCTGGTGGACGTCAAGGGTTTGCCAAACTCTAGGAGAGTCGAGATCGGCTCCATCCTCAAGGAGATCTCATGCCGAAGCGCATTATCGAATCCGACCGAGTTTTCAAGGGCTCGCTGCCGTTCGCGCAAGCGACGGTGGCCGGCGGGTTCATGTTCGTGTGTTGTGTCGCGACAGACCGGGACGGCAACATCTCGCCGGACCCGCGTGTGCAGACCCAGCAGTGCCTCGACAACATTCGTGCGCTGATCGAGGAGGCGGGGGGCACGATGCGCGACGTCGTGAAGTGCACGGTCTATGTGACCAGCCGCGAGGACTGGCAGCCGATGAACGAGGTCTATTTCGCCAACTTCAAGGAGGAGCCGCCGCATCGGGTCTCATGCATCGTGGCTGGTCTCGGGAACCCAGCGTACAAGGTCGAGATCGATGCGACGGCGTATCTGGGGGAAAAGGGGAAGTGACGGTTGGGCGGGCTCGCGCGGTATCTGATCCCGTCGACGCCACACCCCGCCGATCAACCCGCCCCCGACCCCTCCCCATCGAGGGGAGGGGGAAGTGGTGCCTGGACCGGGTGCGATGGGGCTGTAATGCGGAACCGGGCGATTCGGCTCACGACAACAGCGCCGTCGCCTCGCTCCAGATGCGCTGGATGTAGTCGCCTGCGGGCTCGGCGGGGGCGAGGCGGGCAGCCTGTCCGGCCCAGGCCTGCATGCGATCGATGTCGTTCGCTTTCGTGCCCTGGTCGCGCATGGCCTGCGAGAGGCCGCGCTGCACCGGGTAGGGTGCGGGCGATGGCGCATCAGCCGCATTGGCCGCCTTGACGTAGGCGGTCGCGATGCTGCGGCCGAGGCGTCCCGAAAAAGCGCGAGTGGCGGTCGTATCCTCGGGTTGGGCGGTGGCAATGGCATCCGCCCATGCGGGTGCGAGCCTGGCCTCGGGTGTGCGTAGCAGGCCGGTGCCGATCTGGACTGCGGATGCGCCGAGGACGAGAGCAGCCGCGATGCCACGCGCATCGGCAATGCCGCCGGTCGCCACCACGGGCACGCGATCACCGACGGCATCGACGACGGCGGGCAACAGCGCGAACAGGCCGACGAGTGCCTCGCCTGCCTTGCCGGCCTCGAAGGCGCCGCGATGGCCGCCGGCCTCCATGCCCTGGGCGACCACTGCGTCGGCCCCGGCGTCCACTGCGGCCTTGGCCTCGCCGACGGTGGTGACGTTGGCGAGCCACTTGATGCCGCGCTGTTTCAGGCGGGCGACGAAGGGCTCAGGATAGATGCCCATGATCGATGAGACGATGGCAGGGCCGGACTCGAGCAATGCTTCGCATTGGGCGTCGAAATCGACGGGCGTGGCATCACCGGCCTCGGGCGGGACGGTCGGCCCCCAATGACCGAGGAAGTCGCGGACCTTGGCCTCGTGGGCGGCGTCGCGGAGGGGTGGCGGGTCGGGAATCCAGAGGTTGAGCTGGAAGCCGCCGTTCGTGGCGGCGTGGACGTCGGCCACCCAGGCGCGGATCGCATCCGGTTTCATCAGCAGTGCGCCGCAGCCCCCGAGGCCGCCTGCCTTTGCCACGGCGACGGCCAGCGAGGCCGGGCAGGCGCCGGCCATCGGCGCCATGAGGATGGGGAGTTGCAGGCCGTAGGCGCGGCAGAAATCCTCGGCTCGCTGGAGCGCGGGATGATTGGACATGGCTCGGGCCTCCAAGCGGCAGGGGGACGAGGAAAGTGAACCGCAACGTCGCGCAGCCGTTGTGTTGCTGCAAGGGCCAGATCCGTACTGCCTGCCATGCTGGCTTAAGCGCTTCGGCTCCGTTACATCCGTTGCAGCCCTCCAGTTTCAGAGGACGACCCATGTCGCACACCACACGCCTTCTGTTCTTTGCCGGCTCGGCCCGCGAGGCTTCCATCAACAAGAGGCTTGCGCGCCTCGCGCTCGCCGCGACGCTGGCCGATCTCGGCGACTATCCGATGCCGATCTATGACGGCGATCTCGAGGAGCATGAGGGGCAGCCGGAAAATGCGAAGAAACTCAAGGCGCTGATGGCCGTGCATGACGGTGTTTTCATCGCGTGCCCGGAGTACAACGCGTCGATCACGCCGCTGCTGAAGAACACGCTCGACTGGGTGGGGCGGGTGAAGGATCAAGGCGAGGCACCGCTGGCGGTCTACAAGACCCGGGTTTTTGCGCTTGGCTCAGCCTCGCCTGGGGCGATCGGTGGGCTCCGTGGGCTGATCGCGGTGCGCCAGACACTCGAGCTTGGCCTCGGTGCGCTCGTGCT
>LNDR01000169.1 GCA_001464755.1 Rhizobiales bacterium Ga0077524
ATGCTGCGGCGGACGCTGGTGAAGTTGGGTCCCGGGCCGTCACCGTGATGGAAGTGATTGCCGTCCACAAGGACGTAGTCGCTGGCGCCCTGTCCACCTTCACCGGTGCCCGCGAATGCGTCGCAGCGCGGATCGTCGAAGGCGATGCCGACCTCTTTGCAGGTGGAGTCGGGGTCGGCGTTGATCTGGAAATCGCTCGAGTGGTTAGAGAAGGTCTCGTTGAAGCGGATGATGTTCCAATCGCTGCCATTGCTGATGTAGATGCCGTGCCCGTCGCCCTTGCCGGCACCGTGAGCCACGTTGCGCTCGAACACGGCCCAGTCCACGGCGCCGGTGAAGAAACCATCGTGGCTTTGGCCGCGTGCGCGGCTATTCAAAACGGCAAGGCCGCGGGCGTGCTGGCTGGCGGCGTAGCCTTCGCCGACAGCTCGGACGCCGTAGCGACCGCCCGACATGTCGAAGCCGTCGACCGCGACATGATTGGCATGCTCGAAATTGAAGCAACTTCGCCGACCCGTATCGCAGCAGTCGATCGAGACGCCGAGTGAGCCATCACCGTTGCGTTCGCCGTAGAGGACGATCGGCGCCTCATAGGTGCCGCTGCTGGCTTTCGAGAGTTCGTAGCACCCGCGGTAGGCACCCCTGGCAAAAATCACGAGCGTACCCGGGCGAGCCGCAGCGACCACAGTCGACACCGCCGCTGGCGTCGCCGGAGAGCTACCGTCGCCGATGCCATTGGGGCTGACGTAGGTGGTGGCCAGCGGACGCCACGCAGGGTCCGTGTAGTAACGGTTGAACCCCTCGCCGAAGCCCATGTACTGGCCTCCGCGCGTGACGACAGCCTGTGACGCGCCGGTTGGCCCGGTCTGGGCGATGACAGTGGAGTGTGCGCCAAGGGTCCAGCCCAGCGCGAAAGCTGCGAGACGGCTCACAAAGATATTCATGATGGCGATCCGAGCGCTGCCGTCCTACACCAGAAATCGGCGCGGGACCTTGCTCCAGAAGACCGCAAATGACGCGAGGCTGGCAATTGCCAATCTCTGCGCGCCGCGCCCGAGGCTCGCAGGGACGGCGCGATTGACCGCCTTACCTGTCCAGAACCATGCAGTCCATGCGCCTGTCGCGGAGCGTGGCGCAAATCGACAATGCCTCCGTCGGTTCACCGAAAGAGCCGATGCGAACGCGATAGAAGCGGCCCATGTTGCCGTAGACGTCCTCGACGATCTCGAAATTGCGCTTGCCGAGCGCTGCAGGCTCCTCCTCGCGCACCTTCGCCACCATCTCCTCGGCCTCAGACTTGGTACGCACCGCCGCCAGTTGCAGCCGGTAAGCTCCGGCGGACGTGCTCTCGGCGGGCATCTGCGGCCGCGTGGCAGGTGCTGCGAGGCCCGCCGTACGCACGGGAGCTGAGCGGGCAGGCGCCTCCGCCGTTGCCTGGCGACGTGGAGCCGACTCGATCCGCTGCGGCTCCGAACTGCTGATGGCCGGCGTTGCCGGGCGCGGCGACACCGCCCCGACGGCTGCCGTCGTCGTCGGTGCCTGGGTGCCTTGACCCGAGGATGTGCCACCGAACAATCCTGACAGGAAGCCGGTCAGGCCGCCGCTCGATTCTCCCGACTGCGTCTCTTCCGCCGTTTCCTTACGACTTACCGGGGTTGGCGGGGTCCGCGTCGCCTGTGGGAAGCTCGCTGCCGCTGTCGACGGCAGCGCAGCAGTGGTTCCGCGCGCTTCCGCCCTGCCGCTCGTTGGCGCAACGGTCGTTGCCTGGTTCCAGCCCGACGGCTGAGTGACGGCGGCGGGAGGAGACGCACTCCGAGTAGCCTCCGGCTCGGCCAGCACCGATCTGGCGACGGCCAACTGCGGTGGTGCCTCGCGCTCCACCGGTGCCGGCGCAGCCGCCACAGGTCGCGCGGCTGCAACTGATGCAACCGGTGCGACGGGCGGAGCGGGCAGCGGGGCCGGTGCGGAAATGACTGGGCTGGCCTTCGCGAGCCCGGCCTGCTCCATCGCCTTGCCTCGCGCCATCGTTGCGGACGAGCGCTCGCTTCCCTGCAGTCCGCCTTTCACCCAAAGCGCACTCTCTAGGTCGGCGAGAGCTTCGGCGGGTCGCCCCTGGCCGAGGTAGGCCTCGCCACGCATTGCAAGTGCTCGGGCGGTCGTGCGCGGATCCTTGCTCGCAGAGGTGAGCACCGAATCGGCCAGCTGCTGAGCAACAGGGGCCTTGCCCTCATCGAGCGCACGCCGTGCCTTGTCGAGCGCTGCATCCCCATCCGAACCACCCGATTGTGAGCCGGCCGCCGCTTTCGAGGCCTTCTTCGAGGCTTTCGCCTTCGCTGTCTCGGCTCGATCCTGGGCAGCAGCCACGACTACGGTGCCAGCCGCGAAGCCTAAAGTGGCCGCCGCCATGACGACCGTACGGACTATGCGCATCATGGCTCCCCCTTGCGTGATTCGCTGCGTCTCCCCGTAGGCCGAGCCTATTCATGATCGCAAGAATGCGGCAAGTGCGCGACGCCACGCTAATCCGCCGCAGAGCAAAACCTGCGATCGACGCTTGCGAATCGCTCTACTCGACCGTCACCGACTTGGCCAGATTGCGCGGCTGGTCGACGTCGGTGCCCATCAAAACCGCCGTGTGATAGGCGATCAGCTGCATCGGCAGCGCATAGACGATCGGGCTGACGAACGGGTGGACCTGCGGCATGCGCACATGGGCCGCAACCGGACAGCCAATCGATTCGGGATCTGCATTCGATACCAGCACGATCCGGCCACCCCGAGCCGCCACCTCTTGCATGTTCGAGACGGTCTTCTCGAAGAGATCGTCTTCGGGCGCCACCACGACCACGGGCACGTTCTCGTCGATCAGTGCGATCGGGCCGTGCTTCATCTCACCGGCCGCGTAGCCTTCGGCGTGGATATAGGAAATCTCCTTCAGCTTGAGCGCGCCCTCGAGCGCCAGCGGATAGGAAAGACCGCGCCCGAGATACAGCACGTCGCGCGACTTCGACATCCAATGCGCCAGCTCGTCATAGCGCCGCTCGTCGCGCAACAGCGTCGACATATGCCGCGGCACCTCGAGCAGGGCCTTGACCAGTTCGCGCTCACGCTCATCGCTGAGCTGCCCCCGTGCCCGCGCCATCGCCAAAGCGAGACACGCGAGCGCTGCAAGCTGGCAGGTGAAGGCCTTCGTCGAGGCGACGCCGATCTCGGGTCCCGCCAGCGTCGGCAGCACAACATGGCTTTCTCGGGCGATCGTCGACGACCGGACATTCACGACGGACGCGATCGTCTGCCCGGCCGCCTTGCAATAGCGCAGCGTCGCAAGCGTATCGGCCGTCTCGCCCGACTGGGAAACGAACACCGCAAGGCCGTTCTCAGGAAGGGGCGCCTCCCGGTAGCGCAACTCGGAGGCGACGTCGATTTCGACCGGAATGCGCGCGTAGCGCTCGAGCCAATACTTGGCCACGAGCCCCGCGTAGTAGGCTGTGCCGCACGCAGAGATCGTGACCCTGGAGACCTTGGCGAGATCGATGCCGAGATCCGGAAAGCGCACCCGACCTGACGCCATGTCCATGTAGTTCGACAAGGTATGGCTGATAACCTCGGGCTGCTCGTGGATCTCCTTGAGCATGAAGTGGCGATGATTGCCCTTGTCGACCAGGAAACCCGACGCCTGACTCGTCACCTTCGGCCGGTCAACGCGGCGCCCCTGGCGGTCGCGGATCTCGACGCCCTCACGAGTGAGGATCGCCCAATCGCCCTCGTCGAGATACGTGATCTGGTCCGTGAACGGAGCCAGCGCGATCGCGTCCGAGCCCAGGTACATCTGCCCGTCACCGTGACCGACCGCCAGCGGACTGCCCTCGCGGGCGCCGATCATGAGGTTGTCGTGACCGGCAAAGATGATGGCGAGTGCGAACGCGCCCCGCAGCCTCGCCAGAGCATTCTTGGTAGCGGCGACGGGGTCGGCACCCTTGCGCATCTCGTAGCTGATGAGATGGGCGATCACCTCGGTGTCGGTATCCGAGGCGAAAACCGCCCCGGCGCGCATCAGCTCGTCCTTGAGCTCCCGGAAATTCTCGATGATGCCGTTGTGCACAACCGAGACGTTCTCAGACATGTGCGGATGGGCGTTACGCTCACTCGGCGCGCCATGCGTCGCCCAGCGCGTGTGCCCGATGCCGGCGAGGCCGTTCAGCGGCTCGCGCGTCAAACGCTCGCTCAGATTACGCAACTTGCCTTCCGCCCGCCGGCGCTCCAGGTGACCGTTCTCGACAGTCGCCACCCCAGCCGAATCATAGCCGCGGTACTCGAGCCGGCGCAGCGCATCGACAAGATCGACGGCAACAGGTTTGGTTCCAAGAATTCCAACAATTCCGCACATTTTGCAGATCCCTCGAGTATCTAGCTCTCGTCAGGCAGCCCGCTCGCGTTGCCAAGCCTCACTGATAGTTCCGCGGGCATCGCAGTGCAATTTTCCGGCCGGCTGTCGTCCGGTCGCTCCAGCGTGTGTCCGGCGAAACGGCCGTACGCTCCTTGCATGCCTACCCCAACTCTTCCGTCAGGCCGAGGATTCGCTCAAGACACGTTGCGTTGCAGCTTCTAACCTGCCCTGCCCCTGGCGGCCGGTTCTATTTTCCGGCTGCACCAGCTTTGCGCCGCTGCATCATGGTCCGGAATTTCGCCGCCCAATCTGGCCGCTCCGACTGCTGAGGACGGGTTATGGCGAGAGCGTCGGCCGACACGTCCTTGGTGATCACGCTGCCCGAGGCGACGTAGGCTCCGGAACCGATATTCACCGGCGCCACCAGCGAGGAGTTCGAGCCGATGAAGGCACCGGCGCCGATCGTCGTCCGATGCTTGAAATAGCCATCATAGTTGCAGAAGATCGTTCCCGCCCCGATGTTGGCACCGGCTCCAACCAGCCCATCGCCGACGTAGGCCAGATGGTTCGCCTTCGCTCCGGCCTCCATCTTGGCGTTTTTCACCTCGACGAAATTGCCGATGTGCACATCGGGACCGATATCGGCGCCGGGCCGAATTCGCGCGAAGGGGCCGATCTCGGCTCCGGACCGGATTACGACTCCGTCACGGCTCTTCTGATCAAAGCCCTGGATATGGGTATTCGCCTTGATGATCACCCGGTCCTCGACCGTCACACCGGGACCGAAGAACACGTTCGGCTCGATCACAACGTCCTGGCCGATTCTCGTATCGTGGCTGAGCCATACGGTCTCTGGGGCGATGAGCGTCGCCCCTCCGCGCATGACCTCGAGGCGCCGCTCTTCCTGCCAGATCCGCTCGGCCGCCGCCAGCTGATCCCGAGAGTTGACGCCCATGACCTCGCGCTCAGGACACTCCACGGCTGCGGCCCGTAGACCGTCCGCGTGCGCGATCTCGACGGCATCGGTCAGATAGTACTCGCCCTTGGCGTTGGCATTGCGGATACGATCGAGCAGCGACACCAGTGCAGTCGTGCGGAACGCCATCACGCCCGAATTGCAGAAGCCGACGGCCTTCTCTCCTTCGGTTGCGTCCTTCTCCTCGCGAATCGCCAGCAGATTGCCGGCACCGTCCGAGAGAAGGCGCCCATAGCCCGACGGATCGGCCGGCCGGAAGCCGAGCACCGCCACCGCCGCCCCGGCGTCCAGCGCTGCCCTCAGCCGCTTCAAGGTCTTACCCGTGATCAGCGGGGTATCGCCGTAGAGCACCATCACATCGCCCTGGTGGCGCTCGAGCAGGCGACGCGCAGCGAGCACGGCATGCCCGGTGCCGAGCTGCTCCTCCTGCACGAAAATCTCGCCCTCGCCGGCCTCGTGGTGCGCCGCGCGCGCGACCGCTTCCATACCCGGCCCCACGACGATCGCCGTGACACCCGATCCGGCTGCCCGCGCCGCATGCAGCACATGCCCGACCATCGCCAAGCCGGCGATCGGGTGAAGCACCTTCGGCAGCGTGGATTTCATGCGCGTGCCCTTGCCGGCGGCAAGAACGACAGTCAGCAGCGGATGCATGCTCCACCCCCCCAATTTCAAAGTCGAGCCCACTCATCCCGCGAGGCGCGGCGCCCCGCCAAACATCTGACTGCATATACCATTCGGAATAGCCCAGCGAGTGGCTCGGCGCGCGCACTCACAACCAGCGACTCAGCCGCGAACGTCGCGGGGGGCCTCAACCAGCAGGCAGGACTGCACTTACAGCTGGTTCGCGTTAAAGGTGTCGCACTCGCGAATCTGGGCTGTCTCCAGTCCTTTGCGGAACCAGCGCACCCGTTGCGCGGACGAGCCGTGCGTGAACGCATCCGGCACCACGCGGCCACTCTGCTGGCGCTGGATCATGTCGTCGCCGATCGCGGCCGCTGCTGTAAGGCCTTCTTCGATATCGCCGGGCTCCAGCCTGTTCTTGACCTGATGATTGAGCGCGGCCCACACCCCGGCGAGGCAGTCGGCCTGTAGCTCCATGCGCACCTGGATCTGGTTCGCATCGCGCTCAGAGCGCGCCTGCTGCTTGGCCATCTGAACCTTCTCGGCAATGCCGAGCAGCGTCTGCACGTGATGCCCGACCTCGTGCGCGATGACGTAGGCCTGCGCAAAGTCGCCCGGTGCTTTGAACCGCCGCTTCAACTCCTCGTAGAATACGAGATCAATGTAGATCTTCTGGTCGAGCGGGCAGTAGAACGGCCCCATCGCTGCCTGCCCCGTGCCGCACGCCGTCGGGAAGGCGCCCGAGAAAATCACCAGCTTCGGCTCCTTGTAGGTGCGGCCGAACGACTGGAAAATGCGGTTCCATACATCCTCGGTATCGGCCAGCACACGCCCGACGAATTTCTTCATCTCGTCCTGGCTGGCGTCAACCTGCTGGCCACGGCCGGGAATCTCGAATGGATTGCGACCCGTCGTCTGGGGGCCCGGGTCGGCCTTCGGGAATTGCGGAATCTCGATGCCGCCACCACCACCGCCGACACCACCGCGCAGGATATCCAGCGGGTTGATGCCGAAAAACAGCATCACCGCACCGATGATCAGCATCGTGGTGATGCTGAAGCCGCCCCGGCCGCCGCCCCCCATGGGAATGCGCAAGCCGCCACGCCCAAACGGGGAGCCACCGCCTTCGCTGCGGCGATCCTCCAGATTCTTGCTTTCCCGGTCCTTGTCGTCATAGCGCATGGAGGTCACCCTTCGTCGACGACATGGCATTTGGGGGCGAGCTGCAAAACCCTGTCGCTTTCGCAGCCGAATTCAGCACGGCGGCCGACGCCAGACAAGCGCTAATGGCCAAGCGATCCCGCACTCCCGAAGGGGCGCCGGGTGTGCCACATCATGGCTTTCCCGTACCGTTGCCCGACCGCGTGGCGCCGGCTCCGGAGCCAGCGGCCGCGCCACTTGCGGACTTGTCGGCCGGCCCCGGTCCGCCCTCCTGTGTCTTGCCCCGGGTCCGCGGCTGCGCCCTGAGCACGGTCCTCACGCTTCGCGAGGCGATCACTTCGCCGTCGTTGGCGTAGGCCTCGTGGTTGCGCTCGATATCTTTCAGCTCGTAGAGGTAGTTGACCATCAGGCCGTGCCCCTCGCGGAGACCTTTCTCCGACACGTCACCGAGCCAGTTGATGCGTTCGAGCCGTGCCCCGTTGCCGAGATGGAAGCGCGCGACCGGGTCGATCGGCCGGTTGTCGTGGCTCCGTGCCTGCAGAAAATAGTGCGCCGCGAGCGCCAGCAGCGTCGGCTTCAGCGCCTCGGCTTCCTCCGGATCGTCGAGCCAACCGGGATCGCTCAACATCTGCAAAGCCAGCCGGTCGGCATCGGTCGCTATCCGAGTGCCTTCGTCGGCCACCACCCGGTCGAGCCAGCGCGCGAATGTCGGCACCGGCGAGAGCGTCACGAACGTCTTGAGCTGTGGCTGCTCGCGGGCGAGTTCCTCGACGACCTGCTTGATCAGGAAGTTGCCGAACGAGATGCCCCTCAACCCCTCCTGGCAATTGGAGATCGAGTAGAATACCG
>LNDR01000170.1 GCA_001464755.1 Rhizobiales bacterium Ga0077524
TCATCGACGTGACCGCTGCCGTTTCGACTATGACCGAGCTCTGTGAAGCGCCCAATCCTGCCGCCCAACTCCGCAGCCTTAAAGGTGACGACCTCGGGCCTCTCGACGCCATCCTGGAAAACACCCCCGAAGCCACTCGCGACGAAACGAAGCCCTGGCTCCTCGCCCCGGTCGACCTCCAGGCCGTGAAAGCTGCCGGCGTCACGTTTGCCCGCTCCATGCTCGAGCGCGTCATCGAGGAGCAGGCCAAGGGCGCACCCGAGAAGGCCATCGCCATCCGTGCCGAGGTCGAGCGCCAACTCGGCGGCGACCTCAGACGCCTGAAGCCCGGTTCGCCCCAGGCCCTCGCCCTGAAGAAGACGCTGATCGAGGCCGGCGCCTGGTCGCAGTATCTCGAGGTCAGCATCGGCGAGGACGCCGAGATCTTCACCAAGGCGCAGCCCATGTCGGCCGTCGGCCACGGCATGGAGGCAGGCCTGCATCCCCGCTCCACCTGGAACAACCCCGAGCCCGAGGTGGTGCTGGTTGTTGCCTCCAACGGCAGCATCGTCGGTGCGACGCTCGGCAACGACGTCAACCTGCGCGATTTCGAGGGGCGCTCGGCGCTCTTGCTCTCGAAGGCCAAGGACAACAATGCCTCGGCCTCGGTCGGCCCGTTCATCCGCTTCTTTGATGCCGGCTTCAGCCTCGATACGGTGCGCGCCATGGACGTCGCCCTCGATGTGAAGGGCGACGACGGCTTCCACATGACTGGCAAGTCGTCCATGCGCGAGATCGCCCGCGATCCCGCCGACCTCGTCGGCGAGCTGATCGGCAAGACGCACCAATACCCGGACGGCGCTGTGCTCTACCTCGGCACGATGTTCGCACCCACCGAGGACCGCGGCGCGCCCGGCATGGGCTTCACCCATAAGGCCGGCGACGTGGTGACCATCTCGACCCCGACCCTCGGCCGCCTCACCAATCGCATGGTCATGGCCGACAAGGCGCGCCCCTGGACCTTCGGGGCGTCAGCGCTGATGCGCAGCCTGGCGAAGCGCGGCGTCGTGAGGTGAGCGACCTCACCTGCCTGTCGGCACGCGCTTGAGCAGTAACGCCAGGGGCACAGAGACAGCGGCGGTGATGGCCATCATGTAGAACGCATTGAGGTAGCCGATCATGGCCGCCTGCCGTTGCACCTCGCGCGAGATGGACATCAAGCCGACCGTCGTCTCCGGGTTCCAGCTCGCGGGGAATGCCGAGTAATAGAGCACGGGCCTGTAAGGCGTCACGAACTCGGACAGCTCGGCGTAATTGATCGACGTCGAGCGGACGAACACGAGCACGGCGAGCGAGATGAACAGGCTCGAGCCGAAGTTGCGCATCATCGTGAAGACGGCGGCGCCCTCGGTCACTTGATGCCTCGGTAAGGTCGAGAATGCCATTACGGTCATCGGTGTGAAGGCGACGCTGTTGCCTAGCCCCATCAGGTAATGGCTCCAGAACACCGAGAACTCGGTGACGTTGATGTCGAACTGCGACATCCAGAAGCTGCCGCCAGCCTGGATCGTGAGGCCTGCCCCGATGGCGAAGCGCGGCGCAGCCCGCGTGAGCTGCATGATGAAGAGGAAAGCGGTCCAGTTGCCGAGCCCGCGGGCGGCGATGAGGGTACTGATCACGTTGTCGGGGTATCCACGAAGATCGTGCAGCAACGTCGGAAACAGCACGAGGCTCGTAAAACTGAGCATCCCGATGACAAACGAGATAAGCGTGCCGATTGCGAAATTGCGATCGAGCAACAGCTTGGGATCGAGGAACGGCTGGGCCGCCGTCAGGCAGTGCACCACGAAGATCCAAAACGCCAGCACACCGATCAGCGCGCAGATCGCGATCTCGTGGGAATCGAACCAATCGAGCCGCTGCCCGCGATCGAAGATCAGCTGCGCGCAGACGAGCGCGATGGAGAGCGCCAGAAAGCCGATCCAGTCGAACCGCAGCGGAGCCTTGACGGTGTGATCCTTGAGCGCGAACCAGATGCAGGTGAGCGCCGCCATGCCGGCTGGAACGATCATGAAGAACGCCGCTCGCCAGTTCCAGGCGTCCGTCGCCATGGCGCCGAGGATCGGACCGACGACGGGCCCGAAGACCGAGCCGACGCCCCACATCACGAGCGCGAACGGCTGCAGATGGCGTGGAAAGGTCGCGATCAGGATCGCCTGGCCGAGCGGGGCGATGGGCGCACCGAACGCCCCCTGAAGGACACGGGCGAGGATCAGGGTCTCGAGGCTGTTGGCAAGACCGCAAAGGAACGAGGCGAACGTGAAACCGCCCACGGCACCGAGCATCATGGTGCGCCAGCCGAGCCGGCCCGCGAGCCACGCCGTCATCGGAGTGGCAATTGCGGTCGCGACGAGGTTGAGCGTGATGACCCATGAAATTTCGTCTTGAGTCGCCGACAGCGTGCCGCGCACCTGGGGCAAGACCAGATTGGCGAGCGTGATCGTCATGTTGAAGAGCATGTTGGAGAGCTGAACCATCAGCACGATCAGCCATTGCTGACCCGTGAGGCTCATAATTCCACCCTGGCTAGGAGGTGTACCCTCGGCCCTTTCGTTCATCCTGTGGTCAGCCGACCGACGGCGACAGACGAGGCACGATTATTCTCGGCGCTTGCGCCCGCAGTCGGCATCGTCCCATCCCCACAGGCGGTTCGCGCGCACATCCACAGTGCAAATTACGCGCTGCCGAATTCGGTCACGTCAATGTCATGATCTCGCGCCTGCGAGACGCTGCTCGGGGACAGCGGGGCAGGCAACCAGCCTCACCACTCGCATCGCCCGCGCCGGCACACTCATTAACGCATTGGTAAAAGCTTTCTTTCCGGCGACCGACGGCAGCGGTAGGGTGGTCTTCTGTAAAGTTTTCATCAAAGTTTTCGGGAGCCACCCCGTGTGATGCGTAAGCTCGCTGCCGTCGCTTTTGCCGTTGTCTTTTCGCTTGGCATCGCCGCTCCGCTGAACGCGGCGCGCGAGGAGGCCACCAAGCCCGCGAGCCGCCTCGAGCTTCTGGTGATCGAGGTCGCCGGCTGCACGGTGTGCGACTTGGTTCGCATTCACATTCAGCCCGCCTACGAGTCGTCCCCCCGGTCGCGTCAAGTGCCGCTGCGCTACGTCGACATCACCAGCCGCGACGAGATGTCGATGGGCCTCGCCGAGCGCGTCGCAACCGTGCCGACCATCGTCCTGATGCGCGACGGCCGCGAGGTCGACCGCATCTCGGGCTACCTCGGCCCCGAGCACTTCTTTGTCGCCCTCGGCGAGATGATGGAGCTGGCCGCCGACTGAGCCGGCGGCGCACTCGACGCCTACGCCGGCCGTCGCAACTCTTTTAGCGGATACCCGCCGCTGCGCTCGTTCTGCGGTCGGTGTGCCCGGATCATCTGTCCGGCCTCATCCACCCGGCCGGCGCGCAGCATGGCACCGGCAAACGTGTACTCGACGAGATCGCGCTGCGCCCGGCTCCCACCAAGCCGCTCGTGCTCGGTCATGACCGGCTCGAGCGCCGTAATGGTCCCGTCCCAGTCCTGACGCGCGAAGTTGCGGAACGCCTCGGCAACTGGGCCGACCACGTCCGCGGCAGCACCCTTCGGGCTCGCAATGATCTTCTCCAACTCCTCGCCATTGCCCGCCATCGCGTGCGCAAGCGCAGCGTGCACATCGGCAAAGGCCATCCCCGGATTAGGGAACCACTTGGCCGCATAGCTGCTGAGGTCGCTCCAGAGTTCCGGCTTCCTCGGCTCGCCCGCCAGTTCCGCGCGGAAGAGGAATGACGTGCAGTCCGTCAGCACATTGATTTGTGGTCCCCACGCAGCGCCCGGGTGCAGGTTGTTTCGATAGATCGCCCAGGCCTCGTCGGATTGCCCGAGCTCCATCGCCCAGAGCGCCTGGTGCCAGCTGACGTGGCAATGGATATGGGCGTTGCGGGGGTAGTCGCGCGCCCAGCCCTTCAGGAAATCCAGCCCCGCGCGCCGCTCACCGACCTCGTAGTAGAGGTGCGCACGAATGTGGGCACCATGGCCGTTACGCGGGAAAGCCGCCATAGAGGCCTCGATATTCCGATGCGCCCGGTCGTATTTCCCCACCTCCAACTCGGCAAAAGCGAGCAGGCTACGGTACCACCAGTCGTCACCGTAGACACCAGCCAACGGCTCTAGCAGCGCCAGTTGATCATCCTCCCGCCCCTTGAGGCCGGAGAAGCCGATCAGTCCGAACACGCTCGTCGACGGCGCCAGCGCGAACGCGTCCCGTGGCCATGTCTTGACGTGCTCTCGCGTCAGCGCAAGGCCGTCCATGCCCCGGCCGGTCAGGATCTTCTCGAAAATCGCGATGTGGCTTTGCTCGCGTGGCGTGGTGTTCGGCGCCAATTCGAGCGCGCGCGCGAGTGGCACCTTCGATTCTGCCGGCCGCCCGTAGACCTGCACCGTCCGCGCGAGTGCGATGTGAGCCAACGCAAATCCCTCGTCTGCCGCGACCGCCGCTCGAAACGATGCCTCCGGGTCCGGGTTTGCCGAGAGCAGCGCATCGACGCCGGCGACGTAGGCATCCCGCGCCGAAGCCGAAGCCGTCGAGAGGGGATAGTCGTAGCGATCTTTCTGCATGGCGCGCTCCCGGAAGAAATTCGTTGCCGGAAGTGTGCCAGTCTTCGCACAAACGCTCAACGTTCGTAACGTTCAACGCAAAGCAGTTGCGGGATCAAGCCGTTGATCTTGAGCCGGCGGCGGCGTCTAGACCTCGACCACGACGTAGTCGTCCTCGACCTCGACCTTGAACGTCTCGGCGACGTATGGCCCCTCGACGAGGTTGGCGCCATGCTCGACCTTGACGTCGAACTTCATCAACCGCATGCGCCTGGGATCGCAATAGGAGCGGCCCGTCTTGATATCGAACTCCCATTGATGCCATGGGCACCGCACGATTTCACCCTGACGCGTGTGCTGGTAGTCGCCCGGCGCATCAGACTCGACGAGCCCTGTGATGATGCCCTTGGCAAGACTGCCGCCCTTATGCGGGCACGTCTCGGACAGCGCATAGAACTCGCCCTTCACGTTGAAGACGATCACGCCGCGGCCATCGACGGTGATGCACTTGCGCCCGCCGGGGGCAATCTCATCCACGCGAGCGACGACGTGTCGTGCCATTACCTTCAGTTCCTTGCCGCTCGGGCAAAAGTTGCGCGCTCACGATCCCCTTGAACCCCTGGAAAAAAGAAGGGGTCCGGGGTCTCCTCGGCCGGGTGCGGGCGGGACCCTGCTCGCGCCGCGGCGCGATCATCTCCGCGGCCGGGCCGTTGATCTAAACCCGATACACGTTCAACCCGTTTTCGGCGCACATCGCGCGATGCTGCTCCGGCGTGACACCCGCAGGGAACGCCCGGAAGGGATCGTCGAAATCCCAGTGCGGATAGTCGGAGGCAAACAGCAGGCGGTCGTGGCCGACCCAGCGCAATGTATCGAGTAGATGGTTCCGGTCCTCCGGCTCCTCCATCGGCTGCGTCGAGATCCAGATGTGCTGTTTGATGTACTCCGACGGCCGCCGCTTCAGGTGCGACAGCTCCTCGCGGTTCCTCTCGAAAATCTTGTCGAGCCGCCACGTCAGCGGCGGCAGCCAGCCGAAACCGCCCTCGACGATGACCACCTTCAGCTTCGGGAACTGCTCGAAGACGCCTTCCATGACGAGGCTCGTCACCACCGTCTGCGCCGATGTCGAGTGCCCGCCGGCACCTTCCTCGATGTAATAGGAGGGCCACCCCGCTCCCGTTACCGGATGCCCGCTGGTCCCGAACACATGGAATGCAACGGGCAGGTTGTGATCCTGCGCCGCGGCATAGATTGGCCAGTAGCGGCGGTTGCCGAGCGGGTCGGACGACCGCGTCAGGCAGAAAACCTGGGCATAGTCCTTCATGTGCCCAACGCGCTCGATTTCTTTCGCGGAGGCATACCCGTCTTCGTAAGGCACCACGACCGCGGCCTTCAGCCGGCGGTCCTTCGACGTCCACGCCTCGCGCTGCCATTCGTTCGTTGCCCGGCAGAACGCGGCGCCGAGATCGAGGTTGAGCTCACCCTGCCCTGTATTGCCGAGCGGACCGAGTACACCCAGCTCCACGCCCGCCGGATCGAGGTACTGCTTCTGCATCAGCTCCAGCGAGGAGCCCGGTCGACCCGAGCCGTCCTCTGGCCACGCATCGCGTCGGGAAGCGAGCGGCGCCGACTTCGGATAGGGCTCGACTGAAGGGCTGCCATGCCTGCGGCGGAAGCCGTAGGTCATCGCGTGGTCCCACCACTTCTTCTCGAGATGGGGCTTCAGGCAATTGAGCGACTTCACAGCCGGGTGGATGTCGCTGTCGACGATGGCGAGGCGGTTCGTCGACTTCGAGGCGCTATCGGCGGCGGGGGGTGAGTCGAGGGGCATGGCGACCTCCGGACGGTCAAGAGATGGTCAGTCGGGGATACGTGGCGAGCGGATTGTCGATCAGTATCTTCTTGCGCAACACTGAATCTATGCCGGGCGGCAGCATAGCATCGCCATCGTTCTGCCAGTGAGGGAAATCCGAGGCGAAGAGCAGCATATCCTCTGACGGGAGCTGGTCGATGATGCGTGCCAGCATCCCCGGCTCGTCGGGAGCATCGAACGGGGCCGTCGTCAGGCGGATGTGATCCTTCACGATTTCGCTCGGCAATCGATCGATCCACGGCGTTTCCATGCGCGTGCCGCGCCAGAACTTGTTGAGCCGCCACAGAAAGGGCGGAAGCCAAGTCACGCCCGATTCGATCATGACCGCCTTCAGTTTCGGATACTTGAGGAACACGCCCTCCATAACGAGGCTGCCAACCTGCGCGTGCATCGCGAGCGATGAGGCCGCATAATCCTCGGCCCAGTAGCTCGGCCAACCCGAGCCTGTGACCGCGTGGTGGTAGCTCGACCCAGCGTGAATGCCGATCGTCAGTCCATGTCGCTCGCAAGCCTCGTAGATGGGCCAGAACCGGCTTTTTCCCAGCGGCTCCTCGGTACCCGCTATGAACAAGGCTTGGACAAACCGCTTGTCCTCCGCGCACCGCTCGACCTCTGCGACGGCCTTGTCGATGGACTGATAGGGCACCACGATCGACGCCCGGAAGCGCGGATCCCGGTCGAGCCATTCATGGCGGACCCAGTCGTTGACGGCTCTCGCGAAAGCCGCCGCCATGTGCTCGTCGCGGATCATCTGGACGGCATAGAGACAGTTCAGGATGGCGTGCCCGAAGCCGTGCGGATCGAGGAGGGCCTTTGCGGTCCGACCCGCGTCCTGGTCGGCCTTGTCTTGGGCGTAGTCGGGACGCGCGGTCAACGGCGCGTTCTTCGGATAGGCGATGGTTGCAAACTCGTCGACACCGCGAACGACGACCGTCTCGCTCCAATAGCTGTCCATGTAGCGACGCAGTACGTCGATCGAAGGCACGCGAGGGTGCACGTCGCAGTCGATGGCACCCGCCCATGAGCGGGTCTGATCGGTGGTCACGCGTCGCTCCAGCTTGACTGTTCGGCCATCTTTCCACGCCTTGCCCGGCGTTTCCAGCCCTCGCGTTCAACACCACCGATGACCCAGCACCGCTCGGATCAGCCCTTCGTTCGACGCACTCACGCGTTCGTGAATTGAAACGATGCGTTTCGGATTTGACATGTGGAGTGAACGATGTTTATATTCACCTCATCGGACGGGCCAGACACCAGACGGACCCACCGGACCAGACACACGAGAGACCTCGGAGATACCCCATGAAGACGATCCTCGCCTCGATCCTCGCCCTCGGCCTCCTCGCTGGCGCCGCCTCGGCCTCCACCCTCACCCCCGTCCAGGCCGACACCACGGTCACCGGCTACTGCGCCCCCTACTACGGCCACTGAGCGGCCATCCTCAGCCAATCCCCAGTAACCGACACACACCGGAGAAACCCCATGAAGACGATCCTCGCCTCGATCCTCGCCCTCGGCCTCCTCGCTGGCGCCGCCTCGGCCTCTACCCTCACCCCGGTCCAGGCCGACACCACGACATCGGACTACTGCAAGCCCTACTACGGCTGGTAAGCGCGCCGCCCGGCGCCACCTCGAACCTCAATCTCATCACGACACCCGGAGAACCCCCATGAAGACGATCCTCGCCTCGATCCTCGCCCTCGGCCTCCTCGCTGGCGCCGCCTCGGCCTCCACCCTCACCCC
>LNDR01000171.1 GCA_001464755.1 Rhizobiales bacterium Ga0077524
TCTCGGGTTTCGACTCGTCGTCGAGCTTGACGATCTCGACTGCTCGCCCCCCGAGCTTGCCCCCCTTTTCGGCGATCAGCATCTCGACCGCAAACGCGATGTTTTCGCCGAGCTTCGCGAAGGTCCCGGAGTAAGGCAGCATCAGCCCAATCTTGATTGGTCTTGCCTGGGCGATCGCAAATGTGGTGGGCAGCGTGGCGGCAGCGCCGAGCGCGAGGCCGCCCTTGACGAGGCCACGGCGTGACATGGGCCGGCTAATGATCATGGCTCCCTCCCTTGGGTGCGATCAGAGGTGTCTTGTTCGAGCGACGTTTTACTGGACGACGAGACGCGGCGAGACCGCCCTCCCCCAAGAGAACAGACCTCAGGCGACGACGAAGGTATCTTGTGGCGCGGCTGCTGTGGAGTAGGCAATTGCCTGATCGGTGCCTATTGGAGGGGTTGAGCAAAAGAATGCGGGAGACTTGACAGATTTACCGCATATCCTTGCGAAATGAGCCGGCAGGGCACTATCGTTCTGGCTTGTGTGCCGGGCGCGGGGGCAAACGGCCGATCGCGCGCTTCGCCTCCCTCAATCGCGAGTTGCAGGCTTGACCGCCGAACAGGATCAGCCGGTTCTTCTTTTGCCCGTTTCCCGGCGCGTTTTCGTGCTGATGACGGTGGTTGTTGCGTCTGCATCGTTCAATGCGGCGACCTTCTCGGTCGCGGCGGTGTTGCCCCAGGTCCAGGGTGCTCTGTCTGCGACCCAGGACGAGGTATCCTGGGCAGTCACGTTCTATATTCTTGCGACAGCGGTTTGCATGCCGATGACTGGCTGGCTCGTTGGTCGTTTCGGTCGCGGCAATGTTCAATTCTGGGCACTCGCCGGCTTCACTTTTGCCACCATGATGTGCGGTCTTGCCCAGTCCCTTGAGGGGCTGGTCCTCTGGCGGCTGATCCAGGGGGCGATGGGCGCGCCTTTGTTGCCGCTCGGGCAATCGGTCATCATGGACGTCTTCCCGCGGCGACAGCATGGCGTAGTGATCGCCATTTTCGGCACTGCAAACACCATCGGGCCGATCATCGGACCGACGTTCGCCGGCTACCTTGCGGAGTATCTCGGGTGGCGTTGGGGTTTTTTCATGATCGTCCCCGTGTCGCTGGCCGCGACCATCGCAGCCCGGTTCGCGTTACCTGACGAGACGCGCCAGCGCAGGCTGTCTCTCGACTGGGTCGGCTTCCTCTCGCTTTCGATAGCCATCGCTGCGACCCAATTCGTGTTGAGCCGGGGGCAGCGGCTCGATTGGTTCGATTCGACCGAGATTCTCATCGAGGTGGCGGTCGCCGCGCTCGCCTTCTATGTTTTTCTCGTACACAGCGCGACCGCGTCGAATCCCTACCTCAGCCCGCGCCTCCTGACCGACCGCAACTACGTCATTGGGCTCTTTTTAATCGCCATTTTCGGCATGCTGAACTTCACGCCGATGGTCCTCCTCCCGCCGCTCATGCAGAACCAGCTCGGCTTCCCTGACGGGCTCATCGGGTTCGTCGTGAGTTGGCGTGGCGCGGGCGTGATGACCGGCTCTGCGCTTTCGATATATGCCCAGCGTTTCGATCCCAGGGTGGGTATGGTCGCGGGCTTCTCGCTACAGATCATATCGGGCATCTGGTTGACCAACCTCAATCTCAACGCGCCCCTGTTCGATATGTGCGCCAACGGCTGGCTTCAGGGCACGGCCGTCGGCCTCATCTGGACGCCGATCGTCACCACTGCCTTCCGGACGCTCGATCAAACGCTCCGCGCCGAAGGCATCGCCGTCATGCACTTGATGCGTTCGATCGGTTCCTCGTTCTTCATTTCTGTGTCGGTCACGCAGGTGCTGCGCGCGACCAGCGCCAATTACGGCCGCATGGCTGAGACCGTGAGCCCTTACAACAAGACGCTCTCGCTGCCGGAAAGCATGGGAGGCTGGAACACCGACAGCGTGGAAGGCATGGCGCGGATCGCCAAGGAGATCACCCGGCAGGCCGCGATGCTCGGCTACATGAACGCTTTCGTCATGTACACGGTGGCCTCGGTGATCGCTATCCCGCTGGTCCTTATGCTGGGCGGCCGGGGCAAAGAGGCACGCTGAGGTAGTGGCGACATAAGCAGGAGGCGGGAAATGGCAAACTTGATCGACAACACAGCGGCGGCGCGCTTCGAGATGCCGGTCGAAGGGCACACCGCTTTCGTCACTTACCGGCGGAGCGGCGATACGATCGCCCTCAATCACGCCGAGGTGCCCCGCGCGCTCGAAGGGCGCGGGATCGGCTCGAAGCTGGTCCGCGCCACTCTTGATCAGGTGCGCAGCGAGGGCCTGAAGGTGAACCCCCGCTGCTCGTTCGTCGCGGCGTTCATCAAACGTAACGCCGAGTACCAGGACCTGCTGGCCTGATCGCCCTCAGCGGGCGTTCCCCATTTTCTTGCCGGTCGCGCGCTCGAATTTCTCGATCTCGCCGAGCACGGCAGCCTTCGATTCGGCGCCCGCCGTCTCGTGCTTGGCCGTGGCGTCGTCGTAGCTCCACTGGCGCAGGCTGTTCGAACCGCGCTGGAAGTGGGGGTGGACGTACCGCGCCATCAACTCGTACGAGCGCTTTGTCGCCTCCCAATCGGCCCAGTTGTGCGCGAGCAGCAACACCGTGCCGAAGCCGCCGTTCGAGCCTTTCCACAGCCGCTCGAAAT
This sequence comes from Rhizobiales bacterium Ga0077524, assembly GCA_001464755.1. Lineage (GTDB taxonomy): Bacteria > Pseudomonadota > Alphaproteobacteria > Rhizobiales > Hyphomicrobiaceae. Next base: position 2,705 of record LNDR01000171.1, read on the forward strand.
GGCGAATGCAATCGTCGGGTGTGCCGATGCAGGCAAGACCGCTCTCGATCAGATAGTTGACCGGATCCTCGATTCCGCCGGGGATGATCGGGAACGTCGCCACGTCAGTGAAATACTGGGCAAAGTTCTTGAGGCCATAGGCCATGTCGGCACGCGCCTTCTCGCGAGTCTCTGCGACATGCGCGAAGGTGGTAATGCGCCATTTCGAGCGGTTGGCCGTCTTTCCTCCCGCTTTCGCCGCGTCCTCGTGCATGCCCCAGTTGGCGGCGTGCCCGGCAAGAGCCTCGTCCGAGGTGCCACCGATCGAGATCATGCCGATGCCGTGGCGGCCCGATGCGGTCGAGCCGACCGGAGAGCGCGATGCTGCAACCGCCATCTCGATCATCGGCTGGGAGTAGGGCTGTAATTGCAGCTTGGCCTCGACCAGATTGAACCAGTCGGTCTTCTTGGTGACCATCCGGCCTTGCATCAGCTCCATCAGCACGTCGAGGCTTTCCGCCATCCGTCGCCGCTGGTCTGCCGCCTTGAGTCCGATCTTCTCCGCGTCATAGATCAGCGAGCCGGGACCCACTCCGAACATGGCGCGGCCTCGCGTCATGTGATCGAGCTGCATCATCCGCGACGCGAGCGTGAAGGGGTTGTGGTAGGGCAGCGAGACGACGCCCGTGCCGAGCCGGATATGCCGCGTTTTCACGGCGGCTGCCGCGATGAACATCTCCGGGCAGGCGATGATCTCGTAGCCGCCCGAGTGGTGCTCGCCGATCCAGGCCTCATGATAGTTCAAACGGTCGAGATGTTCGACCAACTCCATGTCGCGCTCGATGGCGAGCGTCGGGTTTTCGTCCAGCGCATGGAACGGGGCGAGAAAGATGCCCGTCTTCAGGTAGCGGTCGGGGAGCGGCTGAGGCGTCATGAGCAAGGTCCTCTCGTAGGCCGAAGTCGTTGTCGCGGCGCGGGGAGCGCCCCCGCCTCGTCGCAACCCGGCAGGGGAGCCGAACTGCGATACGTACGGACAAACCCTAGCCGCGCTCGAACCGAAACGCCAAGAGGTGCTTGTCCCGCACGGCGCTTTTGCCGCCGGGGCTCTTGATCCGCGTCAAAACAAGATGGTCCCCGAATAGCTCCCTGCCCCGCTCGCATGGCAGTTGTCGCATCGACGTTGCCACGCCGCACCCCACGAAGCTCCCGAATCAGTCAATTTGTGCAGAGAGAGAGCGAGTGCCGCGGACGTCTCGAAGGAATAGCGATGGGATCGAGAAGCGGCTGGTCGCTTCTGGCCTCGAATGCGGTCGTCGCACTGATCGGTGCAGCGGTCATGCTGGCGCTTGTTCGTGCGATTTCGGTGGAGCCCTCCAGGGAGGAGCCGGTCGGGAGCCCCCCACCGGACATCGTTGTCGACAGGTGGGCATTTGCTCCGCCGGGGACGCTGACGCGCCATCATCATGCGCCGCTGCTCCGGTCGAGCTACCCCGGCGGCGCGGATGAGACAGCATCGACAGACGAAGCGCAGGCCCCGACGGAGGCTCCTGATCCCGAGGCAACCGCTGCGTGGTCGACGGAAACCAGGACGGTGCCGACGCCACGGGCTCAGCCCCCCGCCACGGGTTTCCGGTTCCCCTGGCAGCGGCAGACTTTGCCCGCGCGGCCACGCCACTATACCCTCAATGCACGCCTCGCTGAGCTATCTCCTGGCGCGACCGAGCGCCTCGAGAAGAGGTTTGGAGCCGCCAAGGCCGCTTGGCCGCCAGCGGAAATCGCGCTCATCGCGATCAAGGACGAGAAGGTTCTCGAACTCCACGCCAAGCCGAAGTCTGGACCATGGACCCTCGTTCACCGCTATCGCGTGCTCGCAGCGAGCGGCAAGGCGGGTCCGAAGCTGGTGCAGGGTGACAAGCAGGTGCCCGAAGGGCTTTATCGCATCTCGCTCCTGAACCCGAACAGCGCCTATCACGTGTCACTCCGGGTCAACTACCCGAACGCCTTCGACCTCAAGATGGCCAAGAAGGAAGGCCGCAAGGACCTCGGCGGCGACATCATGATCCACGGCAAAAATCTGTCCGCCGGCTGTCTCGCCGTCGGCGACGAGGCAGCCGAGGAGCTGTTCGTTCTCGCAGCCCGGACAAGCCTCGCCAAAGTCAGGCTGATCATTGCGCCGACCGACCTGCGCCACAAGAAGCTGCCGGAGGTCGCAGGCCAGCCACCGTGGCTGCCGGGTCTCTACACCGAAATCGCCTCGGCCATGACGCCGTTCGACGCCCCCCAGAACATCGCCACCAGCTCCACCAGCAGCACGCCCGTCAGCTTCAGCGGGATCATGTCATTGTTTGCGAAATAGACGGGGTTTGACGTGCTGTGAAGCTCACCGGAAATGCTTCGACAACTTGAGCCCTTGCGCCTGATAATTGCTCTTCAAGCCCGACCCGTAGAGCACATCGGGCACCTCGGCCATGCGCTCGTAGACGAGGCGGCCGATCACCTGCCCGTCCTCGAGCACGAACGGCACCTTGTGCGAGCGCACCTCCAGCACCACGCGGGCGCCAGCGCCCCCGGCCGGCGCATGGCCGAAGCCCGGGTCCATGAAGCCTGCGTAGTGCACCCGGAACTCGCCGACCAGCGGGTTGAACGGCATCATCTCGGCGGCATGCGTCGGCGGCACATGAACGGCCTCCTTCGAGGCCAGGATGTAGAACTGGTCTGGATCGAGGATCAGTCGTCGTTGGCCGTGCGCACGGATCGGCTCCCAGTAGTCGAGTGTGGTGCATGCCGCCGACTTGTCGACGTCGACGAGGCCCGTGTGCCGTTTCGCCCGGTATCCGACGAGGCCGCTTTCGGCACCCAGCAGATCGACCGAGAGCGCAACGCCGCCCTTGATATCCTCGGCGCCACCGGAGACGAGCTTGAGCTGTTGCTGCATGGCGAGCAGCACGTCGTCGGGCTCGGTCGGATCGCCGACGCGGAACCTGAGCTGCGACAGGTAGGAGCCGCGGCGCACGACGATCGGGAAGGTTTGCGGGCAGATCTCGGCATAGAGGCGGCCGGTGTAGCCTGCCGGCACCGTGTCGAAGGCATCGACACCATCGGCGATGACGCGCGTGAACACGTCCAGGCGTCCTGTCGAGCTCTTCGGATTGGCGGCTGCCGCGATGTGGGCGGGGAGTGCCAGGCTCTCGAGTAGCGTCACGACGTAGACGCAGCCCGTCTCTAGCACCGCGCCCTCAGTGAGATCGAACACATGAAGCGTCAGGTCCCGAAGCTTTCGGCTGACGTCCTCGCCGGGCCCGGGCAGGAAGCTCGCCCGCACGCGATGCGCGATGTTACCGAGCCTGAGATCGATACTCGCTGGCTGGATCTGACCGTCGGCTACTGGCAAAGCGACCCGGACTGCCCCATCGGCAACCAGGAGCCGAATCGCCTGGGCAGGAAGAATGCCAGCGCATGACCCGTGTCCCGTGCTCGCCTGCGCCCCCGTGCTCGCCTGCGCCATGATGAGTTTCCCCTCGGTATCCTGGCCGCATCATGCGTGAGGCTCTGCAACCCGCGTCCATCTAGCGGACCCGGCCATTGACGCCAAGCGGCGTTCTCGCTATTGCACAGGCCCCGTGCTGATTTGGCCGGCCGGCTTGCAGCCACGTAAAACAACTCGCTAAAGAGGCCGTGCGCGATTCCAGACATCACGAGCCTGGAGACGCCCGGCAACTGGCCCACGTGGCAGCCGGCGCGGTGTGATGTGCTGTTGGCGGACAGGCAATGTCCGCACGCGAGGGATCGTGCCATGACCAAGCCGGATCAAGAGGATCTGCGCAACCCCGAGAGCTGGCTGCCGGCGACGCGAATGGTGCATGGCGGCACGCTGCGCTCTCAGTTCGCCGAGACGTCAGAAGCCCTGTTCCTGACGCAGGGCTACGTCTACGACAGCCCCGAGCAGGCCGAGGAGCGCTTCAAGACCGAATCGGGTGGCTTCATCTACTCGCGTTACGCCAACCCTACCGTCGCCATGCTCGAGGAGCGCATGAGGCTGCTGGAGGGCGCTGAGGCGGCGCGCTGCACGGCCTCCGGCATGGCCGCCGTCTCGGCTGCGCTGATGTGCTTTCTCAAGGCCGGCGACCACGTCGTTGCGGCAAAGGCTCTGTTTGGCTCCTGTCTTTACGTGATCCAGGACGTGCTACCGCGCTTCGGCGTGCAGTCGACGCTCGTCGACGGCCGCGACATTGATGCCTGGAAGAAGGCCATGCAGCCCAACACAAAGGCTGTTTTCTTCGAGACCCCGTCGAACCCGTGCCTCGACCTCGTCGACATCCAGGCCGTCTCCAGGATCGCCCACGAGGCCGGTGCGCTCGTCGTCGTCGACAACGTCTTCGCGACACCCATTTACCAACGTCCCCTCGAGCTGGGCGCCGACGTCGTCGTCTACTCCGCGACCAAGCACATCGATGGCCAGGGGCGGGTCCTCGGCGGCATCGTTCTCGGCTCGCACCAGTACGTCAAAGATCATTTGCATCCGTTTTACAAGCACACCGGCGGCGCCATCAGCCCGTTCAATGCCTGGATCATGCTGAAAAGCCTCGAGACGCTGCCCCTTCGCGTCAAGGCTCAAACCGAAGGCGCCGGCCTCATCGCTGATCATCTGGCTGCACGCAAAGGCCACGGCATCAGTCGTGTGATCTTCCCCGGCCGCGACGATCATCCGCAGGCCGCCCTCGCGCGCCGCCAGATGAAAGCGGGCTCCACCCTCGTCTCGTTCGAGATTGAAGGCGGCAAGGCCGGGGCGTTTCGCTTCCTGAACGCGCTCTCAATTGTCCGCATTTCCAACAATCTAGGCGACGCCAAGAGCCTGATCACGCATCCCGCCACCACGACGCATCAGCGCTTGAAGCCTGAGCTGAAGGCCGATCTTGGCATAACGGACGGCCTGCTCCGACTTTCTGTCGGCCTCGAGGCCCCCGAGGACCTCATGCGCGACATTGACCGGGCGCTGTCCGCGCTTAGGGTGTAGGCTTCGATCTTCACCTTCATGCGAGCCCAGCAAACAGTCCCATGTACGAAACCGTCACCAGCGACATCCGCGTGCGGGTCACGCCGCGATTTCTCGAAGACCAGTCGTCTCCCGACGAGGGCCGCTTTTTCTGGGCCTACACGGTCGAGATCCGCAACGCCGGGACCGAGACGGTCCAGCTCATGACGCGGCGTTGGCTGATCACGGACGGCAATGGCCGGCAGGAAACGGTTCGCGGTCCAGGCGTCGTCGGCAAGACGCCGAAGCTGGCAGCGGGCCAGAGCTTCGAGTACACGTCTGGCTGCCCCCTCACGACGCCGTCCGGCATCATGTCAGGCAGCTATCAGATGGCTCTGGCCGACGGGCGAATGCTGGACATCGCCATTCCGAGCTTCTCGCTCGACAGCCCGTACGCGAAGCGCAGCATCAATTGATCGGGGAGCCTTGAATGCCGGCCACGCCGACCACGGCTCTTTTGGGACGAGCGAAGGAGATTTTGGGCGAGCTCGTTGCGTTCGATACAGTGAGCGAGAATGCCAATCTCCCGATGGCCGAGTGGGTCCAGCGCTACCTCGCGGGGCACGGCATCGGCAGCACGATGCTCCCGGCCGAGGATGGGCTCCACGCCAATCTGTTCGCGACCATCGGCCCGTCTGGTATCGGCGGCATCGGGTTATCGGGT
>LNDR01000172.1 GCA_001464755.1 Rhizobiales bacterium Ga0077524
AGCCGCGTGCGGTTGAGTGCGGCCGGCTGGTCCAAAGTGCTCGAGCCAAGCGATCTGTCCAGTGGTGTCGGCATCGGGCTCGTCGAGCCTGGGAAGCGAAGGCGGTTCGTCCTGCCAATCGATCTGCCAGCCAGCGTATCGCAAGTGCAGGCGAGCCTCGAATACTTGCCGGGGCGCCGTTAGGGCGGACGGCAGGCGATCTCTTCGTAATTGATTTTGTCGTCTCGTGCCGTCCTGCGGTGCGCGAGCCGGATGGCTTGTGCTCGGTTGGCGCGTGATTGCCGACGAGCGTTCTGTCGAAAGGAGAAACATTGCCGACGGCGGGCCCAAACGAGGCGCGATACACAGATTGCACCCTGGTGCGATTGTCTGTGTGCTTTGCGTTGACGGCGGCCATACTCATCACCGTCCCGGCTCGGGCGCAGCAGCCGACTCACCGACTTAACCCGACCGGCAAGCCGATCTCGCTGTCGGTTCCATTGAAAGATGATGGTCGAGAGCTGGGTGAAATCGTCGTTCGAATTGATCATGAAGATAATCTGACAATCCCTAAGAAAGCGTTAATTGCGCAGCTCGGCACGCCGCTGGACGACAAGGCGCGCGCCAGCCTCGAGGCTTTACCTGACGAGAACGGGTATGTGGCGCTCGCGGCGGTCGGCCGGGCCGGTGTGGCACTGGAGTTCGATCGCGGACGCCTCGAACTCGCGTTGCGGCCGACGGCGGAGCAGCGTCCGGAGGGGGAGGTCAGCGTCGGGCGCAGACATTCACCGGTTGCAAGCTCTGTGGCTGCGAAGCCTGCGATATTCTCGTCCTACCTCAATGCACTTTTTGGCGTCGACCATCGCTGGGGCGGCGATGCGGCGGGGAGCGCCACCGGAGGTCGCATCGAGCTGCAATCGGTTTTCCGTCTCTATAATATCGTGCTCGAGAACGAGTTGGTTTACGATGGCGCAGTCGACGCCGGGTTCTGCCCGATCGGCGCCTGGTGCACGTATCTGCACGAGGAGGGCTGGAAGCTTCGCCGGTCGCGATTCGTCTACGACATCCCCCATTGGCAGGTGCGCGTGCAGGCCGGTGATGCGGAGTTGCTTGCTACGGGGCCACAGCGATCGCCCGAGGTGCTCGGCATCTCGATCGAGAAGAGCCCGCGGAAGCTCGAGCCCGGCACCTCCATCCGTCCCGTCGGTCGCTCGTCCTTCCGGCTCGAGCGAAACGCCGATGTCGAGGTCATCGTCAACGGCGTTGTCGTCACCCGGCTGCGGCTGCGTGCCGGCACCCACAGCTTGACCGACCTCCCGCTCGGGACAGGGGCCAACGAAGTCAGGCTTCGGATCATCGACGAGACTGGCGCCGAGCGGACGCTCGATTTCACGACGTTCTACGATTCTGCGCTGCTCGGGGCAGGCAAGAGCGAGTGGTCGGTGGCGGCGGGAGTGCCGTCCTATTTCCGCGACGGCGAGCGCCATTACAAGGACGACGATCATCTCGTCACCGGCTTCTTCCGGTGGGGCTTGAGCGAGCGGTTGACGAGCGAGGTGCACGCCCAGGCCGATCGCGATGTCGTGATGGGTGGGCTCGGCATCTTCGCGATGACGCCGTGGGCGCTGGTGGCGATGCAGGGTGCCGTGTCGGAGAGTGACGTAGGCGCAGGCTTCATGGTGAGCGGCGCCGTCGAGCGCTCGAACGCGTGGGGGCCCTTCAGCTACTGGACCGGTCTCCGGGAGAGCGCGCGCATCGGCGCCGAGTACCGCTCTAACGCGTTCCGGGTGCCCGGCGAGTATGTCGAAACGGCGAGTGGTATCCTCTATCCTCAGCATCCCTATTGGTTGAAGCTCTACGGCAGTTATTCCGTGCCCTTGCGCTGGGGCGCGTCAATAACGATCTCGGGTCGCTATCAGTTCTCCGACCCGGACGCGTTTGCCATTTCGCCGTGGACGATCAGGGGAGACCGCTACGGAGCCGATCTGACGCTCTCGGCGCCCTTGAACAACTGGGCTACTGGCAGCCTATCGGTCGGCTACTCCAACGAGTATTTTCGATGGCTGCCTACAGACGTCGAAGACGGCGCCGACCTGCGCGTGATGGCGCGTCTCTACCTCCGTCCGGACCATCGCAGTACGGTCACAGCGAGCTACGACAGTCTCAATCAAGAAACTCAGGTCAGCGGGCGCTACGAGCATGGCCAGGGAGTTGGGCGTTGGGAGACCTCGGTTGATGCGAGCCGTTTCGGCCGCCAGGAGACTGGCCTCGTGTCGGCCCAGGCCGCCTATTCGGGCAATCGTTTCGAGACTCGCGTTTCCAACACCAGCCTCTTTGAGAGTGATGCTTGGTACAGTGGCCGCTTTGACGGTGGCGGCAACGTCACGTCGGTCACACTGGGGACGGCCGTTGCCTTCGCCGATGGCGCCTTCGCGATCGGACCACCCATCCGTGGACACGGCTTTGCGATCGTGGAGCCTCATGAAAGCCTTGCCGGACGTCGAGTGACCGTCGGCGCGCCCGATCATGTCCATGCCTATGCCGATCGCCTGGGGCCTGGTCTCGTCACCGACGTGCCCGCCTACGCATCGCGCTCGCTGCCGGTCGACGTCGACGATCTGCCGCTCGGCTACAGCCTCGGACAGGGTGGGTTCGAAACCAACGCGCCTTACCGCGGGGGTTACCGCATCGTGGTCGGCTCCGACTACTCGGTCACGGCCTATGGCACCTTGCTCGATGCCAGCGGCGAGCCCCTGAACCTCCTGTCTGGCACCGCCCAGCAGGCAGAAGTACCCGACAAGCAGGTCGCCGTCTTCACCAATGCGGTCGGCCGTTTCGGCATCGACGGCATGGCGCCCGGGCGTTGGATCATCGAGATGGCGGCGGACGCCGGTCCGGTTCGCTACGTCATCGAGGTGCCGAAGGGCACTGACGGACTGTTCCGGGCCGGGACGCTGACGCCTGAGAAGGCGGGGTCACCATGAGGCGAGGGCTCTCGGCAGGTATCGCGGTCGTCTGGATGCTGGCGGTTCTGGCCTGGTCCTCGACGGCCTGGGCGCAGAATTGCACCAATGCCGAAGTGCCATCGATGTCGGTTTCTTCGATGAACGCCGGCAATTACAATCCGTTCACCACTTTCACGCCCGTGATCGTCACAGTCATCGTGCAGACGACTCGCTCCTGCGCGCTCGCCCTGACTTTCTCGCGGGGGAGTCTGCCGGCGATCATGTCGTCGGGTGCATTCACTGTTCAGTATCAGGTCGAGGCCGTTGGTGGAGGGGCGAGCTATCTTACAAGCACGCTGCCGCCGGCAGCGGGAAACCGGCTCAATTTCTTAGCGCCGGCAGCCGGGTTTCACACCGTGCAGGTGCACTTGCGCGTGCTTGCCGGGCAGGTGGTGAATGCAGCGACCTATTCAGACACTGGCCTGACCGCTCGCATCTACAATATCCGCACCATCGGGAACCCGCAGCAGCGCCGCAGCGTGACCGTCACGCCGCAGGCGACCGTCGTGAGAACATGCTCGCTCGGGGTGGCATCGCCGTCGTCGCTCTCTTTTTCGGCTGCCGAGATTCCGCAAGGCCTGCCGAACCCCGCGATCGTCAAGAGCACCACGCTCAGTGCGGCCTGCACGGCTCCGACCTTCCTGCGGCTGACCGGCAGCGCGCTGACACCCAGCCCCGCCATTCCTCTGGCCAGTGGGTTCGACAACTTCATCAATTATCGCGCCGTAGCTTCGTTCGGCGCGGCCACCACCACACTCAACTCGACAACCACGCCGGCAACGTCGGTTTCTGCGGCGCGCAATGTGGCGAGCGGCCCAACCACCACCGGAACCGTCAACGTCGATGTGAACCTGTTGACCGGGCAATCGGTCAGCGCTGGCAGCTATTCGGGCGTGCTGACGGTCACCATCGATCCAAACTTGTGACCAGAGCACTGGTCGAATGGGGCACGAGTTGAACCGCAACTCTCCGAATCGTCTGTTTCTGCAGCTCATGGCGGAGCGAGGTGCAAAGCCGGAACGTCCGTCGGCCCGTGGCACTCGGTGGCATGGGGCCTTCGCGATGCTGGCACTTTTGCTCGCGGTCGTCATTCCGACGCGTGCTTCGGCGCAATTCTGCGGGGCGGGCAACATTGTCGCCTTCAGCGTCTCGTCGATGAATGCGGGAACCTATAATCCCGGCGGATCGGCCGGCTCACTGCTCGTGACGCTGAGCGTCACGACGAATCATTCGTACGTCTATGCCACCCGTGATGGCGTCCGGTGCTAACTCTCTCGCCTATACCGTGCGCCAGAACGGGGGAGGTGCGACCTACATCACTTCGACTTCTCCGGCGCCTGCTGCGAATACTGTGACGATGAGCGTCACCGGGGGGGCAGGGACACGCACGCAGCAAGTGGAAATGCTCATTCCAGCCAACCAGTGGGTGAGTGACGGCACCTACTCCGACGCGGCAGTCGAGGTGCGGCTCTACTCGAGCATTCTGAGTTTCGGCTTCGTCGTTGCCACGCGCGTTGTCACCCCTCAGGCGACCGTGCCGCGAGTCTGCCGCCTCGATCCTCCATCGAGCCCCGTGATCTCGTTCGTTCCCGCCGAGATCCCGAACGCGTTGCCCAATCCCGCAATCGTCAAGAGCACGACGCTGAGCGCTTCCTGCACGTCACCCACCTTCTTGCGACTGACCGGCAGCGCATTGACAGCGACGCCTGCCATTCCTCCGGCAAGCGGCTTCGACAACTTCATCAATTACCGCGCGGTCGGCTCGTTCGGCGCAGCGAGCACCACCCTTGTCACCACGACCACGCCGGCAACGTCGGTCTCATCGACAAGGAACGTGGCGAGCGGGCCGACCACCTCCGGGACCGTCAACGTCGATGTGAACCTGTTGACCGGGCAACCGGTCAGCGCTGGCAGCTATTCGGGCGTGTTGACGGTCACCATAGATCCAACCTTGTGAGCTTTGCGGTAGACAGTTGATCTGCGCTGCAGGCCGACCGGGCCGCACTTCTTGGCGCCCGCAGTCTGGCTAAGCGTTGTCCGCATTAGCGGCGGTGCGCGGCCGGCTGATTTGCTACAGTCTTTGGATGAAATGTGTGTCCGCCTGTCTCCGGAGCAACCCAGCATGTCCGATGTCACAGCGATCGTCTCCCTCTCCGCCGTCGAGTTGGCCCGCCGCATCCGTGCCAAGGAGTTGTCGCCGGTCGAGGTGCTGGAAGCCTTCATCGCCCGCATCGAGAAGCTGAACCCGGCGATCAACGCCGTGACAGCCACGTGCTACGAGCGGGCACGCAAGGAGGCCAGAGCCGCCGAGGCAGCGGTGCGCGCGGGTGCCGACCTCGGGCCACTCCACGGCCTGCCGTTCGCGGTGAAAGACCTCGAGCACACCGAGGGCGTGCTCACCACGTTCGGCTCGCCGTTGTTTAAGGACTTCGTGCCCGAGGCCGACAGCGTGATGGTTGGGCGACTGAGGCGCGCGGGCGCGATCATGGTCGGCAAGACCAATACGCCAGAGTTCGGTGCGGGCGCCAACACGCGCAATCCCGTGTGGGGTGCGACGGGCAATCCCTTCGATCCTATGCTGACGTGCGGGGGCTCGTCAGGCGGCTCTGCCGCGGCGCTTGCGGCCGATCTCCTGCCGATCTGCACGGGCTCCGACACGGGCGGCTCACTTCGGATACCGGCTTCCTTCTGCGGCGTCGTCGGCTTTCGGCCGTCGCCGGGACTGGTGCCGGCCGAGCGTCGCCAGCTAGGCTGGACGCCGATCTCCGTGCTGGGCCCCATGGGGCGGACGGTCGAGGATGCCTGCTTGATGTTCGCGAGCCAGGTCGGCGCTGACGCCAGCGATCCGCTCTCGTTCCCCGCCGACGGCGCCCCGTTCCGAAAGCCCGACCCGGTTGACCTCGGCCAGCTGCGCGTCGGCTGGAGTGAGGATCTCGGCACCGGCATCGTCGATCCGGCGATCCGGGCGGCGTTCCATCGCAAGATCGATGCGATGAAGCATCGTTTCCGTAGCTGTACGCCGATCGAGCTGGATTTCAGCGGGGCTGAGCGCTGCTTCGATGTGATCCGCGCCATCAGCTTCGTGGCCCGCTACCGCGACGACTACGAGAGGAACCGCGATCTCCTCGGGCCGAACGTGCGGGCCAACTACGAGCTTGGCGCCGGGATGTCGCTTGCGGATGTCGCCTGGGCCCATGCCGAGCAAACGCAGATCTTCCGGCGCTTCCAAAAGGCGTTCAAGGATGTGGACGTGGTGTTGACACCGTCGGTCGCGGTGTCGCCATTCCCATGGCAGCGCCTCTACGTCGACGAAATCGCTGGAAAGAAGCTCAACACCTACTACCACTGGCTGGCGATGAGCTGGTTCATCACGCTGACGACGAACCCGGTCATGTCGCTGCCGTGCGGCACGGACGACAAGGGCCTGCCGTTCGGCTTACAGATCGTCGGACCGTTCCGGGGCGACCTGCGAGTCCTGGGCGCCGGTGCGGCAATGGAGCGGGCTTTTGCCGGCAACACCGAGTTGGCCCGGCCTCGGCCCGATGTCACGCGGCTCGAGACGCCTGTGCCGGCACTGAAGTCGATCGTCACGCATCCGCCGGCCGCAGCCTGAACTGCAACGATCACTTGGTGGCGGTGAGGGGCGTCCCATCGCTGCCGACTGGCCGTAGCAGGCAGGCGACATGGTGGCCGAGCGCCACCTCGACGAGCGGCGGGTCGATCTCGCGGCAGGCTGGCGTGACGTAGGGGCACCGCGTGTGGAAGCGGCAGCCCGACGGCGGATTGACCGGGCTCGGCACGTCGCCTTCGAGGATGATACGCTTGCGAGTAATGCCCGGCTCGGGAATGGGCGCAGCAGCCAACAGAGCCTCGGTGTAGGGGTGTTGCGGCCTCGCGAAGAGATCGGCGTTATCAGCGAGTTCCACGATACGGCCGAGATACATGACCGCGACCCGGTGGCCGATGTGCTCGACGACGGCGAGGTCGTGCGAAACGAAGAGATAGGCGAGCTGCAACTCGTCCTGCAGATCGATCAACAGGTTCAGCACCTGCGCCTGCACGGAGACGTCGAGCGCGGATAGCGGCTCGTCCGCGAGGATCAGGCTCGGATTGACCGCGAGTGCTCGCGCAATCCCGAGGCGCTGGCGTTGTCCGCCGGAGAACTCGTGCGGAAACTTCGCCATGGCTTCCGGCCTAAGGCCGACACGCTCGAAGAGTTGCGCCACACGCTGTTCCAACTCGCTTCCCGAGGCGAGACCGAAGTTCGTCAACGGCTCGCTGACAATGGCGCCCGCCGACATGCGTGGATTGAGCGACGAGTAGGGATCCTGGAAGATCATTTGCATCTGCCGGCGCTGGGCGCGCAGCGTATCCTGGTCGAGATGTGTGACCTCGGTGCCGTTGACGACGATCGTGCCGGAGGTCGGCTCCTCCAGGCGCGCGATGCACCGGGCGACGGTCGACTTGCCACAGCCGGACTCGCCGACGAGGCAGAGGGCCTCGCCACGGCGCACCTCGAATGAGACACCGTCGACGGCTTGCACGTGCGCTACGACACGTGAGAAGAGGCCCTTGTGTACAGGGAAATGCTTCTTCAGGTCCTTGACGGTCAGCACGGTCTCGGCTGAGCCGAGCTGCGAGCCTGGGGGTGTCATGCTGTCCTTCGCGACGGCGCTCATGCGTGATCGGCTCCAGGCCGCGTTTCCCAACAGGCTGCTTGATGAAACGCGCCGCGCGCCTCGAGTGGCGGGCGCTCCAGCGAGCAGCGGTCTTTCGCAAGGTTGCAGCGCGGGGCGAAAGGACAGCCGGGGATTTCGTCCCTGAGCGACGGCACGATGCCGACGATCTCCTGCAGTCGGCTGCGGATCGCTTTCGGAGTCCCACGCACACTGCGCCGCGGTATCGAGCCGATCAATCCGCGCGTGTAGGGATGTTGCGGCCGGCGCAGCAGGTCGTCCACCGATGCCTCCTCGGCCATGCGGCCCGCATACATCACGATCACGCGTTCGGCGACCTCGGCCACGACGCCGAGATCGTGCGTGATCAGCACGATTGCCGTTCCCAACCTCTCCTTAAGCTCCAGCATGAGGTTGAGGATCTGCGCCTGGATCGTCACGTCGAGCGCCGTCGTCGGCTCGTCGGCGAATCCGGCTGCGGCAAGAGCGTGACGGCGCTCTCGATCCTCGGCCTCATCCCTCGCGATGCGGGACGCGTGGTCGGCGGCTCCATCACCTTCGAGGGCCGAGAGTTGACCACGCTCGGCGAGCCCGAGATGCGCAAGATCCGCGGCAACCGCATCTCGATGATCTTCCAGGAGCCAATGACCTCGCTCAACCCGGTCTACACAGTTGGCCAGCAGATCGCCGAATCCGTGGAGATCCACCAGAAGCTCGGCCGCAAGGCGGCATGGGACCGGGCCGTTGAGATGCTGTCGCTGGTGCGCATCGCCGACCCGAAGCGCCGCGCCACCGAATACCCGCACCAACTCTC
>LNDR01000173.1 GCA_001464755.1 Rhizobiales bacterium Ga0077524
TTTCCGGTGAACCGCTGGAGAACCGCGAGCGCACGCTACTGCGCATGATCCAGGATGCAGTGAACGATCCGAGCCTGCCGGAGTTCGACCAACAGCAAGCGATCGACGAACTCAAGCAGTACCTCTGGGCTGGTACTGAAACAACGGCTCTCACTCTTGCGTGGGCTCTCTACGAGACGTCGCAGCGCCCGGAGATTGCCGAGCGCATTCGCCGGGAAAGCGACGAGGTCTACGGTAATTCCGGTCGGGAGCCTGCCGCCGCCGACTACTCGGCACTCGCGTACACGCGCGCTGTGATCCAGGAGACGATGCGGATGTATCCGCCGATCTGGGGCCTCATTCGGGTGGCGGCCAAGGACGACGTGATCGGCGACAAAGAGATCAAGGCGGGAGACCGGATCGCGCTCTTAAGTATTGGGAGGAGCCCGAGGCGTTCCGGCCGGAGCGGTTCATGGGAGAAGCCGCGAAGAAGCGGAAACCCTACGTCTACATTCCATTCGGCGGCGGAAAGCGCTCGTGCATCGGCGGGGCCATGAGCCAAGTGGAAAACACGCTGGCACTTTCGATGCTGCTGCGGCGATTCCGTCCAGAATACGTCGGCAACCGGTTTGCGCCCGCCGACCAGCACCCCGGCATCAACGCTACCGTGACGCTGACGCCGAGGGGCGGGCTCAATTTCCGGATTCGCGAGCTGAGCTGATACGGGCGGCTCAACTCATGAAACCGAACAGGTTGAGCAGGACGATGAGGGTGATGGGGACGCCCAAGAGCCAGAGAACAATGTTTTTCATCGTGCAACCTTTCCGTGTCGGGAGTTACTGAAGGGCCCACGGCGTCAGCGAACAGATGCGCTCGCCCAAAACTGGCGCCTCTGCTGCTTTCACGGTGGATGCTTGCCTCGCGGCCCACGTCGGCCTGGTTGGCTGTCGCCTCGGCCCAGCGGACTTGCCCGAAAGAACGCCCAGGCCCACGCGAAGTTCCGCGGCGCGAGAGCCGAACCGCGCCCCACCGTCCCGAGGCGATACACGGCTTTCAGTTATCCACGGTGCCGCTGAGTTGGGGTATTCTGGGTAGTCTCCCGCATTGCGCGAGCCAGCCGGCTCGCGCGTTACGTGCTGGCCCTCCGTCGAGATTTTCGACCGAAACTCTTCATGGTCAAGCGGAGGCGACCGGCCGCGCGCCATCCCGCACCTGAGTACGGTGCATCAGGCGCCGCAGGCTCGGATCGAGCGTATTCCGGCGGTGGAGCGTGCACCGGTTGTCCCAGATGACCAGATCGCCCTGTCGCCATTCCTGAGCCCATACGAACGGGCCGCTTTCGACGTGGGCCCAAAGCTCGTCGAGGAGGGCAGCGCTGTCGGCATCCGATAAGCCGACGACCCACGCATTGGGGCGGCGGCCCAGATAGAGCGAGGTGCGCCCCGACTCAGGATGCCGCACGGCGAGCGGATGCACGGCGCCGGGACGGTCCTGATTGGAGTAGCGCTCCTCGAACCCCTGGCGAAGCTGGCCGGAGGAGTTGCGCGTGGCGTCGTGCTTGCACGACAGGCCCTGGATGCGCGCTTTCAGCCGCTCGGGCAACGTCTCGAAGGCCGAATACAGGTTGTAGAAGAAAGTCTCACCGCCGACCGGAGGAGTTTCGACGCCGTAGAGCAGGCTCGCCTTGGGCGGCAGGTCGTTGTAGCTCATGTCCTGATGCCAGACGAGTTCCGAGTTGCCGAGGCCACCGATCGCCTTGCCCTCGACGACAATATTCGAGATGACGGCGATCTCCGGGCGTTGGCGAGAAAATGGGCTGTCCTTGGCGCCGATCGGGGCCATGTCGAGATCGCCGAAGCGGCGCGAGAATTCGACAAGGCGGTCGTCGTCGAGGCTCTGGCCGCGAAAGCGCAGGACGAGATGGTCGTTCCACGCCTTGTAGACGGCCCGGAAGGTCGCATCGTCGATATCGGCCGATAGATCCAGGCCGCGAATGTCGGCGCCGAGTGCGCCGCCTGTCGGGACAATCTCGATAGCCTTCGTCATCGTTGCAGCCATTTGGCGCTCCTCGTCGGCTCCAGGTACGAGCCTTGTCGTGGTCTTGGCTCGTCGATCCTGCGCGGCACCGCCAAGATAGACCCATAGCGCGCGTGCGCGGAAGGGGTAGGATTGGGGAAGGAAACGTGCTCCGCGCGGACGGGAGACCTGACACATGGCCAACGACGCATTGACGAACTCACCCATCGAGGCGGGCTATCGGGCGCTGACCGGGCGGTCGGCCGAACTCGATCTTCGCTCCCGCAAGGTGATCCCGGCGGGGCTCACGCACGACAGCCGTACGCTGCTGCCCTATCCCATCCACGTCGAGCGGGCGCAGGGGCCGCGCAAATGGGACGCCGACGGCAACGAACTCGTCGATTACTTCGGCGGTCACGGGGCGCTGATCCTCGGGCATGCGCACCCAGCGCTGGTGGAGGCCGTAACGCGGCAGATCTCGCGGGGCACACATTGGGGAGCCTGCCACGAGCCCGAGGTGCAGTGGGCCGAGCTGATCAACCGGCTGTTACCTTGCGCCGAGCGCGTCAGATTCACCGCTTCGGGGACCGAGGCGACGCACCTCGCCATGCGTTTGATGCGGGCATTCACGGGCAAATCGCGCGTCGTGCGCTTTGTCGGGCACTTCCACGGATGGCACGACCAAGTTGCGGCGGGCTCCAACAGCCACTTCGACGGCGGCACGCCGGCCGGCGTACTCGGCGGCATCACGGACGCGACCATTCTCATGTCGGCGGACGAGATCGAGCCGGTCGAGGCTTTGCTGGCGCAGCGCGACGACATCGCCGGCGTGATGATCGAGCCGTCGGGTGCGGGATGGGGGCAGGTACCGTTGAAGCCCGGATTCCTCGCGCGGCTTCGGGCGGCGACGACGAAGAACGGCGCACTCCTGATGTTCGACGAGGTGGTGACGGGTTTTCGATGGTCGCGCGGCGGCGCGCAGGGCCGGTATGGGATCACGCCGGATATCGCAGCGCTGGCGAAGATCGTGGCCGGCGGATTGCCCGGCGGTGCGGTGGCCGGGCGGGCCGACATCCTCGATCAGCTCGACAGTGCGGCGGCCAAAAGCGCGGGCCGCGAGAAGATCGCCCACCAAGGCACCTACAATGCCAATCCGCTGGCTGCCGCGGCGGCGATCGCCACACTTTCTCTGATCGAGAGTGAGGATATCTGCGAGCGGGCGGAGCGCACAGCGGGTGAGATCCGCGATGGCATGCGGCGGATCGTGATCGAGGAAGGGGTGCCGTGGGGCATCTACGGCGAGGCGTCGACCTTCCAAATTTTCCAGAATCCGAAAGGCATAGCGCTCGATCCGGCAACATTTGATGCGGTCAAGCTCGGCTTTGCCGGCCTCAAGGGTGTCAAGGACGCGACCCTCGCACATCGCCTGCGGATCGCCATGATCAGCAACGGCGTGGACATCATGGGCTCTCCGGGGGGACTGGTGTCGGCCGTCCATGGCCCCACGGAGGTGACGCGCACGCTCGAGGCGTTCGGCAAGTCGGTGCGGGCGATGAAGGCCGAAGGAGACATTCGCGGCTGACGCGACTTTAGGCTACGCCGATGCCCGACGCTTGCGCCCGGCCCCGGGGGCGGCGCATGCTCGGCCCCGATATCGGTACAACGGAGGACGCTCCCATGGATTTCAAAAGCAAGGTCGCGCTCGTCACGGGCGCCGCGAATGGCATCGGGCGGGCGACGGCACTCGGGTTCGCCGGCTATGGCGCGAAGGTTGTGCTTGTCGATCGCGACGGCTCCGGCGCCGCAGCGGTTGCCGGTGCCATCAAACAGCAGGGCGGCGAGGCCATCTCGGTGCAGGCCGACGTGACCAAGAGCGCGGACGTCGCGAACTATGTGAAGGCCGCCATCGACGCCTACGGCCGCATCGACTGTTTCCACAATAATGCCGGCGTGGAAGGCTCGGTGAAGCCGATCCATGAGTACGACGAGGAGGTCTACGACCAACTCATGTCGGTCAACGTCAAGGGCGTATTCCTGGGCTTGAAGAACGTCATTCCGTTCATGATCAAACAGCGCAGCGGCGCCATCGTGAACACCGCCTCGATCGCGGGACTGATGGGGTCGCCGAACATGTCGCCCTACGTCGCATCGAAGCACGCCGTGATCGGCTTCACCAAGGCCGTCTCCGGCGAGGTGGCCGGATACGGCATCCGGGTCAACGCCGTGTGCCCGGGTCCTGTCGATACACGCATGATCCACTCGGTGACCGAGCAGGTAAGCCCGGGCGATGCGGCCGGGGCCGCGGAGCGGTACAAGGGCGCGATCCCGCTCGGGCGCTTCTCTACGGCCGACGAGATCGCCAACATGGTGCATTTCCTCTGCTCCGACCTCGCGTCCGGCATCACCGGGGCACAGTTCGCGGTCGACGGAGGCCGGACGGCAACGGCTGGGGCGGTGACGGTCGTCGGCAAGGGTTGAGCAGCGCCCCCCCCCCCATAAACGGAGAACGAGACATGCCCATCGAGCGTATGGACCATTTTACCATCGTGACCAAAGACGCTGCGGCGACAGCGAAGTTCTATGGCGACATGCTCGGCTTCGAGCCGGGGCCAAGGCCGAACTTCATGTTCCCGGGCGAGTGGCTCTACAGCGGCGGCAAGGCGATCCTGCACGTGATCCAGAAGCCCGAGATTCCCGAGGGTGCCGGCGTCCTCGATCACATGGCGTTCTGGGGTACGGATCTGCCCAGCTACATCGCAAAGCTCAAGGCGCGCGGTCTCAGCTACGACCTCAGGCGGTTGCCCGAGGGTGGGCCGGGTGCCGGCGTGTGGCAGCTTTTCTTCCTCGACCCCAATGGCGCCCGTGTCGAGATCGACCTGCCGGCGAGCGAGATCAAGCCCGAAGGGGCCTGAGCGCGGCGTCTGAGCGCCACGTTGCTTCGGAACGTTGGGTCAGCGCGATGCTCGACCCAGCCTACCGCGCAGGGCGCAGCAAGTGCTTGGCAATATTGAGCAGGTGGATCTGGCTCGTGCCCTCGTAGATGCGGGCGGCGCGCACATCGCGATAGAAGCGCTCGATGCCGCGTCCCTTGACGTAGCCCTGGCCGCCAAAAATCTGGACGACGCGATCGGCCACGCGGCAGCACATCTCGGTCGCGTAATATTTGCAGAGCGATACATCCATGGTGACGTCCTCGCCGCGATCGCGCTTGCGCGCCGTCTCGAGGATAAGGGCGCGAGCGGCCTCGATCTCGACCTTGGACTCGGCGAGCATGGCCTGGACGAGTTGGAACTCGCCGATGGGACGGCCGGACTGCTGGCGCTCGCGGGCGTAGGCGACAGCCTCGTCGAGCATGCGGATCGCGGGGCCGGTGGAGAGTGCTGCCAGATTGACGCGCTGCTTGTTCAGGCATTTCATGACGGTCCGGAAGCCTTGGCCCGGCACGTTGCCAACGATAGCACTTGCGGGAACGCGGCAATCCTGAAGGTAGACCTCGCCGATCGGCGCACCTTCCTGGCCCATCTTAGGGGTCGATCCGGAGGTGGTGAGGCCGGGCGTACCGCGCTCGACGAGGAAAGCGGAGACACCGGCCGCGCCGCGCGTCGAGCCGTCGGTGCGAGCGAAGACCGTGAACAGACCAGCGATCGGGGCCAACGTGATGTAGCGCTTTGCGCCGTTGATCACATAGTCGCCGTTCGAGTCCTGAATGGCCTGCGACTGGAGGGCAGTCGCGTCGGAGCCGGCCATCTCCTCGGTCAGCGCGAGGCAGCCGATCAACTCACCGGACGCAAGCCTCGGCAGATAGAGGCGTTTCTGCTCGTCGGTGCCGTCGCGGATCAGGCATTCGGAGCCGATGCCGGCGTTCTGTGCGCCCACTACGCGAAAGGCGACCGAGCATTGGGTCAGCTCCATGAAGGCGAGCGCCAACTCCTCGGTCGTGAGGCCGCTGCCGCCGTACTCCTCCGGGATGCTCCAGCCGAATGTTCCAAGCTTGCGCATCTCGGCGACGAGGTCGGCGCCAACCAGATCCTCGCTCTCGACGCGATCCTCGTTGGGGATGGCGACCTCGCGCACGAAGCGGCGGGTGCGGGCAAGAAGTTCGTCGAGGCGGGCGGAATCGCGGATCATGGGGTCCTCGGAGCTGTCATTCGGGGCTTGTTCCCCCCGGTTTCCACTCATCCGCTTGCACGGAACTCGTGTCGTTGGCGGGCTGCCGGGAAGAGCCTACTCATCGAATCTGCCGCCCGATGGGTCCCGGTGACAAGCACCGGGACGACAACCATCAGGTTGTTGCGCCGATGCGCTTGCGTACCTCCGGCAGCACCTCGCGGCCGACGAGGTCGATTCCTGCGAGAATCTCGTCTTGCGACATGCCAGGCCAGCTCATGCGCATGGCGACATGCGTCATGCCGGCCTTGTCCTGTTCGACGAGTGCCTCGACCACCTGCTCGGGCGTGCCCACCCCAAAGCGGCTCTTGGCGAGCCCGCGCAACTGGACCTCCGGGCTCTGGTCCTTGTCCATCTTGAGGCCGGGCAATCCCCACGAGGCATAGGCCGCGTATTTCTCGATCAGGAAGGGGGCTGCACGGCGGAGCGCCGTCTCCTCGTCCCGGGCGCAGGAGACCTCGTAGATCCGGGACATCAGTTTGCTCGGCGGAAGTCCGGCCTCGGCGCGCGCGGCGGCGAACATTGCGACCTCCTTGGCGACGCCTTCGATTCGGGTCACCGGCACCGAAGTCCAGCCGTCGCCGATGCGGGCCGCGCGCTTGATGCCGGCCTCGACCTGAGAGGCGATCACGATCGGTGGGCGGGGCGTCTGCTTCGGGCGCGGGCGGATCGTGACGCCGTCCAGGCTCCAGTGGCGGCCTTTGAAGGTGACCTTGTCCTCCGTCCACAGGCGCCGAATAACCTCGACGCCTTCCTCGAGACGCGAAACGCGCTCCTTCATGGGCACCTTGTACATGGCGAATTCTTCCTCGCGGTAGCCGAGGCCGACGCCAAGGATGAAGCGGCCGCCGGAGACGACGTCGAGAAAGGCGCCGATCTCGGCGAGTTCGATGGGATTGTGCAACGGCAGGAGGATGATGTTGGTGCCGATATCGAGCCCTTCGGCCTCGGGTGCGAGGCGATGCAGCATCGAGAGAAGGGGGAAGTAATGGTAGCCGTCGGTGACGTGGTGCTCGCCGCTCCAGATAGAGTCGTAGCCGCGCTGGCGGATCAGACGCACCTGATCGACCATCTCCGAGAGACGCCGGCCCGGATCGTCGCCGGCCGGATGCTGGGCATTGAGATAGACGCCGATCTTCATGGGGTGGCCCTCCTGGTCGGCTCAAAACTCAGCCGGGAGGACAGGCGGCGTCAAGGTCGGCGTGTGCGAAGCCTAGCCAAAGAAAGCCGGATCAGGCGAGAGCGGCGCGGACCTCAGCGCGGATCCGGTCGATAGTGAAAGGCTTGGTGACGAGGCGTGCGCCTTTGGCCGCAAGTGCGGCCGCGTGATCCAATCCGTCAGGATAGGCCGACATCAAGACGAGGCGCAGCGCCGGGTAGCGCGCCGAGGCGCGGTGTGCCAGCTCGATGCCGTCGAGGCCCGGCATCTGGACGTCCGTGACGAGCAGGTCGAAACCGCCGGGCTCGACGAGGGCCAAAGCCTCGCTGCCGTCCTCCGCCGTGACGACCGTATGGCCTTCGAGCTGCAGCGCGCGGCGCACGAGGTCCAGCGAGCCCTTGTCGTCGTCGGCAAGGAGTATGCGTGCCATCGGGACCTCCAGAGGCCTAGCGAAGGAATCGGGGAAAGGATCAGCTGACGCAATTCAATCACTCGCTACGCGCCCGACGAAAGGCAGCTCGCGATAACGATTGGCAAGGTCCATACCGTAACCCACCACGAACACTGGCGGACATTCGAAGGCGATGAAGTCTGCCTCGATCGTGACGACGCGGCGGACGCGCTTGTTGAGCAGCACACAGGTGAGGAGGCGCCGCGCGCCACGCGCCGCGACGAGGTCTTTGGCGTAGGCGAGTGTACGGCCGGTATCGAGGATGTCGTCGACCAGAAGCACGTCGCGGTCGGCAACATCGAGTTCCATGTCGCGCAGGATGTCGACACTGCCCGCCGAGCGCGTGGTGTGGCGGTAGCTGGACAGGGTGAGGAAATCGACCTCAGGGGTCAGGCCGGCAGCGTGCAGCCCCCGCAACAGATCGGCGGAAAAGACAAAGCTGCCGGTCAGGATCGGTACGACCAAAGGATTGCGTAAGCCGGCCGCCGCGATCTCCTGGCACAGCTCGCCGATGCGAGCCGCGATCACGTCGGGCGGGAAGAGCACCTCCACGGCCGAATCCGTCGTCCCTGCTTCAATCATTAGGGCCAGTCTCCCCGCACGACGGCGCTCCCAAACCGATCGCCAGTCGAATCAGCCTAGCAAACTCGAGCGGACAGACGAAATGATGGCGTTGGCGCGCCTTTGCGGCTGGTTGCCGGAAGACCGGGCATCAGCCGACGAGCC
>LNDR01000174.1 GCA_001464755.1 Rhizobiales bacterium Ga0077524
ATCACGCGAGACAACGTGTCGGTAAAGGTCAATGCCGTGATTTACTATCGCGTCATGGATCCGGAAAAATCTATTCTGCAAGTCGAG
The DNA here is from genome assembly GCA_001464755.1 of Rhizobiales bacterium Ga0077524. Classification (GTDB taxonomy): domain Bacteria; phylum Pseudomonadota; class Alphaproteobacteria; order Rhizobiales; family Hyphomicrobiaceae. The sequence goes on from LNDR01000174.1 coordinate 88, forward strand.
GACTACAATCAGGCGACGAGCGAGTTGGCGCAGACCACACTTCGTTCCGTCGTCGGTCAGCACGAACTCGACGAGATGTTGGCCGAGCGGGATAAGCTCAACAAGGATCTCCGTCAAATCCTGGATGAGCAGACCGACGCCTGGGGCATCAAGGTTGCGAATGTGGAGTTGAAACACGTTGACCTGAACGACATGATGGTTCGCGCGATCGCCAAGCAGGCCGAGGCGGAGCGCCTGAGACGTGCAAAAGTGATCGACGCCGAAGGCGAGCTACAGGCGTCAGAAAAGCTGTTGCAGGCCGGCCAGATGCTGGCCAAGCAGCCGGAAGCCATGCAGCTGCGTTACCTCGGCACACTGCTGAACATCGCAGGCGAGAAAACCTCGACGATCGTCTTCCCACTGCCAGCCGAACTCATGGCGCTGCGAACATCACAGCCGACTAAGACGGTGACCTGACGCGCCTTCATCCCCTCGTCCAGGATGGCGTGGGTGGAGCCGACAGTAGAAGTGCTTTGAACCCAGCTGCACGCCATATGCACACCGAACAGCAGGAATTTCCTCCAATGGCGGCCAACGCCTTCGGACCCAAGCTCCGTGGGCTTTCACAGTTGGAGGCGAGGCAGCGTCTTGCCGAGCACGGCCCGAATGCCCTGCCGGAACCCGAGGCGACCCGTCTGTGGCAGCGGGTGCTCCGGCAATTCAAGAGCGCGCTCATCTACATCCTGCTGTTCGCGCTCGCCCTTGATCTGGCTCTCTAGCTGCATGAAGGCGCCAAGCAGGTTCGGTATGAGGCCATAGCCATCGGTCTCATCCTCGTTCTCAATGCTGGTCTTGGCGCCTATCAGGAAAGCAAGGCCGAGGAGGCGTTGGGGCGCCTCAAGGCTCTTGCCATGCCGTCCGTCTGGGTCATGCGCGACGGGGTGCTGGCACGAATTCCGGCAAACGAGCTTGTTCCCGGCGATACCGCCCGGATCGAAGCCGGCGACCGCGTTCCTGCTGACGGGCGCCTTGTCGCAGGCCAGGGCGTAATGGCTGACGAATCGATCCTGACCGGTGATCCCTGCCCATCGACAAGGATCTGCAGAGTGAACTGCTGAGCGGCACACTTATCGTCCGCAGCAAGGGCTACATCGAGGTGACGCGGACGGGCCCGCAAAGCACGATGGGGCAGCTCGCCACCATGCTCGGCGGGATCGAGACGGGTCAAACTCCGCTCGAGCGCCGGCTCGGCGTGTTCGGCAACCAGGTCGCGATCGCCATCCCGATGGTCGGCCTCGCTCTGACCATGGGCGGACTGGTAGTCGAGGGCCCCGGGCGCCTCGGCCAGGTTTGTCCTGTTCTCCGTCGCCTTGGCTGTGGCGGCGATGCCGGAGGGTCTACCGGCCGTTCTGACGCTGACCCTGGCGATGGGTGTCGAGCGCTTGGCCAAGCGCAAGGCCATCGTTCGGCGTCTCAGCGCGGTCGAGGCTCTCGGCTCCGTTACCGTCATCGCCACGGACAAGACCGGCACGCTCACCGAGAACCGCATGCAAGTCCGAGCCATAGACGCCCCCGATGCCGACCGGGCGCTGCGGGCCATGGTGCTGGCCAACGACGCGGAGATTGCAACCGGTGTCGGCGACCCGCTCGAGGTCGCACTCCTGGACTACGCAGCGAGACGTGGCGCCGATCCTGCCCATGTCGCAGCCAGCCGGCCGCTGGTTTCCTGCCGGCCCTTTGACAGCGTCACCAAGTTCATGCGTGTCACGGTGACTGAAAGCGGCCAGCAGGTCAGCTATCTCAAGGGCGCATCCGAAGTCCTGATCGAGCGGAGTTCGTTGTCGGCAGAGGACAAGCGCGATTGGGAGGCCAAAGCGCTGAAGCATGCGAGCGGAGGCTATCGCGTGCTGGCTCTTGGCTGGCGAGAGGAGGAGCGGGACGAGGGCATCACATTTCTGGGTCTGGTGATGCTGTGGGATCCGCCGCGCGCGGAGGTGACGGAAGCCTTGCAGCGCGCCAAGGCTGCCGGCATTCGCGTGGTTATGATCACGGGGGATCACCCCGCCACGGCCAAAGCCGTTGGCGAAACCATCGGCATCACGACAGAGCGCGTCGTGATTGGGTCGGAAGTCGAGCAGGCGTCGTCCGAGCAATTGCGTGAACTCGTTCGACACGTCAACGTGTTCGCGCGCGTGGCGCCCGAGCACAAGCTCCGTCTCGTCGAGGCCCTCAAGGCGAACGGCGAGATCGTTGCGGTGACGGGAGATGGCGTCAACGACGCGCCGGCACTCAAACGCTCCGACGTCGGCGTCGCCATGGGACAACGCGGCAGCGATGTCTCGCGTGAGGTGTCCGACATCGTGTTGCTGGATGACAACTTCGCCACGATCGTCGCGGCCATAGAGGAAGGCCGCAGCATTTACGAGAACATCCAGAAGTTCATTCGGTTTTTCTTTTCCACGGATATGGCGCTCATCGTGCTCATGATTGCCGGCCTCGCTCTGGCCTTCCTGCTCGGCATCAAGGACCCAGTCGGGGGCACGTTCCTATTGCCACTGACGGCTGCGCAGCTGCTGTGGATCAACGTCGTGGCCGATGGGCCTCCCGCGCTTGCCCTGGCCTTCGATCGCAATCCCGGTGTGATGAGCAAACCGCCACGGCCACCGAGTTCAAGACTGCTCGATGCTGCCTCGCTCCGCTTCATCGTCATCAGCGGCAAGGCGAAAGCCATGGGTGGCATCGCTTTCCTCGCTGCCATGCCGCAACTCGGCTTCTCGCTCGAAGAAACGCGGACATCGGTGTTCCTCTACGAGTCCATGATGCAGCTGGTTTTTGTCCATCCCGCGCGGCGGATCGGCATGGTGCCGTTGCCCAACATCTGGATACATGTTGCGGTCGGGTTGGGCATGGTCCTGCAGGCATCGACAGTCGTCTTGCCGCCGCTGCGCGCATTGCTCGGTCTGGTTCCGCTCAGTGCCACAATTTTTACCGCGATCATGGCGGCGGTCTTGCTCACCTGGGCCGTCGCGGAATTTCTCGGGAGGCAGGATCATCTGCTCGTCGCTCGCAATCGTTAAATATCAACAGCGAACAAATGATTGAACAGCCCGCATTACCACAACACCATCAAAAGGCTTCGCAAGCTCAACAGGATGACCACCACGCCAACAAGGATCATCACGGGCCGATCAGGCAGGTGCTTGGTGGCATAGGCGGCGAACGGGGCAGCGACAATTCCACCTATGACTAGCCCCGTAGTGACAGGCCAGAGAGTGAGCCCGACGGTCGCGACAAATGTCGCGGTCACGGTCGCGGTGACAAAGAACTCCGCCACATTGGCCGAGCCGATGGCAAACCGCGCGCTCGCACCGAGGCCGATCAAAGTCGTCGTCACCATGGCTCCCCAACCGCCACCGCCGATTGCATCCAGAAACCCGCCCACTAAGCCGAGAAGACCAACATGTTTCGGCGCCTTGTGCTCGCTTCTCTCCTTCCAGATGGCACGCCACACGATCACCACGCCCATCACGAGCAGGTATGCACTCACGATCGGGCGGATGCGGTCGCCCGGCACTGTCGCAAGGACGTAGGCGCCGATACTACCTCCAAGCATGCCCGGTACTGCAAGGCGCAGAACCAATTTACGATCGACGTTTCCCATCCGCCAATGCGCCGCCCCTGAGGCTGCGGTCGTGAAGACTTCCGCAGCGTGAACGGAGGCGCTGGCAGTGGCCGGGGGAACTCCGAAGCCCATCAGGATTGTGGTGGCGGTGATGCCATAGGCCATGCCGATCGCGCCATCGACCATCTGGGCAGCAAAACCTATGGCGATGAAGAGCAAGATGTCGTTCGTCATCGACCATCCCCAGCGCCCCCCATCGTGAAGAGCGTTGGATGTGTATTGGCCAAGCACGTCGCCCCTGTTGACAGGGATCAAGGTGCGATCCGCCTTGATGGTCGACATCACACCAACATGCAGCCGCGGAGAAACGCTATGATCAGGACTTCGGAGGATGGCCTGCCCAAAAGGCTGCTGCTCGCGACCGACCTGACGTCGGCGTGCGATCGCGCGTTCGACCGAGCTATTCAGTTGGCGGCGGCGTGGAAAGCAGACCTCACTGTCTGTCATGTCGTCGAGGCAAGCTCGTTACGGCCTTGGGGCATGGAGCGGCGAATCAAGAATGCTGAGACAGAGATCGAGCGTCTCGTTCGACACAGCGCATCTAGTCTGAAATTGTCGCGTCATATCGTCGTCGGAGATCCCGCCGAGCGCACGATAGAGCACGCACGGCAAATCGGGATCGATTTCCTGATAACGGGTCCGGCCCATGGCAAGATCCTGGGAGAGAAGCTGCTCGGAAGTACAGCCGCGCGGATTGTCCGTTATGTGAGCCTACCGGTTCTTGCCGTCCGCCGACGAGCAGAAGGCCCGTACGCCGCCGTGGCAGCTGGAATCGATTTCTCAGCCGCCTCGCGAACAGCATTCCTCTACGGCCGAGCCTTATTCCCGGCCGCTCGGTTCACCTTGGTTCACGCCTACCAGATATCCCCCGACTGGGGCGGGCGGAACGCCGACAAGTCCGTCGATGTCATCGAGGCTGAGGAGAAGCAGCGCGTCCTACGTGCCGCCGAGCAGGAGTTGGCTGATCTCGCTGGCGCGGCCGGGGACACCGGCAGCAACCTTGAAACCAACCTGCAGCAAGGAGAACCCGAAGCAGTCCTGTTGGACTACGTCGATAAGCATTGGCCCGATCTCGTTGTCGCTGGCACGCATGGTCGAACGGGCGCGCAGCAGACCGCGATCGGGAGCGTAGCCGAGCAACTGCTCGATACTCTACCCTGTGACATCCTCGCTGTGCCGACGCGCACGTAAAGGGTGCTCGATCGCAGCACTCGCGTGACCCACGACAAAACAGTATGGAGGCTGTGGCGTGGTGGGACGTTTGCATGCCGTACTCGGTGCAAGGAGCCCAAACACTCGCAGGTCGAAGCTGCGCGATGATTAATTGGTGCGCGGCCGTAAGTAGACGAACCAATACACGCCGCCGACAAGAACGCCTCCGCCGACGATGTTTCCCAAGGTCACGGGAATAAGACTGTTGAAAAATGCCAGCCATGTCAAAGCTGCATAGTCGGACGCGGGTGAGCCAATTTGCGTCCAAAGCGACGTCGGTGCCCACGTCTTGAGGAACAGCCCCAGGGGAATGAGGTACATGTTAGCGACAGAATGCTCGAACCCAGCGACCACGAAGGCTGAGACCGGAAACAGCACAGCCAGCACCTTGTCGCTGGTGGTCCGCGCCCCGATGGCAAGCCATACCGCTAGGCAGACAAGAACGTTGCACAGGATGCCGAGGAAGAAGGCTTGATCGAACGGCAGACTCGCCTTTTCGGCGGCCAGCTTCATGGCGACCGCAGCCACGGCCCCGTTTGCATTGAAAGGCTGCCCCGAGAGATAGACCAGCAGAGCAGTCCCGATCGCACCGAGGAAGTTCCCGACATAGATGATTGTCCAGGCCCGCAACATCTCAATGAGCTTTACCTTGCCCGCTGCCCACGCCATGACCATCAAGGTGTTGCCCGTAAAGAGTTCGGCTCCGCCGGCAATGACGAGAATGAGACCGAGGCAGAAGGCGATTCCAGCCAGCAACCGACTGATCCCATATGGCACGACGCCGTGCGCACCAGCCAATACTGTGGTCGCGAACATGGCCCCAAGCGCGATGAATGCACCCGCCAACACGGAAAGCGTGAGCAGGGTCATCGCATCGACACGGATTTTTTGAGCCCCGATCTGTTCGGCTTTCTGGGCGATCTCGGCTGGCAAGAGAGCGTCGATTCCGCCACCAGGCGATCTTCGGGATCCCGGTTTCATCTTTCCCCCCTGAGGATGATTGACTTGCCTCCCCTATAGAATGGGCGGGCCGTTGCGTCTGCTTGACACCGCCGTTGAACGTCGGCTGCTCTCCAGTCAACATAAATGTTGCCGCGCCACGACCGCCGAGTGCGTGTAGTCATGCTCACCGCCGCCACGCTTTGCGGGCAGTGCTCAAGCTGTTGGCCGTACGGCCAGAACGTCGCAAGGGAGTGTGGGGATGAGCCGTTCTGCTATGCCTCCGAGCACCGCGCGGCGCAGTCCAGTTCGGCCGTGCGTGCCGACAACCACGAGATCGGGGCCGAACTGCTGGACGTAGTGCCTGAGTCCGGCTTCCGGGGCACCAATCTCGACAGTCGTTGCCAAGTCGGATCGCACGATCCGCGCTGCCTAGACAAACTCCTCCATCGATTTCTCTGCGAGCGCCCTCATCTCGTGCTTGTGCCGTTATGAGAGAGGGCCCGTGACCTGATCAGAGGCGAGAAGGCCATCTAGTGCATCCTCGTACGCATGAACGACGGTTGCCTTGGCTTCAGGGAAGTGCGCCAGGGCGAAATCAAGTGCCTCTCTGGACGGGGGGACTCCCCACCGTTTAGCAACGGGCCAGTTTGGCTGCCTGCGGGGGATTGAAGGTGGTGCCGGTCTTGAGCATGGCACAGGCGACGTTGAGGAGGCGATCGGCCACCGAGCGTAGCGCCCGGCCATGGCTGTGACCACGTCCTCTCAAGGCAGTGTATTTGGCACGGCTGGTCCGATCGTGTTGCACGGCGACGCGCGCCCAGTGGTACATGGCATTCGACAGTCGCCGGTGGCATGCTTGCCGGCGGATGGCGATCAGGCTCTTGCCCGACCTTTTGGTGACGGGAGCGACTCCCGTCAGACTGCGCAGCGAGGCGTAATCCCGTCGCTGCAGGGCATCCCAGGCAACTGCGAGCAGCGTGGCGAGGACAATCCTTCCCACTCCCGGCAAGGATGCGAGGATCTCCACGTCATGCTGCTTCATCTGCCCCGGCTCGCTCTCCTGCGAGCTGGCAAGCTCGGTGGTCAGCCGATCGAACCGACGATGGGCATCGTCGATCTGCCGCTTCAGCAGGCGGATGCGCGCGATCAGCGTAGTGATGTGCGCACTTGCCGCCGCGACCGCTCCGTCGGCTACCGTTACGGGCTCTTTGCGCAACACTTCCAGCACCTGGGCTGCGTCGAGCCGGCGGATGCGGTTCCGCTTCAGAATTCTGGCAATGGTCGTCTCTCGAATGCGGCGGGCCTTTTCCGGCGTCGGCACGACCTCCCAAAGATCGAGCAGCCAAGGCGCGGCGAGATCGCTCTCGAGTTCGAGCATCGCCGAAAAATGGCGCCAGAGCTGCTCGCGCATACGGTTGGTCAGCCGGATACGCTCGGTGCCGAGGTCTTCCGCAATCCGCGACCACTCGCGCAGCTCGATGACGATCGGGTCCATCGCGGCGAGCGGCCGGAAGCAGCGCGGATCGGTGCGCAACGCCGATGCCATCGTCTCGGCGTCCCGGCTGTCGTCCTTGGCACCGGCCAGCGTGAAGCGGTCGCGGAAGCGATCCATCTGCTTCGGGTTGATCGCGTAGACGTTGAACCTGCGCTCGATCAGTGTCTCGACTACCGGACCATGCGGGACCTCGATCGCGACGTGAACCTGCTCAGGCTCAGCGACTGTTGCTGCGATCAGCCAAGCCGCCATCTCGGCCAAGCCCTCACCGCCATGCTTGAAGATCCTCTCGCCAAGCTTGGCGCCGGCGCCATCGGTCAGAAAGACGTGATGGCTCTCACTCGCCCAATCGACGCCGACGTACCATCGTCGCTCACTGATCATGGCCGTTCCCCGCTTGAGAAAAACACGAGCCACCGCAACCTCCGCCGATCCCTGTAGGCGCGCACGACGGCGACGGGGCTCCAGGCTCTGGTGCGCGGGACGGCGAGCTCGATATCGCCGAGCTCTTTCAGGATGTGGCGCCTGTAGCTGCCGTTGCGCCGGTCAACCTCCCCCCGCGCTGCCGCGTTCAACAGGTAGGCATCGACGCGGGCAGCGAGGCTGTCCTCGATGATCTCGACCACGGCCCGGCGAGCGAGCGGACGGTAGTCCTCGCCCCATCCCAAGCCTTCGTCCTGCATCGCCTTCATCATCTCGAATGCAACTGGTAGAGATTGGATCGTCACGCTTCGTGGCATTGGGGGTGGCTCCGTGGTGAGTCTCGACAACCCACCCGGGTACCCGCTCTCAACCCTGACGCAAGCTTCTGTACGTCACCGTGCTCTTGGTGAGGGTCGACGCCGCGCACAAAGTGCGATCGAGGACCGACGAGCACAATCGCTGGAAAGTGCAATCTGTCGGCACGATGCTATGTGTTTGGGTTCAATTCGACGTCACCTACTTGCCGCCGCTGCAGCAGGTGCTGTGCACAAGGCCCGTCCCGCTGATGGAAGGCGTGCTGATCGTGGCCATCGGCGCCGCCTTCTTCGCGCTGATCGAGATCGAAAAGCAGATCCGGCTGGTATTGAAGGGATGACCTCAGTCAAGGCCAGGATGACCTGAATGTAGTACAATATCTATTGTCGGAGGGCTGACCCGCGCCCAGAAGGAACTAGGCCGAATGGCAGGAACCAGGAAAAAGCCGATCCTCCCTCCCAGCACCCCGCCGACGATCGCCGGGCCTGCGGCA
>LNDR01000175.1 GCA_001464755.1 Rhizobiales bacterium Ga0077524
CGCGCGCTACCTGCTGGACATCTCCGGGCAACTCGAGAGCGATACGCTGCAGTTCCTGCTCGCCGATCCCGGCTCGCCGACCATGGTCAAGGACGGCGGCGACGATCGCGCACTTTACGTGCTGATGCCGATGCGCGTTTAACGCGCCGGGGCCGCTGCCTGCAGCACAGCTTGCGCGCTTGGGCGCCATCCGCTGGCAGAAGGCAAAACGCTGACGCATGTGGATCTCCCGTCTCGTCCTGACCGATTTTCGCAACCATGCACGGTTGTCGCTATCGCTCGACCGGCGGCCGGTCGTGTTGGCGGGGCCGAATGGAGCGGGAAAGACGAATGTGCTCGAGGCCGTCTCGTTGCTGGCGGCGGGCCAGGGTTTGAGGCGGGTCCCGTATGCCGACTTGGCACGTCGGCACGGTCTCGGTGGCTGGGCAGTCGCAGCGACGGTCGAGACCGAGACGGGATCTGTCGAGGTTGGCACCGGTCTCGATCCGACGAAGCCCGAGGCGGCACGCGGCGGCCGATTGGTGCGCATCAATGGCGAGCCGCAAGCAGGCTCGGGCGCGCTCGCGGGCCTTGTCGACATGGCTTGGCTGCTGCCCTCGATGGATGGTCTGTTCACCGGACCGGCCGGCGACAGGCGGCGATTTCTGGACCGTCTCGCGCTCGGCTTCGATGCGGGCCATGCTGCGCGCTCGGGTCAATTCGAGCGCGCCATGCGCCAGCGTAACCGTCTGCTGGAGGACGGCGTGCGCGATCCGGCACGGTTCGCGGGCCTCGAGCGGATCATGGCGGAAACGGGTGTTGCGATCGCGGCGGCCCGCGTGGAGACCGTGCGCGGGATTATTCGCGTCATCGAGGCGCGACGGGCGCGAGAGCCGGACGCCGCGTTTCCGTGGGCGAGCTTGATGCTCGAAGGTGGGCTGGAGTTGGCGCTCGGCATGCGCCCCGCCGTTGACGTCGAGGATCGCTATCTGGGCGTGCTCGCCCAAGGTCGTGAGCGGGATCGCGCCGCGGGGCGCACGCTGGAAGGCCCGCACCGCAGCGATCTCGTGGTGGGGCACGGGCCGAAGGCGATGCCTGCGGAGGCAAGCTCGACCGGCGAGCAGAAGGCGCTCCTCATCGGGCTTGTATTGGCGCATGCCGAGCTTGTGGCCGAGCGCCGGAGCGGTGCCGCGCCCATTCTTCTGCTCGATGAAATCGCGGCGCATCTGGATTCGCGACGTCGTGCCGGCCTCTTTGCAGAGGTGTTGCGGCTGGGTAGTCAAGCGTGGCTTACCGGGACCGATCCGCAACCGTTCGATGCAATTTTGAACGATGCTCAATTCGTGGCTGTAAACGAGGACGGCATTGGTTCGGCGTCCGCTTTGCCGCACCCAATAAACCGCCCGGCAAGCGGTTGAAATTGCTTGCTTAAAATTCCATCGAAAAGGTGGGCGGAAGGACGAATTTCCGGGCTCGGGATAGTGGTTCGTGCTACTGTCGCAATTCGAATTTGAACCCTATCTCTCAGGATCTTAGCGACATGAACGCGACGCCCGCAAGCAAGCCGAGCGCGGCCGAGGATTATGGCGCCGACTCCATCAAGATGCTGAAGGGCCTTGATGCGGTCCGCAAGCGTCCTGGTATGTACATCGGTGACACGGATGACGGCTCCGGTCTCCACCACATGGTCTACGAGGTCGTCGATAACGGTATCGACGAGATCCTCGCCGGGCATGCCACCGAGTGCATCGTGACGCTCAATGCCGACGGGTCCGTGACGGTCAGCGACAATGGTCGCGGCATTCCGACCGGGATCAAGCAGGACGACGACAACGATCCGAAGCGCTCCGCCGCCGAGATCGTGTTCACGGAGCTGCACGCGGGAGGCAAGTTCGACCAAAACTCCTACAAGGTTTCGGGTGGGCTACACGGTGTCGGTGTCTCGGTCGTCAATGCCCTGTCAACCTGGCTCAAGGCGCGTATCTGGCGGGGAGGGAAAGAGCACTTCATCGAATTCGCGGACGGCAATCCTGTGGCGCCCTTGCGCGTCGTAGGTGACGGTGAAGGCCGGCGTGGAACAGAGATTTCGTTCCTGGCGAGTCCGAATACATTCACGAACATCGAGTTCGATTTCACGACGCTGGAACACCGACTGAGAGAGCTCGCATTCCTCAACTCCGGCGCTGGGATTACTCTGCGCGACGCGCGTCATGCCGACGTCAAGTCCGAGACGATGCGCTATGATGGTGGCGTGGCTGCCTTTGTGCGCTACATCGATCGGAACCGAACGCCGCTGCTCGGCGAGCCGATCATGATCATGTCCGAGAAGGACGGCATCACCGTCGAGATCGGGCTTTGGTGGAACGACAGCTACCACGAGCACGTGCTTTGCTTCACGAACAACATTCCGCAACGCGACGGCGGGACGCATCTCGCGGGATTCCGGGCAGCGCTGACCCGGGTGATCAACAAGTACGCGAACGAGACCGGCGTCGCGAAGAAAGAGAAGGTGGACCTGACCGGCGACGATAGCCGCGAAGGGCTGACATGCGTGCTGTCGGTGAAAGTTCCGGATCCGAAATTCTCGAGCCAAACCAAAGACAAGCTGGTTTCTTCGGAAGTCAAGCCGGTGGTCGAGAACGTGACCGGCGACTACCTCGCGGCCTTCTTCGAGGAGCATCCGCGCGAGGCCAAGATTATCGTCACGAAGATCGTCGAAGCAGCGCTTGCTCGTGAGGCGGCTCGTAAGGCGCGGGAGCTTACGCGGCGCAAGGGTGCGCTCGATGGGCTCCGCCTGCCGGGCGGTCTCGCCGAGTGCCAGGATCGCGATGCGACCAACACCGAGATGTTCATCGTCGAGGGCGATTCGGCCGGCGGCTCCGCCAAGCAGGCGCGGAAGCGTGAGTACCAGGCCGTGCTGCCAATCCGCGGCAAGATCCTCAACGTGGAGCGCGCGCGGACTGACAAGATGCTAGCGTCCGAGCAGGTTACGAACATCATCGCGGCGTTGGGCACGGGGATCGGGCGAGACGAGTTCCGTCTCGACAAGCTGCGCTATCACAAGATCATCATCATGACAGACGCCGACGTCGACGGCGCCCACATCCGCACGCTCCTTCTGACGTTCTTCTACCGGCAGATGCCGGAGCTGGTTGAGAAAGGGCATCTCTACATCGCACAGCCGCCACTCTACAAAGTGGCCAAAGGCAAATCGTCGACCTATCTCAAGGACGAGCGTGCACTGGAGGACTATCTGATCGACGGTGGTCTCGACGGAGCGGTGTTGCAACTCGGCACAGGCGAGACTCGGTCGGCAAGGGATCTTCGCGACGTGGTCGAGCAGGCACGCGGGATCAGAAAACTGATCGATGATCTTCACTCGCGCTACGGGCGCTTCGTCGTGGAGCAGGCCGCCATCGGTGGCGCGTTCGATGCTGAGCTGCTGCTATCGGCGGAACGTTCGAACGCCGTCGCCGAGCGAGTTGCGAAGCGCCTTGATACGCTCGCCGAGGAGACCGAGGGGGGCTGGGAAGGCCGTTTCGGCAACGACGGCTACGTGTTCAAGCGGCACGTGCGCGGCGTGGCCGAGGTGCAGATGCTGGACCGGGCCCTTTTGGGATCCCTGGAAGCGCGGCGCTTCAACGAGCGTCGTGAGCATCTGATGGAGATCTACTCGACGCCAGCCATGCTCAAGCGCAAAGATGACGAGACGCCCATCTATGGGCCTCGGACGCTCTTGGATGCGATCTACTCGGCTGGTCGCAAGGGCATCTCGCTGCAGCGCTACAAAGGTCTCGGCGAGATGAATCCTGAGCAGCTCTGGGAGACCACGCTCGACCGTGAGGCGCGCACTTTGCTTCAAGTGAAGGTCGGTGACCTCAACGAGGCGGACGACATCTTCTCGAAGCTGATGGGCGATCTCGTCGAGCCGCGGCGCGAGTTCATCCAGGAGAACGCGCTCAACGTGGCGAACCTGGATGTGTGATGCCGGGATGAAGGTTCGCGATTGACGACACGAAGGCGCGGGCAATCGTGATCCGGTGACAAGCTAGCCCCTGTGATCAAGTCGGACGCTCGAGTTCACCGCGAAATGGGTCCGGGACCCCGGCCTCCGCCGGGGCAGGCAAGCATCGGGATGACAAGGCAACGGCCGTGGTTCCGCGGTTGCCTCGTGCGAATTGCGCTTCATGCTTCGATAGATCAACATGCGTCGCGCTCCGCACGAGGCGGGGCGAGGCATTCTCCCGAGGGGTTTCCATGTCGCTTTCTATGTACCAGGCTTCCGTTCCCGTGATGCAGCGGCGCATGCGCCAGCTGATCGGCATTCTCGACAAGGCCGAGGCGCACTGCACGGCCAAGAAAATCGATCCTGAAGTGTTGATCAACGCGCGGCTCTACCCGGACATGTTCCCGCTCAGGCGTCAGGTGCAGATCGCGACCGACATGGCGAAGGCAGCCGGGGCTCGGCTGTCGGGTTCCGAGGTGCCGACGTCGCAGGACACCGACAAGACGTTCGCGGACTTGAAAGCTCGGCTCTCGGGCGCGATCGACTATCTCGGGCAATTCAAGGCCGAGCAGATCGACGGCAGCGAGGACAAGGACATCAAGCTCACGATCGGAGGGCAGCCGGCCGTGCTCAAGGGGCAGATGTACCTCCTCAACCACGCCTACGCGCATTTCAACTTCCACACCGTGACGACATACGACATCCTGCGTCACAACGGCGTGGAGATCGGGAAGCGCGACTGGGTGGGCACGTTCTAACGCCCATGACCTAAAGCCCATGACAGGGGTCAGGCGCTGAGACCGACGTTTGCTTCTGCCCCTCACCCGCCCCTCTTCCCGGTCAAGTGCATGGAACGGGGAGAGGGGACAACTTCGCAAGTGATGGATGGCATGAGCACTGACATAATAAACATCTTCCGGCTGGATGGTGAGGTGGCGCTCGTCACAGGTGCGTCGTCGGGGCTCGGGGCGCACTTCGCAGTGACCTTGGCGAGAGCCGGGGCGAAGGTGGTGCTGGCGGCTCGGCGGACGGACCGTCTCGAGGCGCTTGCCAAGAAAATCGAAGCGGAAGGGGGGCAGGCTGCGGCACTGGCTCTCGACGTGCGCGATCCGGCTTCCGTGAAGGCGTGCTTCGATGGCGCCGAGGCAAAGCTCGGAACAGTATCAGTGCTGGTGAACAATGCAGGCGTGACCGACCCCGCCTTCTTTACGCGGATGAGCGAGCAGCAGTGGCGCGGCGTGCTGGACGTCAATCTGGATGGCGTATTCCGCGTCGGCCAGGAGGCGGCGCGGCGGATGGTTGCCAGTGGCAAGGGTGGATCGATCGTGAACATCGCCTCCATCGTCGGCCTCGGGGCGATCAAGACGCTGTCTGCCTATGCGGCATCGAAGGCGGCCGTGCTTGCTCTGACGCGAAACTGGGCGCTGGAGCTGGCGCGGGACAAGGTGCGCGTCAACGCTATCGCGCCGGGCTACATCGCGACCGAGCTCAATGACGACTTCTGGGAGACGGACGCCGGCAAGCGGATGATCGCGCATGTACCAATGCGGCGGCTTGGGCAGCTGGTTGAACTCGATGGACCGCTGTTGTTGCTCGCGTCGCGCGCTGGGTCGTTCATGACCGGCTCGACGGTCGTGGTGGACGGCGGCCACTTGCTGCCGACGGAGTGAGCATGGCTCAGGCAATGGACGACAAGGTCTCGACGGGGCGACGGATGCTCGAGCCGGGTGGTTTTGTAGTGCTCGAGCCTTGGCTCGCGAGTGAGATCGGCGCCGAGCGTGTGGCCATCGTCGGGGCGGCCCTGCTTGCGGGCGGTGCGGTTCAACAGAACTGGCGGCTGGACGCCGAGGTGACCGGTGGTGCGCGGGCCGGAAGACATGCGTGGGTGCTGCGCACCGACGCGGCAGCAAGCCTGGATGTGAGCCTCGATCGTCTGTCGGAGTTCCGTTGCATCGAAGCGGCGCACAAGGCGGGCGTGAAAGTCGCCGAACCAATTGCGGCTTCAGGTGACAGCGGACTGATCGGGCGGCCGTTCGCGATTCAGGCCCTGGTCGCGGGAAATGCGCAGGGACGCCGCATCGTGCGCGACCCGGCGCTGGTGGAGTTCGGCGAGGACCTCGCGCGAGAGATCGGCCGCGAGCTGGCGCGGATTCATTCCGTCCGACCAAAGGCGGGGGTGCTGTCGTTTCTGCCGATCCCGATGACGAACCCGTCGCGGCGAGAGGTGGCGGCGATGCGCAAAGGGCTCGATGGTGCCAGCGAGGCGCGGCCGGCGCTGGAGTACGTGTTGAGCTGGTTGGATGCGAACGCGCCGGAGCCGCCAGCGATCACGCTGGTGCACGGTGATTTTCGGACCGGCAACTACATGGTCGAGAAGGGGCAGCTGACGGCAGTCCTCGACTGGGAGTTCTGCCATTGGGGTGACCCGCGCGAGGACATCGGCTGGTTCATCGCGCGCTGCTGGCGGTTCGGGAACGACGACAAGGTGGCCGGCGGTATCGCCAAGCTCGCGAGTTTGCTGGAAGGCTACAACGGTGTCGCCGACATCAAGTTGACCGCCTCCGAGCTTCCCTACTTCGAGGTGCTGGCCGCGGCGCGGTGGGCGACGATATCGCTTTTGCAGGGCGATCGATTCATCAAGGGCGGCGAGCGCTCGCTGGAGTTGGCGTTGACAGGCTTGATGCCGCCGGAAATGGAGTGGGATGCGCTCGACGTCATCGACCGCCTCGTGACGAAGGGGAGGGTTACTTGATCGACACGACAGTGCGGCCCGGCCTTCACGAGGGTGATGCATCAGAACAGCCCGCGCGCGGCCAAGCGAGGAGGCGGTCATGAGCGAGCATCGGAGGCTCGGGGCGGAGGCGTTGCTGGATCTGGTAGCAGAGGCGTTCAAGGGCGAAATTGCGCCGTCGCTGCCTCCGGACAAGCGTTATCTGGCGGCGATGATCGGCAATGCGCTCGACATCGCGCGGCGAGAAATGGCCGTCGAGGAGGAGGCGCTGGCGTTCCAGCTGCTTGATCATTTTTACGACGATGGCGATGGGACAATGCAGGAGCTCGCGCGCGTTATTCGCTCGGGCACGGTGAACGACACGAGCTATCCGGAATTGCGCGCGCGCCTAAAAGCTCATGTCGCGAGCGAGCTGAAGGTTAGGAATCCGCGGTTTCTCGGAACGCGGGGTGTGAAGGGGTAGAAGCCTCGGAAGCATGTCCGACTGCGGAGACAAGGAGATGGTCGAGGATTTTGGGGATTTCCGGAAGCGGCACGAGGCGACCATAGCAGCGCAGCTCGAAGGTAACTCCGAGCCATACCTGTCGCTCTGGTCGCACAAGCCAGACATCATGATCTTCGGTGGACTCGGCGGGCATGAGCACGGCTGGCCCGAGGTTGGCAATCGGTTAAGGTGGGCCGCGACGAAAGTGCGCGCGCGATTGGTTCGGATCGAGAACCTGATGACGCAGGTCCGTGGTGAGTGGGCGATCACCGCTGATCTCGAGCATATGATCCGCTTCATTGACGGGCAGGAAATTGTGCGGGCCTTGCGCGTCACGCAAGCTTATCGCGTCGAGGATGGCCAGTGGCGGGTCTTCTACCGCCACGGAGATGAGTACAAAGCCTCCGGCCGTGGTGGATGAGGCTCAGCCCTGTTTATTGACTACACCCTGCATTGCCAGCTTGGCGATGTCGGCGGCGGTGTAACCCAGGCTCGTCATAATCTCTGTCGTGTGCTGACCTAGCGTCGGAGCTAGTGCGTCGGGGGCGCCGGATTCCAGGCGGGGGGTGCCGGCAGGGTTCGGTGTGGCCCAAGGCGCACCGCCGCCGTCATGCTCGGTCCAGCTGATGAGGCCGGTGGCCTCGGTGTGGGCGTGATTTACGAAATCGTCGTAGGTCTGGACGATCTCGTTCTGGAGGCCGGCGGCCGTGAATTTGCCACGCCACTCGGCCGCGGGGCGCGTGTTGATGATGGCCGCGACCTGCTCGCCCAGGAACGGGGCGTTGGCGTAGCGATCGCTGGTCGTCTTGAAGCGCGGGTCGGCGATCCACTCGTCCTTGCCGAGCACGCGGCAGACGCCTTCAAACTCGTGGTTCTTGACGGCGGCGATCTGGATCCAGCCGCCATCCGACGCGAGATAGGTGCCGCCGGGTCCAGCGACGTTGCGGAACGGGCCGTCGCGGACCGCGCTCATCATTCGGATGGACTGCAAGTTGGCGGCGGCTTCCATCAGGCTCGAGTTGATGCGGCGGCCCGGCGCGCCTTTGGCCTTGGCGTAGAGCGCGGCAACGACGGCTTGGTGCGAGAAAAGGCCGGTCGCCATGTCGACGATGATGGTCGGCGTGCGGTGCGGGATGCCGTCAGGGCCTTTGTTCTCGGACATGAAGCCGGTGAAGGCCTGCAGGATCGGATCCATGGCCGGCTTCTCGCGGAGCGGGCCGACTTGGCCGAACCCGGACACGGATAGGTAGATCAGGCCGGGGTTCATGGCCTTCAGCCTCTCGTAGCCAAAGCCGAGGCGGTCGATCACGCCGGGGCGGAAGCCTTCGAGGAATACGTCGGCGCCTGGGATAAGCTGCTCGACAATCTTTTTGCCGGCCTCGGATTTCAGATCTACGGCCAGGCTTTTCTTGCCGAGGTTGGCGGCGACCGAGA
>LNDR01000176.1 GCA_001464755.1 Rhizobiales bacterium Ga0077524
TCTCGATAGACTGCCGAAGCTCGGGGCGATGCACCAGGGGTTTCGTCGCAAAAGGCGTTGACACCGCGGCGGGGCGCTGCCGATCTGGCGCGGGCAGCCGTGAGGAGAGACGCATGCGGATCGCAACGTGGAACATCAACGGCGTCAAGGCGCGGCTCGAGTCGATGCTCACGTGGCTGCGTACCTTCGAACCGGACGTCGTCTGCCTGCAGGAGATCAAGAGCGTCGACGAAGGATTTCCAGCGCTCGAGATCGAGTCGCTCGGCTACAATGTTGCAGTGCACGGGCAGAAGGGCTTCAACGGCGTCGCGATCCTGTCCAAGCTCCCGCTCGAGGATGTACGGCGCGGACTCCCGGGCGACCCTGAGGATGTGCAATCACGCTACATCGAGGCCGTGATCCCGGCCGGCGGGCGCATCGTTCGGGTCGGCGGGCTGTATCTGCCCAACGGTAACCCGATCGGCACCGAGAAATTCGCCTACAAGCTGGCGTGGCTCGAGCGGCTCGAGGCGCATGCGCAGGCGTTGCTCAAGCTCGAGGAGCCGCTGGTGCTGTGCGGCGACTACAACATCATTCCCGAGCCGCAGGATGCGAAAGCGCCGGCCGCCTGGGTGGACGACGCGCTATTCCAACCCGAATCGCGCCGCGCGTGGCGACGATTGCTGGCGCTCGGGCTCACCGATGCGATCCGCGCCGTGTCGCCCGGCCCCGGCGTCTATACGTTCTGGGATTATCAGGCGGGCGCCTGGCAGAAGGACAACGGCATTCGCATCGATCACCTGCTGCTGTCGCCCGTTGCAGCGGATCTTCTCATCGATGCGGGAGTCGACCGGACGCCGCGCGGCTGGGAAAAGCCCTCGGATCACACGCCCGTGTGGGTCGATCTGGGTGTCTGATAGAGGCGATACGCGGCTGCCTCAACGGCCGCTGCGCTCACCCATCGAGCCGACACCCATCATGCCGCCTTGGAGCACGTCCGGGCGAGGCGCCGCGAGCGAGTTCTTGGCGACGGGTGCTTCCTCGGCGCGACTTTCACGGGGCATGGCCGGCAGCGGCGTCCCATCCGAGCAGGTGCGCTGCGCCTGTGGCGCGAGGCCGATCGTCTCCTGCGGTTCGGCACCGGGACGCGGCGAGTAGCGGTGACGGAACGAAGCAATCATTCCCTCGCTCTGCTTGCGCACACCCGCCGACATGCCGCAGAAAATGCTCTGGTAGATGTCCTCGATCCAGATGCGCTCGTGCGCCGGGGCATTCTCCATGGCGAGCGTGATCAGCGCCAGCGCGCGCTTCTCGTCGTGCTGCAAGCCGGCCTTGGAGCGCCAGTAGAGGTCGGCGAGGAAGGCTTGCGCGCTGGCATGCCCAGTCTGTGCCAAGGTCGACAAGCGGCTGGTCGCTTGCCGAAAATTCACCTCGACCCCCTCGCCCGTGATGTAAAGCTTGGCGAGTTCGAATTGCGCGTCCTTGTCGCCGAAGAACGTAGCCGCCTCCTGGAAGTAGCCAGCGGCACGCTCCTGGTTCGGCTTCAGGCCGATCTCAGGCAAGCCGCGCAGCACGTACTGAGCGAGCGCGGTCAGCGATTTGCCGACGTAACGCGCGCGGGGATCGTCGTCGACGTCGATGCGCGAGGCATGCTCCTCGACGATCTGGGCGTAAAGCTCGTAGGCCCGCGCGTGATTGGTGAACGGGCCGGCGGGATCTGCATAGAGCCGTGCAAGATGGTACTGCGCCAGGAGCGAGCCGCGCTCGGCCGCGTACTTCAGCGCATGCTCGGCGATCGTGAACATGCCACCGCGATAGGCGTTGACGCCCTGGTCGAACGCCGCTTGCGGCGAGACGAACTTGAGCACGTCCCGCGACTGGGCCGAGGCGGCGAGCGGGCCGATAACGAGGCCCACGCCAAACGCCACACGCACGGCGATGCTAGATATGCGCTTCAGTGCCAACTTCCGCCTTTCCGCCAGCAGGGGCGACAGCCGCGTGAACGGCGCGCTCGCTCTGGTCAGCGACAATTGCCAATGCGGGACCCACCCGGTCCAAACCCGACCACCTGAGGCATGCCGTGGCCATGGCGAGCGCATGAGGCGCCCGTCTCCAGCTGGCTGTGCCTGATGTGTCGAACGTCTGGACGTCCATCGTAGATCCCGGCCTCCCGGTCTTGAGCCGACGAACCGGAGAGCCCGTCGGCATCGGCGCCGCAATGCACCGACACTCTAGGCAAATCAACCGGTTATCACAACGCCTTCATCACGCACCGCACCTAACCCGCGCAGCTTGCTTGAAAGCGAGCGTCACAAGCTAGAAATTGGCGCCCGTTTGTGGCTCAAAAGAGGCGCCTCGATCACAAGAAGTTGCCCGCCAGCAACACTTGCACAGCGCTCTTCCGAGAACGGCCTCGCCTAGACGCGGAGGCTTGCCAGCATCCCGGGATTGGCGAGCGCCACGACGGCGACCGCTCCAATCGCGAGCAAGCCGACACCCAGGAGCCCGGCAGGACTTCGGCCGGCACGCTTCACAAGGGACGCGACGCCGGCAATGCCGGCAGGAAGGATGAATGCCGCCGCGACGACGACAGCCACCAGATGCGAGCCGACGGGAAACATCTGTCCGCCTGCAGCCGCAGCCTCGCCACACGCGGCGACCGCCGCTCCCAACGTGAGCCAGGCACCGGCCATGAGCCTCGACTGCCGGAGACGCAATCCGCGACGCATACCTCAACTCCCCACGCTTGACGCTCAGCCGACGCAGCCATTGCGGCCATCAATCAACATTCGACGCCCAACTTCGTAGTGGTGCAAGGCGGCTCTCCAAGGGCGCCTTTTGGGCGATCTCGCGGCGGTCGGAGTCCAGGGGGAGAGTGTCGAGCGGCAGGGCGAGCGGTACGCCGTTGTCACACGGGCTTCAGTCAGCGGCTGCGATGGGGGGATCGGAAAGCTCGCCCGCAAGCACCTCCGCGATATGGCGCGCCTTGGCGGTGCTGCCGTCCCGCCGGAGCTTGCCGGCCATGTTCATCAGGCAGCCGAGATCGCCGGCCAGCACGAGATCGGCACCGCTCTCGCCGATGTTGGCGCACTTCTTCTCGACCATCGCATTGGAGATGTCGGCGTACTTGACCGCGAAGGTTCCGCCGAAGCCGCAGCAAACCTCGCAATCGGCCATTTCGACAAGCTCGAGCCCCTCGACGCTGGCCAGCAACTTGCGCGGCTGGTCCTTGATGCCGAGCTCGCGCAAGCCCGAGCAGCTGTCGTGATAGGTCGCCCGCGCGATCAGCGTCTGGCTCACGCCGGTCATGCCGCGAACGTCGACCAGGAACGAGATCAGCTCGTGAACCTTGGCGGCGAACGCGTTCGCGCGGCCCTGCCACGCCGCATCCGATGCGAGCAGCTTCGCATAATGCGACTTGAGCATGCCTGCGCACGAACCGGACGGCGCCACGACATAATCGTAGCCTTCGCAGGCGGCGATGGTCTGGCGTGCCAGCGCCTCGGCGGTTGTTTTGTCGCCGGAGTTGTAGGCCGGCTGCCCGCAGCAGGTCTGGGCCATCGGCACCTCGACCGTGCAGCCGGCCTGCTCGAGCAGCTTGACCGCCGCAAAGCCGACCGACGGCCGCATCAGGTCGACGAGGCACGTCACGAAGAGGGCGACGCGGGGCGGCTTGGTTTCGGGCGTCATGAGGCGGATCTCGGCTGGGCGACGGCTCGGCGTTCCATCGCATGCACTGGGGGCGAAGGCAAACGATCGGCTCGCCTCACGGACGGGGCGGCAATGGGGCCGGTGTGTCGCCGAGCGTCCGCAGGTGAGCAAGTAGATCGGCGAGCCGCCTGGGATTTCCGATCCCAGCGAACGCCATTTTGGTGCCTGGCATCGCCTTGCGTGGATTGTGAATGAAGGTCGCCAGCTCCTCGTAAGTCCACACGCCGCCTCTGGCTCGCAGGCTTTCCGAGTAGGCGAAAGCCGCTCGCGCGGCTTTTCTGCGGCCGACGACACCCCAGAGATTCGGACCGAACTTCGTGGCGCCAGAAGGGTCTGCGTTGTGGCAAACCCGACAGATCTTGAAAGTCGCCTCGCCGGCTTCCGGATCCGCCTTGGCGATGGCCGCCACGACGGACCTGACGTCGAGTTCCGCGGGCGGCGGCGGCCTTGGAGCCACGGCCGGCTGCGGGGCGACAGGCCGCGATGTTGGCGCGCCCGGTGGTGGGGACGGAGCGACCGGCCGCGGCTGGGGCAGCGGCGCGCGCTGGCGCACCGACAAGTCTTCCGCGAACCGCGAGACGCGCGCCGACCAGGTCGTGACCAGCCAGGTGCCCATGGCGACGATCACGACCAGGGGCACGATCAGCAGGAGCCAACGGAGCGGCGAAGTCCGGTCTGGTGCTTGCTCATCCGCATCCAGTCCACGGCCGGCACGCAGCTCCGTCGACCCTGGTGCTCCTGCCGGCGCCGTCTCGCGCTTCCCATCTGCCCTCATGATCAAGCCCCAGCATGTCCGTCGCCGCAACAGGCTATGACATGACAACGGCGGCGCCGCTTCAAGCCAAATCCCTACGCCAACATCAGGGCAGCAGAACGATCGAGCCCGTGGTCTTGCGCGCCTCGAGATCGATGTGCGCCTGCGCGGCGTCCTTCAGGGAATACGTGTGGTTGACGTTGATCTTGACCACCCCCTTCGAGACGACATCGAACAGGTCGTTGGCCGTCTCGACGAGATCGGCGCGGCTCGACGTGTAGGCGGCGAGCGACGGCCGGGTCATGAAGAGCGAGCCCTTGGCGGCCAGAATGCCGGGGTTAAACGCCTCGATCGGGCCCGAGGCATTGCCGAAGGTCACGAACAGGCCGCGGGGCTTCAGGCAGTCGAGCGAGGCCGGGAACGTGTCCTTGCCGATCGAATCGTAGACGACGTCGCAGAGCTTGCCGCCGGTCAACTCCTTCACCTTGGCGACGAAGTCCTTGTCCTTCTTGTAGTCGATGCAGTGCGCTGCGCCGTGGTCGAGCGCAAGCTTCACCTTCTCGGGGCCACCCGCCGTGCCGATCAGCGTGCCGCCGAGGTGCTTGACCCACTGGCAGGCGATGAGGCCGACGCCGCCAGCTGCCGCGTGCCAAAGGCAGGTGGTGCCCTTGCCGACGTTGAAGGTCTTGCGCACCAGATAGCGGACCGTCATGCCCTGGAGCATCATGGCGGCGGCCGTCTTGTAATCGATGCCGTCCGGCATCTTGACGACGCGGTCGGCCGCGATCAGCCGCTCCGTGGAATAGCCGCCGGCCGGTCCGGCATAGGCGACGCGGTCGCCGACTTTGAGGTCCGTCACGCCCGCGCCGACCGCCATCACCTCGCCGGCACCCTCCATGCCGGGCACGAACGGCGACGTCGGCTGCGGGTAGAGCCCCGTACGCAGATAGACGTCGATGTAGTTGACGCCGATGGCATGCTGCTTGAGGCGCACCTCGCCCGCGCCCGGCGCGCCGACTTGTACTTCCTCGTACTTGAGGGCCTCGGGGCCGCCTGTCTTGTGAACGCGAATCGCATAAGCCATCGGGAAACTCCTGGGTTGGACGCGCCCCTTCGGCTCGCCCCCGCTCAGATGGAGGGCAGTCGCGTGGCGGCGCGAAGTGGTTTCGGTATCGGCAGGCGGCAACTCGAGGCTGCCGGTTGGCGACGCGGTGGAGACACCGAAGTCTGCCACAGGTCCGCCATCGGTTGGTTCTATGCCGACCGCCGGCTGGGCACAAGCGTGGCTTCCGGCGGCAGCACGGCTTCGGCTCGGGCTTGGTCGGGGCGCGCGGACCGCCGAGCGATGCGTCGGGTGGCGAGGGACGGGCGAGTTGGGGATGGGCAGGGGGATGGCTCAGGTGTTCACTCGAACGGCTATGGCGTGCTGTCTCGCCGGGCTATCGCTGGCTCTCTCCGGCTGCGCCACCGCGCCGACCCCGGCCATCGGCGAATGGACGGAGGCGAGGTGTGTCGACGACAGCCCGGCGTGCATCGCCGAGCGCCAAAGGCAGCTCAAGACCATCCTGGCCGATCGGCAGCGAACCTGGATCAAGCAGCCTCCCAGCGCCGATTCCTACGCGGGGGGCGTGCGCCTGTTCGCCTACAAGACCCGCAAGAAAGAGCTATCCTGCCCCGAGCTGACGGCCGGCCACAAGGAGGCCGAGGCCGGTCCAGCCGTCCTGCGCGGACCCGCCGGCAAGCACTTGACGCCCGCCCAGATCTCCCGAGGCGCCATGCTGTCGACCGAGGTGTCGCGAGAGCTTAGCGGCGAGATGCGCCGTCGCTGCCAGCGCTGAGACACTGCAACCGCTGCCACCTCGCGAAAACAGCGCCTGCCCTCACCCCGACATTGACAAGAAGACCCGGCTCGGGCCCTTGAGGCTCGATCCTCAGCTCGGAACCCCGCCGCATGGACCTCGACACCATCGTCCCGACGATCATGGCGTTCATCAAGGAGCACCGTGCCTGGGCAGGCCCGGTCGTGCTCGTGCTCGCGTTCTGCGAGTCGCTCGCCTTCGTGTCCCTGGTCTTGCCGTTCTGGGGCATGCTGGTCGCGATCGGCACGATCGTCAGCGCAACTGGCGGCGCCGATTTCTGGTACGTGCTGACCTGCGCCGCCATCGGTGCCGCCCTCGGCGACTGGTTCTCGTACTGGCTCGGCTACCACTATCACGAGCAGATCTCGCGCATGTGGCCGTTCACCAAGTATCCCAATTTGCTTCCACAGGGACACGCGTTCTTCGAGAAATGGGGCGCTGGCGCCATTTGGCTCGGCCGGTTCACGGGGCCGCTACGGGCCTCCGTGCCGATCATCGCGGGGGCCGTGCAGATGCCTAAGGTCTCGTTCCAGATCGCCAACTGGGGCTCGGCCTTCCTCTGGGCCTTCGTGCTGATGCAGTTCGGCGACGTGCTCGGCAAGATCTGGCAGGCGATCCACCAGCACGTAGCAGCCCATTGATCGCGTGTCGGCGCTGACGGGGGAACGAGGAGCCCATGGCCTTCGAGACAGCGTGGATCGCGACGACGGACCTCGTCAAAGCCAACATTGCGCTGGCCGAGCCTTTGGTCTTCGTCCTGGGCATCGCGGAAGGCATTCCAGGCCTCTCGCTCGTCGTTCCATCGAGTGCCCTGTTCCTCGCCATTGGAGCCGCGCACGGCGCGGTCGGCGGACAGTTCTGGCATCTCTGGCTGGCAGCCGCCTGCGGCGCCGTTATCGGTGACTGCCTCGCCTACGGCCTGGGGCGCCTGCTGCGGCACGACGTGGCGCGTCTCCGCTATTTCGCCGTTCATCCCAGAGCGCTCGAGGCCGGTCATGCCGTGTTCGACAAGTGGGGACCGATCGCGGTGCTCGCCGGCAAGTTCACCGGCTTTGCCCGGCCGTTCATTCCCGTAGTCGCGGGCATCGTGACGATGCAGGCTCCGTTGTTCCTAGTGGCGAGCGCCATCTCTTCGCTGGCGTGGGCCGCGGCGTTCCTGGCGCCCGGCTACGGTCTTCGCCTGCTGATCGACTGAAACGGGGGCCCATACTTGCAGGTGCAGCCGGGCCACCCCACGTCGATGGGCGGGCTGCCGACGAGGGGTGCGAGATGGCGACCACGACCCACCTCCAAGCGACGGGCGCTAAACCTCTCTATCCGCCGAGGGTCGCTGCGCCAGAGGCTGCTTTGCAGATCTGGCGCTTCCTGCCGGCGTTCCTGAGCAATCCGCTACGCACACTTCCGCGCGCCGTTTACGAAGAGCCGCTGTTCTCTCCACCGAACCTCGGCGGTCGCATGGCCTGGGTGACGGCACCCGACCTTGTCGAGCGCATCCTCCTCGACGACCACGAATCGTTTCCGAAGTCGCCCATCGAGCGGCGCATCTTCGCGGCCGTGCTCGGCGAGGGAATCCTCACGGCCGAGGGCCAGAGCTGGCGGTGGCAGCGCCGGACGGTGGCGCCGCTGTTTCGCCACCAGGAAATCGTGGCTCTCGTGCCGGCCATGGCCAGCGTCGCGGCCAATTGGAGTCGTCGATTGTCTGCGGGGCCAGCCGGCCGCATCCGGCGCATCGACGAAGACATGACGGACGCCACCTTCGACATCCTCGCCGCCACGATCTTCGCGGGCGCGGCGGAGCCCGAGCAGGCCGCCTTGAAGCGCCACATCGGCGCCTACCTCGGGCATACGAGCTGGGACGTCGCCTTCGAGCTGCTGCAGATCCCGGACTGGGTCTGGCATCCGAGCCGACCGGCGATGCATCATCATGCCCGCCGCCTGCAGCGCACGATCTCGGCCGTGCTTTCTCGAGAGCGGGCGGCCGGGTTTCCGAGCGGCGGATTGATGACCAAGCTCGGGACCGCCAAGGATCCGCAAACGGGCGAGCCGATGAGCGACGCGCTCGTGTGCAACAATCTCCTGACGTTCGCCGCTGCCGGGCACGAAACCACCGCTAAGGCGCTGACCTGGACGCTCTACCTACTGGCGCGTGCGCCCGAATGGCAGGATCGGGTCGCCGAGGAGGTGGCGCGGGTCGCCGGATCGGGGCCGATCACGGCGGCGCATCTGGACGAGCTTGCCATCACCCGCCGCGTACTGAAGGAGGGCATGCGCCTTTATCCACCGGCCCCCGTGATGGGGCGCATGACAACCACGCCGGTGGAACTCGGTGGGCAGAA
>LNDR01000177.1 GCA_001464755.1 Rhizobiales bacterium Ga0077524
GTAGTCGGACAGGCGACACAGTCGGCGCAGCAAGACCTCCAGCGCCAAGTCATTGGCGAGGCCCACTCTCCCATCGGGCTTGAGGGAACGCCCCCTTCGGGAGTCACTCGGCAACTGCCAACAGAAGCGATTGCAAGCGAAAGCATCGCCGCTCCGACCCTGTTGTCGTCGCAAGTTCGTGGCGCAGATGCTCGCGCGCGTCTGGAAGCACTCGTCGCCGCCGACGATGCCAAAGTCGTGAAGGTTTTAAAAAGTTGGATGTCTGAAGCGAGGCAAGGCTGATGGGATACCCGGTCCATAAGTTTCTCGAGGAATTCGATGCCGAGCACGCACAAGCTGGCGACTTCACCGAAAGACGCTGGCCGCCACCGAAGCCAACCCAAGCCGAGGCGGCATCCGCTACGAGGCCGGGAAATCCTCGGCGGAGGCACGCTTGAGTGCCGAGTTGGCGGCGCTGCATGCCGAGCATGCGGAAAGCATGGAGCGCTCCCGCGCTTTGCTAGGCGATGGGTTAGCCGAGAAACTTGCATCGGAGCTGCGACGTCAGATCGCCGCTGTCCATGTCTCAGTGTCCGATCAGATCGTGTCAGCGCTGCTGCCTTTGATGCATCGCGTACTTACTGAGGCTTCCATGCGTGAGCTCGCCGAGGAACTCGGCCAGTTTCTGAACGAGGCTGGAGCACTGACAGTTGAGCTCCGAGGTCCACAAGAACTGATGGAGCGCGTCAGGAGGCGCCTCACCGAAATGGAAAGGCAGGGCATGCTGCGCGAAGAGCCGCGACTAAAGTGCGTCGTCGACGAAGTGGCGGAACTCAGGGCCACCGCCAACGATACCGTCATCGAGGCGCGCGTAATGGACTGGATCAGAAGAATTTCAGCGGCGGTAGAGTGATGGCTGGCGAAGACGGGCGGGCCGACGAGATCGTTATAGTCAGGCGCCGCGGCGGTGCGGACGACGATCACCACCACGGTGGCGTTTGGAAAATTGCCTACGCTGACTTCATGACGGCGATGATGGCACTTTTTCTTGTTATGTGGTTGATCAACGCCTCCAACACCGAGACGAAATCGAGCATCGCGAGCTATTTCAATCCGGTGAAACTAACGGACAATGTTTCTCGAAAGAAGGGGCTTTACGACATCGATGAGAAATCGAATGCGACTCAAGCTTCCAAGGCCGAGTCTAAAGGCGACGAGGCTGGTGCGAGCAAGAAGCAACGTACTACAGTGCCTGAGGCGGGTGGCGAGGCGAACAAAGCCATTCCGCATCCCGGCGAGGCTCCGCCGCCTCAACCGGAATCGAGTGGAGCTGGCGCCAGCGGAGAGGCGTTTCGAGACCCGTTCAACCCTCTCGCTAGCGCGCGGCACCTCATGCAGGGGTTACCCAAGGCCCCGGCAGTTGACACTGCAGCACAAGCCTCTGAACGGGAAGAGAACGATCGGAAACAGGACGCCTTTGCCGCGCACCGCGGCGAGAAGGTCTCTCAGCTCCGCCGAGAGATCGAGAGGGCTATCCAGCGTCTCGGCTTGGCGAGCGGGCCCGGCCTGGACATTATGACCGAGGGTAGAGCGATTGTCCTCAGTCTCACCGATACGAGCACATTCGGTATGTTTGCGGTTGGTTCTGCTAAACCGAGTGACGACCTCGTGAAGCTCATTGGCGCGATCACACCGATCGTCATCGAAAATGGTGGCCGCTTGACTATCAGGGGGCATACAGACTCGAGGCCATTTCCCGGCGCCATGGGCAACAACAATTGGCGACTCTCCATGGAGCGAGCGGAGGCCATCTACTCCATGTTGATACGCGCCCGGGTCGAGGACTCGCGCTTTGACCGCATCGAAGCGCGGGCCGACCGCAGCCCGAAGGATCCATCGGATCCGGCGGGAGCGGTTAACCGACGCATCGATATTCTGTTAGAACCGGTAGATCGATGAGTAGACCTGAACGCCACATCGCAGCTGGATTACTTGTCTCACTTGTTGCAACTCTGGTGAGTGTCTCGGTCACTCGCGCGACCGAGGCGTCGACGACGTCGTCTCGCGGCAATTTAGAGCCCGCCGCAGCTTTCAAGGAATCAACTCTGATCGCAACGATGCGGAAATTGAGTGAGCTTCAGCAGCGGGTCGTAGACGGCCACAAGAAGGCGCTGGCTGAGCAGCTTACTGTTGCTCGCACGATCTCGTCCGAACTCCAGCGCAATCCAGCCTCATCGTGGCAGAAGGACCGGGAATTCCGGTCGCTTGCCAAATTCGTATTGAGTGGAGGCGATCCGAAAGTCCTCGGCCGACTGGTCGACTCAGCGGCACTTGCCGAAGCAGATCTGCCGTTGGCTCGCGGTGTTCTCGCATATGCCCTTGGCGACGGACCTCAAGCCGCGGCTCAACTCGATGCGATAGATCACAGGCTACTCCATCCCAGTCTTGCCGGACATCTCGCGCTCGTAAAAGCCGCGATCTTGACGGATTCATCTGCCCCCCGCGCGCTCGAACTCTGCCGTGAAGCTATATTGCTTTCACCAGGCACCCACATTGAAGAAGCAGCGCTTCGTCTTTCGATCGCTCTTGCCATCAAGATCGGGGACATATCGGCAGTCGAGCGGTCGCACCGGCGACATCTGTTGAGGTTCTCAACTTCACTTTACGCAAGCGACGCCGACACCCGCGTTGCCGGCGTCTTTGTCGCCAATCCCAATGGAGGCGCCATCGAGCCCAGTGCGATAAATGGCATCTCAGCACTTGTCACGCCGCCTCGTCGACGCTCGTTCTTTGCTCGCTTGGCCGATGCGGGGCTGCGTGCCGGAAAGCTGCAAACGGCAATTATGGCAGCCCGCTTGGCACTCTCGGCCCCGGAATCCGCAGAAACGTCAGACGTAGAGTCCACCGCCACACTCTTGGCAATTGAGGGGGCAGCGCTCATCCTGACCTCTGAACGCAAGACCGGCATGCGTCGACTTGATGAGGCGAGCGCAGCCGGGCCAAGTACCGAAGCTGCTCGCCTTATCGCCACAGCGCGGGCCCTCGTGACAATGATTCAAGCCCCTCCGGCACAAGCGGCGAAGGTCTCGGCCGCACCGTCGTCCGATACATCGCCAGCTGCAGCGGCCCCTCCGGCGGAAGCTTCGTCACGTTCTCGAACGCCTCTTCCAGGAAGCTCTTCCCACCAAGTAGTGCAGTCAAAAGGTCATGCGGCGCTGGCGATGGCGGACAAGTTGATCGAGCAAGCTTCGAAATGACAACGATCCTACCAACCACTCAACCAGAGAGCATAGCCGCCACCGGCGGACGTCACTCCTCGCCCGAGGCAGGTTTGTCGACGGGGGAGGACTTTAACGCCACCCTTGCGCGACGGCAGGCGGCATTCGAGCCAACGTTGCGCGCGCCCTCACGACCGATGCCAAACGGGCAGGACACCGAAGCGAGTGCCGCCACGAATGGCGGCGCACGCGATCAGACAGGCGAACGCTTCCCGCGCACCGACGGCAGGTTTCAGCAAAGCCTCAAGACGATGGCGCGTCCGCATTTGGTCGACGAGTCGAGTGACATAGTTGAAGAGACGTTGCCCGGTGGCGAAGTCCGGTCACCGTCATCCGACCACACGCCGCAGCAGCTGGTGGACGCGAGTTCCGTCTCAGCTATGGCGCCCAAGCTTATCGGTGATCCGCTGGCCGCCCGCTCGGGAGGCGCTCAGCCCGGGGGAAAACTGAGCAGAACAATCAGAGATAATGCGATCGGAGGCATCGACAGCCATGTCGAGACAGGTTCGCTCAGCAGAGGTTCCGGAATCAGCAGCGCAATCTCGGGCACATCTATTACTGTCCGAGAGCAGCAGACGCACTTCGCGCGCGATCCTCTTGGTCAATCGGACTTCGCGTCCAAGCTCAATGAGCTTAGCACAACGACTACTGTGCAAACTCGCGAAATACTCAAGCAAGGGGTCTCGCAGACGCATGCTAAGATTGACGAGACCGTTCAATTGGAGCACCTACAGACTGAAAGCGACGCCGACCAATTGATCGATTTTCCGGAGCCGCCTGCCCCAGCAACACAAGTTGTTAGCAAGATTCTCGAAGTTATAGACGAAGAGAGCGCTCCCTCACAAAAGTCATCGACTGGGCTGCTTCCTGCACCCGAGCGACCGCTCGTTGTTCCAACGCGGGTTATCCGGATCGAGTTGTCGCCGGGGTCCCTTGGCGTCATTCACGTCACCTTGAAGAATGCCAATGCTGCCTTAAGCATCTCTATTGAGGCGGAGAGGCCGCAGACCGCAGCTTCGCTCGGGGCTGATCAGGCAGCCCTTCGAGCTCGATTGACGGAATCCGGCTACCCTATTGACGCGTTCGTCGTCACGACAGCGGACCGAGCCCTGGATGTCGCCTCTCCTGTTCGAGCGGAGCAGCCTTCGGGATTATCGAATGGCGCTCTTTCGGCAGGGACGGACTCCCAAAGGCGAGAGGCCGACGAAAGCTGGAAACGACCACGACCCGAGCAAGATCGGCATTCTCACGACCCAGGTCATAGCTCGGCGCAAAGCAGGTCGGAAAGTGGAGCGGAACTCCGATCCGCTCCACTGGGACCGTGGCGTGGCAGGCACCAAACCCGGTCGGTTTAATCGCCAGATAAAACTGAAGCAGGACCGACACGCCGAACAGCCCGATCTCGCGCTCACGCAGCGGATTGCACCGCACTGGCCCGGCCGGATCCGCTCGCTCCGGTTCATGGAGTGAACAGCCTTTGTTCAGTTTCGCGCCAGTTTGACCGGATAGAGAGCTATCCCAGTCATCAGTTTGGAATTCGCCAAAACATTGAAGCGTCGACTAGATTCTTCACAGCTTCAGGCGCTGCAGCTTAATCCGGACCAAGAAGCTTGAGCCGGATGTGACAGGACGCGATTGGAATGCCAACGCTGGTTCGAGGAGGTGTTACCGCCCAGAAACTGCCCGCCGCGCAGATGGCGAGCATCGTCGCATAACGCTTTGGCTTCGAATTCGAGGGGGCGCAGACTGGGACAATGAAAGTTCGGCAGCCCCGAGAAGGGCGCACAATCGGCCAATTAGACGGCGCGCACAAGGCTACAGCATTGCTGTTGGCCATACAGAAACCTCTTGCGGACCGAATCATTCGTCAGTTCGAGGATTGCGATATACGGGACCTCGCGAGCGCAGCGGTGGAACTTCCGGCGATTGGGCCCGAGACGTTCGAGCGCTTGGTCGCCGAGCTCGCGAACGAAATTGACACCGCATTCGCCGTCGAGGGCTCGGCGAGCGGAGCCACTGCACTGCTGGCAGGGATCCTTCCTGAAGAGGAAATGAGCGAGATCATGGGTGAGCTCGCCGGTCAACCTCCGACGCAGATATGGAAGAAGCTGGCCGACGTGAATGAGGATAGGGTCAAGGACTTCATCGTTACGGAACAGCCGCAGGTGGCAGCATTTCTTCTCTCGAAGCTCGCACCAGTTAAAGCCGCCGCGGTCTTGGCGAAGCTAGGCGACGAGCTGCGTTTCGATATCAGCGCCCGGCTTGTCAAATTAAAGCCGATAGGCGACGTTGCAATGAGGTTGCTCACAGAGCGGCTCGGCAGTGAGTTGTTGCAAGGGAGCGATGCGAGTGGCGTGAGCAGCGACAATTATGCCGTGCTTGGAGCGGTGCTCAATAAGCTTGAGCGCACTCAGTCAACCGCTATTCTCCAGCGTCTCGATGCGGAGTCGCCAAAGGACGCACAAAAAGTCAGAAAATTCGTGTTCGGTTTCGAGGATGTCGTCGCGCTTTCGTCCGAGGACCGTGCAACATTGTTCGAGCAGGCTCCAACGGAACGGACGGTCCTCGCGCTACGTGAGTGCGAGCCGACTTTAGCAGGCGTGATCCTCGATTCTCTCTCTCCACGGGCGCGCAGACTTGTCGCCTCCGAGTTGTCCAACGCCGTCAAGGTCACGCCCCAATCAATCGTGGACGCGCGCCGCTCCATCGCCGATCTCGCATTGGCACTCGCCGAGCGTGGGATGATTTCGATGAGTAGCGGCGACATGCCTGCTGAACCGAGTGCTCAGTGAGCCGTAAAAGCCACCAGGAGAACGACATGAGCGTCGAGACCGCCCGGCCTGACTCGGCCATCATCCGGCTACTTCAACGCTCCCGGCCAAAGCCAACCGAGCTGCCAAAAATTCATCAGATGATGGAAAGCTATGCGCGTTCGTGCGGCGATGCCCTACGTGACGTGGCTTCGCTCGAGTCGCCGGTCACAGCATCATTTGAGCCGGAGGACGGGCGGTCTGTCCTGCATCGCGTTCCTGGCACAGTTCTCGTCGTTTCATTCGTGCCCTTTTGGAATGCACGCATCGTCGTGCGGTTCGATCGCTCGCTACTCATTCGCGCGATTGATGCGATGTACGGCGGCGATCCAAGGAAGATGGGATCGCTTCCGCCAGCGCGCGCCTTGACCCCTCTCGAGAGAGCTCTTGGGATGCGCATCGCGCGCGCGCTCGCCGCCGAACTCTTGTCCGTGCTGGGCGAGGCCGAGCGATCTGGATCGACCGAAGTGCGCTTGATCGAGCCCATTGAACAAGAGAGCCCTGGCAATGGAAAATCGACTTATGTCGTCGCCTCCTTGAAGCTTACTGATCTGGATGAACAGCTGACCGTTGCGTTCCCGAGTTCAGCACTCGAGCGGCTCGCAGAACAGCTTGTGACAGACGAGACTCAAGAGGAGCAGGTTGTCGATCTCGACTGGACGCAACAGTTCCGACGCAACGTGGAGTGTTCATCGATTGAGCTCGTCGCCAGAATCGAAGGACCTCGCTTGCTCGTGAGCGATATTGCCGTATTGAAGCCCGGCTCGCTCATCGAATTCGATAGAGAATTCATTCGAAATGTGACGCTGGTTGCGAGTGAACAGCCAGTGTTCAAGGG
The DNA here is from genome assembly GCA_001464755.1 of Rhizobiales bacterium Ga0077524. Lineage (GTDB taxonomy): Bacteria > Pseudomonadota > Alphaproteobacteria > Rhizobiales > Hyphomicrobiaceae. Next base: position 6,906 of record LNDR01000177.1, read on the forward strand.
ACGCCTCGGCCAATTGCGTGGCAACTATACCGTGCTGTTGGATGGGCCTCTCTCTCCCGCCGGGCAAGCGGATGATCATACCTGAGCTTGTCACGACTCCTGCTTTGCTCGCACTTCAGCCTCTCTGCCGCCAGATCGGTTCGGCGCACGTGTTATTGACCACCCAGCCGGTGCAAGTCCGCAAGAACGCCGCGATCTTGCGGTAGCAGCTGAAGGAGCTCCTCGTCCAGCAGCGTAGCCCTTTCGCGGTCACCCCCCGCGTCGTTCTCGCTGATCAGATTGCCCATCCCGTTGGCATCGTCAACTTTGCCTGTGGTGACGCACGCCATAGGCACGAGGCTGCTCTCTGCATCGACGTCAAGCGCGCCCTCACGTCCAGCAGCTCAAGCGATCGGTCTGGAAGTACCGGTCGGGTTGACCAGTCCCGTGACGCTCGGCGTCCCCAACAGCCGGACATCCGCGCTTCGAGCAGGCGGCGCAGCGTGGCGAACTCCTCGGGAAGCTTCCAATCGGCAATGCGTTTGCGGCAGCGATCGGCAAGATCGGCGTTCAAGGTCGCGAAGTCCGCGAACACCGGAACCGGAACCATGAAGTTCCGCCGTGCGTAGCCGACGAGCCCTTCGACCTTGCCTTTGTCGTTGCCCTTGGCAGGCCGCCCGAAGCGATCCTGAAACAGGTAGTGCGACTGCAGTTCCGTGAACACGCGTGTGCGCTGTCGCTTGCCGTCACCGAGGATCTTGGCCACCGCGATCTTCGTGTTGTCGTACAGGATCGACTTCGGCACGCCGGCCTTGCCAGGCTCGGCAAGCGCCCCGAAGAACGCGAATGCCTGCACGTGGCCGTCGCAAAACGCTTCCGTCGTCTCGGCCGGATACGCGACAACGAAGTTGGCGTCCGAATGGGCCAAGTCGAACGCGAAGTAATGGATCTTCTGTTCGACGCCGCCGATGAACGCCACGGCCTCGCCGAAGTCGGCCTGGGCGTGCCCCGGCGGATGCACCAGTGGCACGAACATCTCCTGGGCACGCTGCTGCACGCCCGCCACGTAATCCTTCACGATGGTGATGCCACCGGTGAAGCCGTGCTCGTCGCGCAGCCGCTCGAAAATCCGCTTCGAGGTGTGATGCTGCTTCCTGTGAACGCTTTTGTCGTCGGCCAGGATCTTGTCGAGGATGCCGACGAACGCATCAAGCTTCGGCCGCACGGGTGGCTTCGAGCGCACGTAACCCGGAGGCACCGAGAACGACATCATCTTGGCGACGGTCCTCGGATCGATGCCGAATCGCCGCGCCGCCGCCCGCTGGCTCAAACCCTCGATCTGAACCGCAGTCCGAACCTTCAAATAGGTGTCCACGTCCAGCATCCCCGCCCTCGGCCGAACGCGGCACAGGGCTCACCACTGCCGGAGTTTTACTCCGGCGCAACCGAACGAATCGGCCGCCTCAGTGAGGGATTTTGTCTCCGGCGATTACAAACGGACGAGAGATCAAGGCTGAGGTCGTGGAACGTTTTGACCGCCAATTGGCCGAGCTAGACTGGCTCGCCTCGCAGATGGTCGACGGCCTCGCCCTACATCAGGATGCTTCGGAAGAGGTGCAACTGCTTGAAGATATAGAAGCGAAGGATGTTCCTTCGTCTGCTAACCTGCACTTCTCACAGCCGCGCTGACGCTGGTGTCGTTTGACGATTGAGAGGCAGCCGCCGGCACCGGGGCTCTAACGGCCGAGCCCGGTGGTC
>LNDR01000178.1 GCA_001464755.1 Rhizobiales bacterium Ga0077524
AAAGTCGATCCCGATGCCGGCAAGATCACCATCAAGCACGACCCGATCAAGAAGTTCGACATGGATGCCATGACCATGGTGTTCCGTGCCGGAGATCCAGGCGATCCGAAAAAGCCTACCTCGCGCACCATCGAAATCGTCGCGCGAGAGGCCGAAGGCAAGATGAGCTACACGCCCGACAAGATTGAGGTGAAGCGCGGCGAGCAAATCCGCTTCGTCATCAGAAACGAGGGCGACCTCGCGCACGAATTCCTGCTCGACAGCTTCGAAGGTAACGCCAAGCACAAAATCCAGATGGAGAAGAACCCCACCATGGAGCACGACGAGCCCAACGGTACACGGCTCGAGACTAAGAAAACTGGCGAAATTCTCTGGGTGTTCGACAAAGTTGCAACCTTCGAGTTCGCCTGCCTCATTCCCGGTCACTACGAAGCCGGCATGAAAGGCGTCGTCACGGTCGTCGATGCCAAGCCAGCCGGGAAGAAAAAGTAGCCCGCATTAAGCCCAAGTAAAGGAGACAGACATGAAGACCGCGATCAAGGCTGTTGCCATCGCCACGCTGCTCGCCTTTGCCGCCCCGCTCGGGGCGGCCGCCGACGAGACCATGGTCAAAGGCGAGGTGACCAAAGTCGATCCCGATGCCGGCAAGATCACCATCAAGCACGACCCGATCAAGAAGTTCGACATGGATGCCATGACCATGGTGTTCCGTGCCGGAGATCCATTCCACCCCGACAAGGTCAACGGACAGTTCACCGTCACCAAGATCGAGAAGGCGAAATAGCCAAACAACCGAACCTTGCGGCGGCGGGTCCGTCTCGCAGCCGCCTCTTTCGGACCTCGGAGCCGACAATGCAGCCCGACCGAGATCCTGTCGCGCCACTTTCTACTGCTGACCCGGCGGTTCAGTCCGCAATCGTCGACGCTCATATTCTGATCGTCGACGACGATGCCCAATTGCGCCAACTTGTCTCTAAAATGCTGCGAACACAGGGCTATCGCGCCACCGCCGTCGCAGGTGGTCGTGAAATGCTGGAGATGCTCCGAGCAACGCCCGTGGATCTGATGATCCTCGATGTCATGCTGCCAGGGGCCTCCGGCCTCGAGCTGTGCCGCCACGTCCGGCAGACATCGTCGATGCCGATCCTCATGCTCACCGCCAAGAGCGAGGAAACCGATCGCGTGCTCGGCCTCGAGATGGGCGCCGACGACTATCTCACCAAGCCGTTCGGATCGCGCGAGTTGCTGGCCCGCATCCGTGCCCTGCTGCGACGAGCGACGGTCGCACCCAATCTGGTCAAGCCGCCCTCCGGCACCAAGTACACCTTCGAGGGCTGGATTGTGGACACGCTCCGCAGAGAGCTCATCAACCCGGAAGGCGTCGTGGTCGATCTGTCGACCGGCGAGTACGACCTCCTTCTTGCCTTCGTCGAGGCGCCGCAGCGCGTGCTGACCCGCGAGCAGCTGCTCGACATGGCCCGCAATCGCACCCCGGTTCCCGGCTTCGATCGCAGCATCGATGTGCAGATGAGCCGGCTGCGCCGCAAGATGGGAAGCGAGGACACAGACGGCATCATCAAGACCATTCGCGGGGCCGGATACATGTTCGTGCCGACTGTCACCAGGCTCTGATGGCGAGGACCCCGGCATGAGGTTCCTCCCGGACACGATTACCAGCCGCACGGTCGCAGTTTTGCTGATCGGTCTCATCGCGTTCCATGCCGTCAGCATCTGCGCCTACCAGATCGGGCTCGACAACGAGGTCGATCTCACCAACGAGGTGCGCCTTGCCGAGCGCCTCATCACGATCAAGCGTGCCTTGGCTGGATTGCCGTCCACAGACCGCGAAAAGACGGCGCATTCACTGTCGGGGGGACCGCTCGAAGTACACTGGAGCGCCGTGCCCCTGACCGTAGCAAGCGGTCATGCCGTCGAGAAGACGGAAGGACTGCGGCGACGCCTCCATGCGCTCGCCCCTGAGATGGGCAGCAGCGGTCTCATCATTGGAGCACCCAGTCCGCTCGGCGACAGGCCGGCCGACCCGCATCTGTTGCTCGTCTCGATGAGGATTGCCGATGCCAGCTGGGCGAATTTCAGCATCGCCAGACTGACCGGAGTGCACGGCAGCCTGTCGAGCATCATCGCTTCGACCAGCCTGATGGCGATTGGCGTGCTTCTACTCTCGATTCTCCTGTTGCGATCGGTAACGCGTCCGCTGCGCGAGCTTGCGTCGGCCACCCAGCGGCTCTACGTCGACGGCGACCCCAAAACCATTGCCGTCTCCGGACCGCGCGAAATCCGCGAACTGGCCACTGCCTTCAATGAACTGCAGCGGCGCGTCAAGAAGTTGATCGACGACCGCACATTGACCCTGGCCGCAATCTCCCACGATCTCAAGACGCCTCTGACCCGCGCCCAGCTCCGTGTAGAGGATCTCGACAATGCGGAGTTGCGCGAGCAGATCGACGGCGATCTGGCCGAAATGCTGGCCATGGTCGATTCGACACTCGCATTTCTCAAAGGTGATCAGACCGGTGAGCCCGTTCAGGACTTCGACTTGAAGGCCATTCTCGACAGCATCTGCGACGACCTCAGCGATGCAGGCCATCACGTCACCTTCTCGCCAACGCGCAACATCGTCCTGCGCGGTCGCCATCTCGCCTTGAAGCGCGCCTTCAACAACCTGATTGCCAACGCCGCCAAATACGCGACAACAGTCACGGTCGCGATGGCGTGTCGTGACGGTGCGGTCGAGGTGCTCATCGACGATGACGGGCCGGGCATTCCCGCCGACCAGCGCGAGGCTGTCTTCCAGCCCTTCTACCGCATCGAGGCCTCACGCAATCGTGCCACCGGTGGCACCGGCCTCGGTCTTACCGTCGCCCGCACCATCATCCGCGGCCATGGTGGCGATGTCACCTTGCACGACGCTCCATCGGGTGGTCTGCGCGCTCGCGTGCACCTGCCGCTGCCAGTACGCACGTCAGGTCCAAAGAAACAAAAAGACATCGAAGCGAAATCAGCATGAAACGCGCAGGCATCAATACTTCTCCTTACCGGCGCACGACAGCGCCGGTCATGGCGGCACCAGCAGAACACGGCTCCGCCCACTCTCAGAGGAGACTTGATCATGACAAAAACCATCATCGCCGCACTCGTTGCGGTCGGGCTCATCGGCGCCATCGCAGCCCCGGCTTTTGCGCACAAGCCTGGACAGCAAGCCACAACCGAGAAGCCATTCCCGCCGAAAGACTTCTGGGACCAGCAGCAGAAGAACGGCAGCTGACGCCGCCGTCAGCGATGATTTTCTCGGCAGCGGAGCGAGCCGTGCTCGCTCCGCTATCACGCATGGGGGAGATCCGAGCAATCGATTTGCGGGACCTCGCCTTCGGAGCTAACGCCATGCAAATCCATGGTCTCGAAACAAAAAGATACGCGCGCGAAATCAGCGTGCAACGGATGACAGCCAAATTCGCGCTCATGGGCGCTGTACGGCGCCTGAGAAGGGGCGACCCGGCAACGGTTCCCCCAGCAATGACTGGAGACGAGACCATGACCCGCACTTTTTTCGCAGCCCTGATCGCGCTGACAGCAACGTCCGGATTAGCTGCCGCCCAGCTCAGCGCCAAAGCCAACATCGACAGCGATGTCGTGATCGTCGATGCCACTGGCGAGCACACGCGACCGAACCTTTTCGACCAGATCCGCGACACGGCACCCCGCACGATCTTCGATCAGGTTCGCGACAGTGCGCCACACGTTCCGTTCGACCAGATCGGCACGATGGCGCCTTGAGGCCGCGCTGACCACGGGGCCATCGCACACGCACGCACGACGCAGGCGCCGGGCCACTCTCGGTCCGGCGCAGTATCGCTAGGTCCAAGCAGTACAGCACGCTATGGGGGACGGATGATCGAAGCAGGTAAATTTGCTGCCGCGCTTAAGCTGGCAGCACTCCTCAGCATGCTCGGCGTGCCCGCGGCACTGGCGCAGAGCGCGAACGTAGAAAACGGCGCTGACGTGTTCAAGAAGTGCCGTGCCTGCCACCTCGTCGGCGACACTGCAAAACATGCGGTCGGCCCTGCGCTCAACAACGTCATCGGGCGCAAAGCCGGCGCTGCCGATGGTTACACCTACTCCGACAACATGCGCGAACTCGGCCAGAGCGGCCTTGTCTGGAGCGAGAACGAGCTCAGCCGCTATCTTGAAAACCCCAAGGCCGTTGCGCCGCGCGGCAAGATGGCGTTCCCCGGCATTGCCGACGCGCAGGATCGCGCAGATCTCATCGCCTTCTTGAAGACCTTCTCCAAGCCGTAGCCCCACGATGTCCGGATCGCTCGGCATAGTGTGGTTGTGGTCAGGTGCTGCCGGCGCCCGCATTGGGCGCAATCTGCTCCCGCTCCTCACGGGCGCTGTTGTGGCGATCAGCCCGCCCGCAGCGATGGCGCAACTCGATCTCTTGAAGGATTGCCAGCGATACGATCACTCCGAGCGCGCAATCCAAGCTTGTACAGAGCTGCTTCGCGTTCTCCCGGACGCGGCGCCGATCTACAATCACCGCGGGATCGCCTACATGCAGCGCGGTGAGCTGGCACGCGCCATCGCCGACTACACAGTGGCCATTCGGCTCAGCCCGCGCGATGCCTGGCCCCACTACAATCGTGGTCGCGCTCTGCTCGAGCAGAACGATTTCGCCGGCGCCATCGAGGATTTCACGCAGGCGCTCGCGCGGCGCGGCGACAATGCGCTGGCCTATAACGGACGGGCTTGGGGATACTATAAGCTCGGTAAACTTGATGAGGCCATGCACGACGTCAATCGTGCGCTCGCATTCGACCCGCATTATGCGGCGGCCTTCGATACGCGCGGCCACCTCTACGAGGCGCTCGGGAAGACAGATGCAGCCATCGCAGATCTGAGGCACGCCCTCAAGCTCGACCCTGCCAATCCTCTGGCCCATATCACGCGTGAGGCTCTGCAACGCCTCGGCGCGAAACGTTGAGATCCGCGCATGAGCCGCAGCGGGAAATCAACCTCACATCCTCGCAGACCGAAGGCCCGCCCGGTTCCCACCCCTGCTCAACGCACACGGGCGCAACCCCATTGGGTCAAGATCACAATTCTGTCCGTGCTTGTCCTCGGTGCCATCGCAAGCGTGATCACCAGCTTGCGTACGCCCTCGCCGTCGCCTCTCACGGTAGCATTCAATATTCCAAATCTGAACGAGGCTGAGCGCATCGGCCTCGGATATTTCACCATGCACTGCCAAGTGTGCCATGGCGAGAATGGGCGCGGTACTCGCGCCGGGCCGCCTCTCGTGCACAAAATCTACGAGCCCTCACATCATGGCGACGGCGCTTTCGTCCGCGCCGCCCGCCAGGGCGTGGTGGCGCACCACTGGCGCTTTGGCAATATGCCAGCCCTACCCGCGGTGACCGACCATGAGGTCAACGCGATCATTCGCTACGTCCGTGCTCTTCAGCGCGCCAACGGCATCTACTGAAAGGGAGATGGCATTGCCGGTTTCACAGCTGAGCCCCGACCTTGTGCACCGCCCCACCGCATCACCCACGCCAATCGTCGTGTTGACCGGCGGCGGACCACTGGCCTGGATCATCATCAACGCCGTGATCGGCACATTCGGATCCATTACCGTGATCGAGGAACGACCGGAGCCGATGCGCCTCCTGTTTCGCCGGCGCCTCAAGAAACTCGGAGCCGTGACCGTTGCGGGACAGATCGCATTTGGCGTTTTACAACGGCTTCTGCGCGCTTCCAGCCGTCACCGACTGCAATCCCTGCTCACTCGCGAGAAACTCGAGCCAACACCTGCCGCTGGCTGTGCGGTGATCCCCGTCGCATCGATCAACTCCGAGGATTGTCGACGCGAGCTCATCCGCATTGGACCCACCGTCGTTCTCGTCGTCGGCACCCGCATGATCGGTCATGAAACGCTAACGTCCGTCTCCGCTCCGTTCATCAACTACCATGCCGGCGTCAATCCGAAGTATCGCGGCATGTGCGGCGGTTACTGGGCCCTGGCACGCGGTGATCCCGAGCACTTCGGGGCGACGGTACATCTCGTTGATCAAGGCGTGGATACCGGCGGCATCCTTTATTGGCAGCGTGTGACGCCGGCAGGTGACGACAACTTCGTCACCTATCCGTTTCGCCTCGCCGCCAGCGGTCGCGCCATCGTGCTCCGCGCTGTTGACGATGCTCTCAGGCGGCAGCTGCGAACCATCGAGAGCACACTGCCATCGCAGCAATGGTATCATCCGACGTTGTGGGGCTACCTTTGGACCGGCTTCAGACGCGGGGTATGGTAGCGGCAAGGCTATTCGCGACGCACCATTGGCACGAACATGTAGCCGACGCCGCGGATGGTTTTGATCATCGCCTGGCTGTCCTCGCTCGCCTCGATCTTGCGACGTAAGCGACTGATCTGCACGTCGATCACACGGTCGAAACCCGTAGCTACACGGTTCTTCGCACCATCGAGCAGTTGTTCCCGTGTCAGAACCCGTTGCGGCGCCTCGAGAAACGTCAACAGCATGTCGAATTCGCCCGTCGACAGATCCACGACGACGCCCTGCGGATTGAGCAGCTCTCGGCGCATCAGGTCGAGGGTCCACTCTTCAAACACCAGGCGTGTCGCCGCGGCTTTCGCCGGCTCTGGGCTTTCGGACGCAGATTTGGCTCTGCGGAGCACGGCATTGACGCGTGCCAGGAGCTCCCGCGGATTGAACGGCTTGGCCAGATAGTCGTCGGCGCCAAGCTCGAGCCCGACGATGCGGTCGGTATCGGCACCAAGCGCCGTCAGCATGATGATCGGAATCTTCGACGTCTTTCTCAGCTCGCGGCACAGGTCCAGACCATTTGTGCCCGGCAACATGACATCGAGCACAATCAGATCGACGGCCGCCGTCTTCAACGTCGGCCACATCTCGCGCCCGTCCCGCACCGCCGTCACCCGATGGCCGTGGGCGCGCAGAAACTTGGCCGCCAGATTGCGGATCTCGGCATCGTCGTCGACGATCAAGACATGACCCGCCGCTCCCTCGCCCCCAAGCGTCGATTGATTGTGCGCCTCGCTCATGCTGACCGTACCGTCCTTTCGTCTCTCTGTTGGAATCTAGCGGCAGCGCGGCATTCGCTGCAACTCTTACCAGACGCGCCAACTTCCGAGTCGGACGAGCCACTGCGGCAGCGAAGCACCGGCGATCATGACGCTACCTGTCGATGGTCTTCGCGATGACTGCACTGGCTACCGTTTCATCCGAGCCCCACCGTGCTGTCCATAGCGCCACTGTCGGAACAACCAGCCATTGCACGAGGGGCGACACCCCGGTGCCGATCCACGGCACCACCGGCATCAGCTCCGAGTAGGTCCAGGATACGCGAACGGCAGTGTTGAGCCACTCACTATAAATAGTATAGCCGAACCCGATCACCGTCGTCAGGCCCGCGACGCGCGCGACCCCCTCGTCCGGCCAGCCCCTCCGCCCGACCAGCGCCAATGCGGTCAGCAGGGATGATCCCGCGATCAAGATATCACCACCGGTGCAGTGCAGGACGGCGAAGATCTGCTCACCCTTCGTCCCGGTTTTCCAGAGCGTATAGAGTGGAAGTTGGATGATCTCCCAGACGAGATGCGCCACCGCGCTGGCAACAATGTAGCGCCGCACCGCCCCAATCCATCCCGGCTGTCTGAGCCAACCGATCCTGCTCATGCCTCACCACCTTTGTCTGCCGACGCAACAGAGCCGTTACCATCGGCGACCCACGTCGCAAGTGGTCCGAATACCGTCTCGAACGTCCACGGCGTCGCAATCACCCGGAACCCGGCTTCGGCAAGCAGCTCCGGCATTTGGCCTTCGACGTTGGCCCGCGTGTTGTCGAACCCATCGATCAGCTGCACGGGCAGGAACCGCAGCCGGGTCAAGATGCCCGGCATGGCGCCCCAGTCGAGGATGATCACCCGCCCATTCCGGCACTCCAGGATGCCGTGCATCGTTCGGAGAACGGTGCGCTTCGACCCTTCACCGAGGTGATGAAAGACGAGACTAGATACGATCTTGTCGAAGCGGCGTCCGGCAACAGCTCCCGTCCGAGCCGCCTCCTGCGCGAGGCCAGCCACAAGCTCGACGGTGACACCCGCAGCCGTCGCGCGTTGGCGTGCAACCTCGAGCATCGCGGCGTCCGCATCGATCCCCGAGATCTGCGCGGCGGGCTCAGCCTGTGCCAGCGCCACGGCAAGCGAGCCGGTACTCCGCGCTCGGCGCGATCAGCCTCACGAAGTCCGCCCGCCAGATCGCCTCACGCATCGTCACGGCAACGACGCGGTCATAAAGGCCCGTCAAGCCATGATAGCCGAGCGCCGGCACATAGCCCTTGGCAGTACCGGCCCGCTGTTGCGATCCTGACGGTGGCGACATCGGTCGTCTTGCTCCTGGCGCGCTTCGCGGAGCGCCACAATGATCACTGCTTCGGGTGGTCCGTTGGTTGCGCAGCCGCCACGCGGGCACCAAGGCCTGGAATGAACGCAGGCACTGTTCGCGCATAGGCGCGATAAACCTCGCCGAAGGTGGCGATGGCCTCCTGCTCCTCCTGCCGCGCCAGACGAGCGTACATCCACACCAGCACCGGGAACATGGCGAGGGTCAGCAGTGTTGGCCACTGCAGCAGGAAGCCCAGCATG
>LNDR01000179.1 GCA_001464755.1 Rhizobiales bacterium Ga0077524
ACGCGTAGCATCACGAGTCGCGGATTGAGCTTGGAGAGCACGTCCCAGCCGAGCCCCCATTTCTCGAGCGTGCCCGTTCGGAAGTTCTCGACGACTACATCGGCATCCTTCACGAGCGCGAGGAACGCGGCCTTGCCGTCCTCGTCGTGGAGATCGAGCGTAATCGCTCGCTTGTTACGGTTGGTGACTTTCCACCAGACGCCGTGACCATCTTTGGCATGGCCCATCTTGCGCAGCGCATCGCCGGTCGGATGCTCGATCTTGACGACATCGGCGCCGAAATCAGCAAGCACCATAGCCGAAATGGGGCCAGCGAGCACCGTGGAGCAGTCCACTACCTTCAGGCCCGCGAGTGGACCGTTCGTCTCCGTGTCGTGTCGCATGCGCCCGGCGCGCTCCCTCGTTGGTCAGGCGCCCATACTCGGCGAAAGGAGCGGCGCAGGCCAGATGTGCGACATGCGCGAGCCGACGGCAAGAGGCAAGGCGGTGGGTCACTCTGCGTCGGCTATCGTCAGCGGACTTCAGGGCTATCGACAGAGTTCGTAGCCACGCCGGTCACTGCAGGAGGCGGGACCCGAGAGGTGGCAGGACCCGAGCGCGACGGGACGCACGCGCGGCAGGTGCGCTGGATAAAATGGCTCCGTGGGTAGGATTCGAACCTACGACCAGCCGGTTAACAGCCGGCTGCTCTACCGCTGAGCTACCACGGATCACTGCTCTCGCGCCGGTCATTTGGGTCCGGCTCGATGACAGTGAGCCATTTACGCGAAAAGCCTTGACGTGTCCACCCATGCTCGACCGTTAGGCAGAACCGGGGCTGCGGCCGGCGGAGCATGCGGCGCGCCGGGGGCGCTTTGCTCCGTTTTCCTTGCCGCAGCGCCGTTCGACCCGCTAATCAGATGCCAACGCAAGTCCGGTGATCGCCGGGCCACCGACCGCATGAGGATGTCTCAATGCCGACAAGCCAGCTGTTCTCGCCCATCAAACTCCGCGATCTCGAGCTGTGGAACCGCATCGTCGTCGCTCCGATGTGTCAGTACTCGGCAGAGAACGGGGAGATGACCGACTGGCACACGCAGCACCTGGGCTCGCTGGCCAATTCAGGCGCCGGCCTCGTCATCGCGGAGGCCACTGGCGTCGAGCCGGAAGGGCGCATCAGCTACGGCTGTCCGGCACTGTCCACTGACGCCCACGAGGCGGCCATGAAGCGGGTGGTGGACACCTGCAAGCGCTGGGGAACGGCGGCGGTCGGCATTCAGCTGGGCCACGCCGGCCGTAAGGCCTCGGTGCAGAAGCCGTGGGAGGGCGGCGCCTCGCTCAAGGAGGACGCCTGGCAGACCAAATCGGCGTCCGACATGCCATACGACGACGGGTGGCATACGCCTCACGGCATGACCACGGACGAGATCGCCAAACTGAAGCAGGCCTTCGTCCAGGCCACTATCCGCGCCGACCGGGCCGGCTTCGATCTGATCGAGATTCACGCTGCGCACGGCTACCTGCTCAATCAGTTTCTCTCCCCCCTTTCCAACAAGCGTAACGACCAGTACGGCGGTAGCCTCGAGAACCGTATCCGCCTGCCGCTCGAGATCTTCAGCGCCATGCGGGAGGTCCTGCCCGCCTCCAAGCCGCTCGGCATTCGTATCTCGGCGGTCGAGTGGGTCGAGGGGGGCATTACGCTCGACGACTCGATCGCCTTTGCCCACGCATTGAAGAAGCTCGGTTGCGATTTCATGGATGTTTCCTCGGGTGGCAATTCGCCGAAGCAGAAGATCGAACTCAAGGCCGGTTATCAGGTGCCGTTCGCTGCCGCGATCAAGAAGGCCACGGGCATGCCCGTCATGGCCGTCGGTCTCATCACCGAGCCGGCTCACGCGGAGGCCATCGTCGCCAATGGCGAGGCAGACATGGTCGCACTCGCTCGTGGCTTCATGGACGATCTGCGCTGGGGTTGGCACGCGGCCTGGGCGCTCGGCGTCGAGCCCAAGATGGCACCTCAGCATCGCCGCATCGGGCCCAAGAGCTGGGCGCCAGCTCGGAAATACACTGAAATGAAGGCCGCCGAATAATGAAGCGTCCGGCGCGAGAGGGAAGGGTTCTCTCTCTCGCGCTTTAAGACAAGCGGAGCCGGCATCGACATCATTCTGCCCAACCCCGATGGGAGACTTGATTTTCGGCCGGTCCGACAGTGACGGGAGCGGCATGACTGACCCCAGGGTGTTTTGGGTAGATGCGCCATTGCCCGGGCGCCTAGCGGTGGTGTCGCGGCCCCGCACGCATGCCGACTTCCCGACGCTGAAAGCGGCAGGCATCGACATGCTGGTCAGCCTACTCGAGCCGGCCGAGGCCTCGGATGTCGGGCTGGGCAACGCCGCTGTATGGTGCGAGCGAGCCGGTATCGAGTTTCTTTCCGTGCCAGTGACCGACCACGGCATCCCGACGTCGTTCCAGGTCATCGAGCACGCGGTCAATCTCGCCTCGCAGTACATGCGCTCTGACCGCGGTGTGGGAGCGCATTGCTATGCCGGGCTCGGGCGCTCGCCATTGTTCGTCGCCTCGGTTCTGATCAGCCATGGACACTCTGATGCCGAAGCGATTGCGGCTGTGTCAGCCGCGCGCGGCTACGACGTCCCGGAGATGGACCAGCAGCACATCTGGCTGATGGAGTTTGCTGCACGGTGCCGCATCTGACGACCGCGGATCTCAGACCGCTGCCGAGAAGCTAGCGAGCAGGGCCGCCAAAACAGCAAACATCAGCAGGCCGCCTCGGTCGTCGATCAACTGGTCTGGCAGCGGCTTCAATAGAAGAGGCGCGACAAGGATAGCGGCACCTCCCGCAATGACCGCCGCATAGCCAGGCAAGAATGCCAGGCCGAGCCGCAAGGCCGCCAATGCCGCCAGCATGGAGACCCCGATCGTTCCCCACAGCACCAAGTTGCCCACCGGTCCCCTCAATGACAGGCGCCGTTGCTTTGCGGGAAAGTGGGCGGAGAGCGCGAGACCGAAAAGCGTCGCGCACAGGACTATCCCGGTGAACAGCGCGAGCACCGTCCAGTCGGGTGTCGCGAGCCGCATCCCAAGTCTCCATCGTGCTGGCGCCGGCTGGACTGGCTTGCTCTCGGTGCGCTCCAGATATATCAGCAGTGAAAGCTCCCGCAAGCCGTTGGATGCAAGCGGATAACATGGAGTCTTTGCACGCATGCTGTTCATGGACGTGGAGCACTTTCCGCGATTGCGATGGAAGCGTCTATGTCCCAGGAATGGATTGTGAGCTGGGGTGATCTCGCCGACTTCGAGATCGTTGGACGTCTCTAGGCAAGGTTCCGTATGCAAGACACGGCTCACAAGGGTCGGCTGGCGACCACCACTGGTGCGCAACCGTGCTCGTCGTTGACCGATGAGGCGTATGCCGCCCTGGAGGAGCGGATCGTCACGCTCGAGATGACGCCTGGCTCCGACGTTTCCGAGCAGGCGCTTTGCCAGGAGATCGGCCTTGGCCGCACGCCGGTCCGCGAAGCCTTGCAGCGGCTCGCGCGCGAAGGGCTGGTTGCGATCATGCCGAGGAAAGGAATTCGCGTCACGGAGACCGATCCCATCCGTCAGTTGCTCGTTCTCGAGGTTCGCCGGGAGGTCGAACGCTTGCTCTCCAGGACCGCCGCTGCGCGAGCTTCGGAAGATCAGCGCGCGGCCCTTCGCGAGATCGCGGACGGCATGGAGAATGCCGCGGAAACCCGCGACGACCGGGCTTTCATGCGGCTCGACCGCGCCATGAACCTCCTCGTCATATCGGCGGCCCACAACGAGTACGCCGCGGGGGCGATGCGCCTCATCAACGGCCAGTCGCGGCGCTTCTGGTACCAGCACTACCGTCAGGCGGCCGATCTCCCGCTCTGCGCCCGATTGCACGCCGCGCAGGCTCGCGCTATCGCTGCCGGGAACGAGGTGGCGGCCGCCGCTGAACTCGACCGCCTCATCGACTACACAGAGGCGTTCACGCGCGCCACGGCGCGGTGACGACACGTCCGGCAAAGTTTCGCCATCGCGGCGTCTGAAGATGGGCTATGCCGCGCATTCGGCTTGTCAGGCGAGCGAAGAGGAAGAGCCCATGCGCATTTTTCCCGGTATTGTGCTGCTGCTCGCCGCGCTGGTGGCGTCCGCCGTCGCGTCTGTCGCTGGCGAGGAGGATCGATCGGGTCTCGTGTGGCTTTCGGGTGAAGAAATCAGGTCCGGTTTCGCCGGAAAGCCGCTGGCCGGGCTTTACCCCTCGCAGCGGCCTTGGACCGAAATCATTCAGGCTGACGGTACTACCGATTATCGCGAGGGCTCCAACCATTGGCAGGGCCAATGGTGGATCAGAGGACGCGAGTTCTGCTTTTCGTACCCGCCACCGGGCGTCGGCGGCTGCTTCCGAGTTACGCGAGTCAGCGCCAACTGCTACGAACTCTATGAGTTCGAGAGTCCGGCTGGTAGCGATGATATACCGCCGAACATAGCAAACTTATGGAACGGCCGCATGTGGCAGGCGGACGAACCGACGACCTGCGAGGCCCGGCCTAGCGTGTAGCGGTCGATTACCGTGAAGCGCCCCATCAAGACGCTTCGCCCGCCTCTGCTGCTCGTACACCTTAAGCCGCGCGGCGCGACTCTCCGGGATGGCGACGTTCTTCCGTCTCGGCACTCGGCTCCGGGAATGTGATGTAGTCGCGTGGCTCGACCTCGTCGGACTTCGTTGCGTCCGTCGTGCCAGCAAGCACGCTACCCCAAGCCGACATTACGCGCTGCGATGCCTCCGTGTAGTTGCGCCCTGCTTCCTGCCAGAATGCGAATTGTGCTTGGAGAAGATCCATCGGTGTCCGGCATCGCGCCAATGTCGATGGAACATCGGACCAGGCTTTAGCACGCGCACCGACAAGGCTCGGCATCTCGAGCTGGGCTCGCGCGGCGCTGCGTGCAATGGGCTCGGCCGTTCGCGCGGCATTTCCGAACGTCGTCCAGAAATTCGGCCCCTGCATAGCGTTCATCCAGGGAAAGGGGGAGGTCTCTTGCGTGAATGGGCGGTTCCGCTCTGTCATCGCCTTACTCCTACTACGAATGTATTCCCCGGCCCGACCGGCTTCGCGGTAGGGCCAATGCTCCCTATCAAGCGTCCGATGCTGCACATGCTCTCTATATCAAGTAATTGATATTTCGCAACTTAACGCTACCGTCAAGCATGGCGGGCGCTTTCTGTTCGCAAATGCGCAATTTAAATCATGCTTCTAGGCTAAGGGCTTGATAAGCGCTGTGAGCTGCTCCAAGCGATCCGCCTCTCGTGCTGGTTTGTCCCAGCGAATTCGCGCGATGCGTGGAAAGCGCATGGCGACCCCTGACTTGTGCCGTCTAGACCGCTGCACGTCGTCGAAGAGCACCTCGAGAACCAAGCCGGGCTCGACGGCACGTACGGGGCCATATCGCTCGGTTGTGTGCCCGCGGATCCACCGGTCGAGCTCGACCAGTTCGGCGTCGCTGTAGCCCGAGTAGGCTTTGCCGACGGGCACCAGCTCGTCGCGTCCGCCCGCCTCCGTCCATAGCCCGAACGTGTAGTCCGGGTAGTAGGATGATCGTCTGCCGGAACCGCGCTGGGCATACATGAGCACGCAGTCGACGGTTAGCGGTGCGCGCTTCCACTTGAACCAATGTCCTTTGGGACGACCGGCGAGATAGGGGCTCGTCAGCTTTTTCAGCATGAGACCTTCGATCTCTGCCGCACGAGCCCCGCTCCAAAGCGCGTCGAGATCGGTCTTGGTGGCCACGCGAAGTTGTTCGGACAGGTCGGTCAGCGCTGGGCGGATTGTCGCGTGCCATGCCTCCAATCGTCGACGCCGCTCGCTGAAGGGTAGCGCCCTCAGATCCTCGCCGTCGATCAGGAGCGCGTCGTAGAACCGAACGTGTGCCGGATAGTCGGCCATTACCCTCTTCGTCACCTGTCGGCGATTGAGACGCTGTTGCAGGTCATTGAAAGGAGCGACCTCGCCATCGCGCATCACGAGCAACTCGCCGTCCAGTACCGCGTCGAAACGCGCATGCACCAGGATGTCCGGGAACGCCATGCCGATGTCGTCGCCCGTGCGCGAGTAGAGACGCGCCTCGCCGCGCGCCGCCGCGAGCTGCACGCGAATGCCGTCCCATTTCCACTCGAGGGCGAAGTCGGCCAGGTCGAGCGCGGCCCAGTCAGCCTCCTCGATCGGCTGGGCGAGCATCGGCGGCCGGAACACGGGTGCGCCCGCCGCGTCCGGCTGCGATGCCTTTCCTTCCAGCCATGCGAACAAGGTCGTGTATGGCACGTCGAGCCCGTGCCAGACCTCCTCGATCTCGGCGACCGAGTGGCCGCCGATCTCCGCGACTGCCGTCTTTGCGAGCCGCGCCGAGATGCCCACTCGCAGGGCTCCCGTCAGCAACTTGAGGAGCGCCCACCGCTCGGTTGTATCGAGGCGGTCGAGCCAGTTCTCCAGCTGCTCGGGAAGCTGTTTGCGGTCCATCAACCGGATCTGCTCTGCGACCTCCCCGAGCGGAAGTGGTGATCTCGGCTCGGCCACAGGCGGCGCAGGCCAGACCAGAGCCACGGTCTCGGCCGTGTCGCCGACATAGTCGCGCGACATGCGGAAAAGCTCGGCATCGAAGCGGCGCTCCATCAGCTCCAGGATCGTACGCCGAACCGGCAGCCGCAACGAGAGGCCGTCCGTCAGCGCGGCCAGCGCATAGCCTCGATCCGGATCCGCCGTCGCCCGAAAATAGTCTGTGAGCAGGCGCAGCTTAGCGTTTCGCTGTGGCGTATAGACGAGGCGGTCGAGCAACTCGGCGAAGGCCCTCATTCCACCTCGTCCTCGCGTCCGACCAGGGCCAGGGCGCGAGCCCGCCGACCCATCTTCCGCGCCTGATAAACCACGGCCTCCTCCCGCCCGTGCGTTACCCAGATCTCGCCCGCGCCCGTCTCGTCAATGGTCTGGATAATCTCGGGCCAGTCCACATGATCGGAGATGATCAGCGGCAGCTCTACGCCCCGCTGTCGGGCGCGCCCGCGTACCCGCATCCAGCCTGACGCAAGTGCTGTCACGGGATCGGCGAGCCGTCGCGACCAGCGATCGCCGAGAGCGGAGGGTGGAGATAGAACGATCTCTCCAGCGAGGCTGGATGTCGCGTCCGCGACGGCCCGGATGTCGCCGAGTGGAACCCCTAGCCGCTCGTAGAGAGCGCACAGCTGAATCATTGACCCGTGCAGCCAAATCGCACGGTCGTAGCCCGCCTTTCGCAGCAGCGCGATCAAGCGCTGGCACTTGCCTAGTCCGTAGACGCCGATCTGATGCGTCCGCTCCGGAAATGCGGTGACGGACGCCAGCAGCCGCGCGATCTCGCGCGTATCCGGCTCATGCCGAAACACCGGCAGTCCGAACGTCGCCTCCGTGACGAGGAGGTCGCAAGGCACCAGCTCGAACGGCGTGCACGTCGGGTCCGTCCGCCGCTTGTAGTCGCCCGTCACCACGGCCCGCTGGCCGCGGTAGTCAATCACTACCTGCGCGCTGCCGAGAATATGCCCCGCCGGACGGAGCGTCACCGTGACGTCGCCGATCTTCAACGCATCGCCATAGCCGAGCGCCTGTCTGGTCCGCCCGGCCCCGTTGCCCAATCTGGACTGCATGATCTCGATGGTTTCAGGTGTGGCGAGCACGGCGTCGTGGCCGGGCCGCGCGTGATCTGAATGCCCGTGCGTCACGATGGCTCGCTCAACGGGTCGCGCGGGATCGATGTGAAAGCCACCTGGAACGCAACACAGTCCGGCGGCATCGGGGCGCAACCAGCTTTCAAACGGCGCGGGGCTCGCGATTGTCGTCAAGGCGGGTTGCTCGCTCGTCTTTGTGTCTGGCTCATGTAGGCGCCGCACGGGCCTCTGCCAATCGCGGCCGTAAAATGTCGACCTCGAAGCCCGGCTTTCCTCTTGCCCCGTTCCGCGCCACACTCGGTGGCCCACGTCCCTTCACCCCCACACCGAGGCCACCCGATGCAGACCCTCTTACCCCTCGCCGAGGATATCGCTCGCAAACTCAAGGCCCGGGGCGAGACCGTCGCCGTTGCTGAATCCTCGGCCGGAGGACTGGTGGCTGCCGCATTGCTTGCCGTCCCGGGAGCCTCGGCCTATTTCCTGGGTGGCGCCGTCGTCTACACCCGCCAAGCGCGGGGCGCGTTGGTGGGCATCACGGACGCGGAGATGAAGGGGCTGCGGTCGTCGAGCGAGCCCTACGCCGCGCTCTTGGCTCGTTCCATGCGCCACCGTCATAATGCAACCTGGGGCCTCTCGGAGACGGGAGCCGCCGGCCCCTCCGGAAATCGCTACGGCGACGCCGCTGGCCACACGTGCATTGCCGTTACAGGCTCCGTCGAGCGGGTGCTCACGCTCGAGACCGGACATGGCGATCGCGTTGCCAATATGCGCGCGTTCGCGGCCAAGGCACTCGAGACGTTTGCCGAGGTACTTGCAGCCGCCGACCGAACCTGATCGGCGATAAGGGCACCGTCGCGCTATACGATCAGCACACCACATGTGGCTTATCCCACTACATGTGGTGCACTGAGTGCATTTCCCACGTCCTTCTTGCTGGTTCTAAAGGCACGAATCAGTGATTCTCCAATCAACTCAATGTCGCGCGGACAGGCTCCTTCTATGACT
>LNDR01000180.1 GCA_001464755.1 Rhizobiales bacterium Ga0077524
CCTGCGCGAACGCCGAACCGCAAACGGCAACGGAGAGCGCGACGGCAGCGAGGAGCTTCTTGGACATCTGGTGTGTCATCCCTTGTCTTTGCTGCGATCGATCGCCTCGCAGCAAGGCGTGACGCGTTTATGCGCCACTGCGGATAAACCGGACCTGAAGCTGTTGTTTATCTGGCGTTCACAGCATCACAATCTGTCACGGCGCCTAGCCTGGATATTTCGCCCGCATCGCCGCGACAGATCCGGCCACGAGTTGGCGCAGGATGCGGGCATCGACGTCGGCGAGACGCCTGACGTAAAGGCATGACTTGCCGGTCGTGTGCTTGCCGAGCTTCTCGAGGAGTGCTTCTGAGCCCTGGAACCCCGTCAGGATGTAGACCACCAACGCTGATTTGCGCCCGCTTTCATATTTGTACCGATAGCTCCCAAAGCCAACGATCGACCGCCCCCACATGACGGGCTCGTCGCCGGTTGCCTCTTGCATCATTTCAATCAGAGCTTTGGCGTCGTCCCGCTTGCGGGTATCTGCGACCCCGTCGAGAAACGTAGCCACGCTCAGCATGGTTGGCTTGGTCTTGCTCGTGGCCATGATGCTCCCCTTCAGCAAGCATGCTCCAGCATCACGGCAAGGCGCCACACGATCGTGACCGTACGATGCAAGGCTGATCGTTGCGACAACCGTCGCGGATCAAACCTCGATTTCGCCGTCCGCCACGCGCACCGCATGGCCGCCGATGCGGACGGTTTGCAGGTGCCCGTCGTTCATGACGAGCGAGAGCTGGATGTGGCTCGGCCGGCCCATTTCGAAGCCCTGCTCGATGACATACCGGTGCTCGCCGCCCGGCGGCTCGTCGTAGCGCGCGATGACACTGGCGAAGGCGGCAACGGCCGAGCCGGTAGCCGGGTCCTCTGGAATGCCATGGCCAGGGTCGAACATGCGGGCGTGGAAGTGGGCGGTGTTGTGCTCGGTCTCGCGGCAATAGACGTAAACCGCCCCGCCAGCGCCGAACGCCTGAACCCAGCGGGCCGTGACGGATCGCGCGCGGCCGATCGCGGCGAGGCTGCGAACGGGGACGAAGTAGTAGGGCAAGCCGGCTGAGAAATGCGAGGTCCGATGGTTCTCGAAGCCAATCTCGCTCTGCATCAGGCCGACTGCGGCGGCGATATCCTCGATAGCGGGTACGGAGCCCTGGTCGACGGGCAATTTCGGTGCGTCGAACTCGGCGAACGGCGCCTCGCCGGTCCGCACACGCACGCCGACACGCACGACGCCGATTTCCTCCTCCAGTGCAACGATGGCATTGCGACCACCGCCGAGATCTGGCGCTCGCAAGTCGGCGAGCAGAATGGCGGTGCCGACCGTTGGGTGGCCAGCAAACGGGATCTCGGCGTTCGGGGTGAAGATGCGGATCCGAGCCGTGTGGGACGGGTTCGCGGCCTTCAGGACGAAGACCGTCTCCGAGAGGTTGAACTCGCGGGCGATGGACTGCATGGCGGTCGGGGGCAGTCCGTCTGCGTCGAGCACGACAGCGAGCGGGTTACCGCCGAAGCGCGTGGTCGTGAAGACGTCGAGCGTGTGAAAGCGCAATCGCATGGGGCCGTCCGCGTTGTCTCGAGAGCCGCGACAATGCCGGAATTCGGCTTCGCGTCCAAGGCCCATGTCGGTATCACACGGTGTCGGCGAGCACATGCGAGACGAGAAAGCGAGCATGCGCGAGGACGTCGTAGCGGGCGAGATCGTCAGCGTCCCTGATCGCGACGACCTCGGTCAGCTCGCCGTCACCTGCATGTGGGAGGCCACGCCGAACGGATTCGATCATGGTCTCGGCCGGAAGCGGCGACCGGTACTCGATCGAAAAGCAGCAATGGCGACTGTGGCGAGCGACAATATAGCCTGGGACGCGGGTGAGGCGGGCAACGTCCAGGCCGGTCTCCTCGGCGAGTTCGCGCGCGACGCTGGCGTCGATGTCGATGGTGCCGTCGGGGCGCCTGTCGCGGGCATCTATGAAGCCGCCGGGCAGGTAGATACGACCGGCGTTCAAGGTGTCGAGGGCGGCGCGGCCGACGAGAACGTGGCCCTCGATCGAGCGCACGACAGCGGTGGCAAAGCCATCGAGGGCGGCGGAATCGGTTCCGAGGCCGTCGCGCCAGAATAGGAACGCCGAGAAGCGCTCCAGGCTGAAGCTCCCTGCGATGGCATCCAGCTCGCGCCGGAGCTGGCGCAGGACGAAGATCTGGCCGTCGTAGAAGGCGGGATTGCCGTTCCGGCGATGCTCGAAGTGGTCGGCGATGGCCTGCGCGTTGGACACCGCGAGCGGCCAGGGCGTGTCGGTCGTCGTCAACCGGAGATGGTCGAGCCGCCCGATGAAATCGGGAGCGAGGGATGAGCTATCAGGGCGCATGCGGGGGCTGGTCGCACAGGCTGCGGCGGGCGTCAAACCCCAGCCCTGAGCTTGGAGAATGGGTGGGTTGCCATATTGTTGCTCGCCAACGGCTTGTTGGCCGGGCAAGCGCCATGGTATGGCGCGGCAGCGATAGCACTGGGAACCCGATCATGACCGCCATCTCGTCGAGCGCCGCCGCGCGCGCTTTCTTCACGGCCACTCTCGCCGAGGCGGACCCAGAGCTCGCCGGCACGATCGATCGCGAGATGCAGCGCCAACGGACCGAGATCGAGCTGATCGCCTCCGAGAACATCGTCTCGCGGGCGGTGCTGGAGGCGGCTGGCTCGGTGATGACCAACAAGTATGCCGAGGGCTATCCGGGGAAGCGCTACTACGGCGGCTGCCAGTACGTGGACGAGGCTGAGACACTCGCCATCGAGCGCGCCAAGAGGCTGTTCGGCGCCGCCTTCGCCAACGTACAGCCCAGCTCCGGAAGCCAGATGAACCAGGCCGTGTTCCTGGCGCTGCTGCAACCCGGCGATACATTCATGGGCCTCGATCTGAATGCCGGCGGCCATCTGACCCACGGCTCGCCGGTCAACATGAGCGGCAAGTGGTTCAAGGTGGTGCCCTACGGGGTCCGCCCCGAGGACCAGAAGATCGACATGGACGTGGTGGCCAAGCTCGCGCGCGAGGCACGTCCCAAGCTGATCATCGCTGGCGGCACGGCCTACTCGCGGTTCTGGGACTGGAAACGGTTCCGTGAGATCGCGGACGAGGTCGGCGCCTACCTGATGGTCGATATGGCGCACATCGCTGGTCTTGTCGCAGGAGGCGTGCACCCCTCGCCGGTGCCGCATGCGCACGTGGTGACGTCGACAACCCACAAGTCGCTGCGCGGGCCCCGTGGCGGGCTTATCCTGACCAACGACGAGGGAATAGCGAAGAAGATCAACTCGGCCGTGTTTCCTGGGCTGCAGGGCGGGCCGCTGATGCACATCATCGCGGCCAAGGCGGTTGCCTTCGGCGAGGCGCTGCGGCCGGAGTTCAAGGTCTATGCGCAGGCCGTGGCGGACAACGCCAAGGCGCTCGCCCGTAGCGTCGAGGTCGGCGGCTACAAGATCGTTGCGGGCGGCACGGACAACCATCTCATGCTGGTCGATCTGTCGGCAAAGGATTTGACTGGCAAAGCCGCGGAGATAGGGCTCGGGCGGGCGCATATTACCTGCAACAAGAACGGCGTGCCGTTCGACAAGCGCTCGCCGTTCGTGACATCGGGTGTACGTCTTGGAACGCCCGCGGGAACCACGCGCGGCTTCGGCGTTGGCGAGTTCGAGCAAATCGGTCGTATGATCGTCGAGGTTCTGGACGGACTGGCGCGGAACGGCGATGCAGGTGACGCTCAGATCGAGAATCGTGTGAAGGAGCAGGCGACGGCGCTGTGCGCCCGCTTTCCGATCTACAACTGACCTCGTGCGCGTGGCTGGTCCACGGCCCTGGGGGCCTGACACGGGCTCAAGCCCGACGGAGAACGCTTGATGCGCTGCCCCTACTGCTCGGGCGAGAACACGCAGGTTAAGGACAGCCGGCCCACCGAGGAGAACGCGACCATTCGTCGGCGGCGCGTCTGTCCGGACTGCGGCGGCCGCTTCACGACGTTCGAGCGCGTGCAGTTGCGCGAGATCGTGATCATCAAGCGTTCCGGGCGCCGTATGCCGTTCGATCGCGACAAGCTGGCGCGATCGATCGAGGTGGCGCTACGCAAGCGGCCAGTCGATCCCGAGCGGGTGGAGCGAATGATTTCCGGCATCGTTCGCCAGCTCGAGAGCATTGGCGAGAGCGAGTTGCCATCGTCGGTGATCGGCGGCCTCGTGATGGAGGCGCTGCGCGGCCTCGATGCCGTGGCCTATGTCCGGTTTGCCTCCGTCTACCGCGACTTCCGCGAGGCGGCCGACTTCCAGGAGGTTCTCGGGGAGATCGCTAGCGCGCCCAAAGTGGCGATCCCCACGGCCGAGGGTGGGGTGCCGCCGACCTCGGAGCGCAAGCACTGAAGACGATGAGCGACAAACGCAAACGCCTCGATACGGAGATGATGGCCATCGCGGTGCGCATGGCGCGTCGCGGGCTTGGCACGACGGCGCCAAATCCGTCGGTCGGAGCCGTGATCGTCGATGAGGATACGGGCGAGGTGATCGCGCGGGGTTGGACGCAACCGGGCGGGAGGCCGCATGCCGAGAAGGAGGCGCTGCGCCGCGCCGGGGAGCGGGCACGTGGGCGGACCATGTACGTAACGCTCGAGCCATGCGCGCATACGGGGCGGGTGCCGACCTGCGCCGATTCGATGGTGGCGGCGGGTCTCAAGCGGGTCGTTTGCGCCATCCCCGACCCCAACCCGATCGTCTCGGGTCGCGGCTTCGCACAGCTACGCGCGGCCGGCATCGAGGTCGACGTCGGCTATCTCGCGGAGGAGGCCCGCTGGGTGACTCTCGGGCACATTCTCCGTCAGACCGAGGAGCGCCCATTCGTCCAACTCAAGATGGCGCTCGACAGCGGCGGCCGGGTTGCGGCTGGCGACGGGGCGCCGGTCTGGGTGACGGGCGCCGAGGCGCGGGCCTATGCCCATCTCCTGAGGGCGCGCGCGGATGCCATCATGGTCGGGGCCGGGACCGTGCTCGCCGACGACCCGTCTCTCACATGCCGGTTGCCGGGGTTGGCGCCGCGGTCGCCTGACCGGATCGTCCTGGATACGCGACTGCGCACCCCGTCTACGGCGAAGGTGTACCGGCAAGGCGCGACGCGGCCGCGCGTATGGGTGGCGGCAGCTCTCGATGTCATGGACGACGGCGCGGTGCACGGCGATGCCATGCTGCTCGATGCCGGCACGATGGATGGCGGTTCGCTCGATATCGAGGCGTTACTCGCGACGCTGGCCCAAAACGGACTGACGCGGCTCCTGGTCGAGGGAGGACCGACGGTGTGGTATGCCTTCCTGGCCGCAGGGCTCGTCGACGAGGTCTGCCTGATCCTGGGCTCGGGTACCGCCGAGGGTCCGACGATACCGGTGGTCACCGGAGATCGGGACGCCTATTTCGACCGTTACAAGCTTGGACCGGTGCTGTCGCGCCATCGCGCGCTCGGGGCCGATCGTCTCCACGTCTACCGCCGCGAGTCACCATGACGCCGTCTGCTGCAGTACCGCCGTTTCGCCACTACATCCGCGTCCGCTACCAGGAGTGTGATACGCAACTCGTGGTATTCAACGCGCGCTACGGCGATTATATTGATCTCGGCATCACGCAGTTCCTGATGGCGTGCATGCCGAAGCGCAACCTCTACGACGGCTCATTCGAGATCCAGCTCAAGAAGCAAGTGATCGAGTGGTTCGCGCCGGCGCGTTTCAACGACGTGATCGAGATCCAGACTTGGGTGTCGCGGTTCGGACGAACGTCGTTCGACGTGCGTTTCGAATTGAGGATCGCAGGTCAGGCCGACCCGATCGTCGTTGCCGATACGGTGTACGTGCATGTTCTGGGTGATAACGGCGTGTGGAAGAGTGCTCCACTGCCTGCAAGCGAACGCGCCTTGCTAGAAGCGGGCGCGCGCGGCAGGATCGTGGATCACGCTGGTTACTTGGCCGTCGCCGGAGCCGCCATCTGATCGGCCTTCGGCTGGTCTCGTTGCGTCGACGGGATGGCTTGTCATGGGAGTTGCGAGGTGTTCACGGGGCTCGTGTCGGACGTTGGCGAGGTTGTGGCGCGGGAAGGCGGCCGCTTCACCATTCGTTCGGGCTATAACGCAGATACCATCGCGCTCGGTGCCTCGATCGCGCACGACGGGTGCTGCCTGACGGCGCTCGAGATGCGCACGAGTGGCGACGGCAGCATCTATGAACTCGACGTATCCAACGAGACGCTCGGCAAAACGACGCTCGGCGACTGGAAACCGGGTCGGCGCGTCAACCTCGAGCGGTCGCTCAAGGCCGGCGACGAACTCGGGGGGCACATCGTGATGGGCCACGTCGATGGGGTCGCCGTCATTCGCGACATTCGGACGGATGGCGAGTCTCGTCGATTCACGTTCGAGGCCCCGGCCGAGCTGGCGCGCTACATCGCCTCGAAGGGCTCGGTTGCGCTCGACGGAACGTCGCTTACCGTCAACGAGGTCGATGGCGCTCGTTTCGGCATCAATC
This sequence comes from Rhizobiales bacterium Ga0077524, assembly GCA_001464755.1. Classification (GTDB taxonomy): domain Bacteria; phylum Pseudomonadota; class Alphaproteobacteria; order Rhizobiales; family Hyphomicrobiaceae. The sequence goes on from LNDR01000180.1 coordinate 6,574, forward strand.
TCATTCCTCACACCCTGTCGGTCACGACTTGGGGCAGAAAGAGCATCGGCGACCGCGTGAACCTCGAGATCGACCCGCTGGCGCGCTATGTGGCGCGCCTGCTCGAGATGCGCGGCTGAGAGTTGGGATCACCGACCATGAAGAGAGTGGAATACGCCGAGGGCAAGGGTTTCATCTCGCCCATTGACGACGTCCTCGAGGATTTCCGCAATGGGCGGATGATCATTCTGGTCGATGCCGAGGATCGCGAGAACGAGGGCGACCTGGTCGTTGCCGGTCAGATGGCGACGCCCGAGGCGATCAATTTCATGGCCAAACACGGCCGCGGGCTAATTTGCCTGTCGATCAACGAACAGCGGGCCGATCAGCTTCGCCTGGAGTACATGACGCGCAACAATCGGGCGCGGAACCGGACGGCGTTCACCGTCTCGATCGAGGCGCGCGAGGGCATTGCGACGGGCATCTCGGCCCACGACCGTGCGTTGACCATCGCCACCGCGATCGACCCGACCAAGGATCACAACGACATCGTCTCGCCTGGGCATGTCTTTCCGCTCGTGGCGCGGGAAGGGGGCGTGCTGGTGCGGGCAGGTCATACCGAGGCCTCGGTGGATCTCGCGCGGCTGGCTGGGCTTTATCCCTCGGGCGTCATCTGCGAGATCATGAACGATGACGGTACCATGGCGCGGATGCCGGACCTGGTTCCGTTCGCACAGCGTCACGGCCTCAAGATCGGGACGATCGAGGATCTGATCGCCTATCGGCTGAAGAACGACCGGATCGTCGACCGAACGGCCAAGACGCGGGTAGACAGCGTCTACGGTGGTGGCTTCGACCTCTACACCTATGTGACGACTGTCGATCCGGTCGAGCACCTTGCGCTGGTCAGGGGGGATCTGGCAGAGCCTGGGCCCGTGCTGGTGCGGGTGCATGCCGTCAGTGTTGCGGCGGATCTGCTCGGAATCGGTGGCGGCGACGAGCGCAGTTCTCTCGTCCAAAAATCCATGGAGCTGATCGCCCGCGAGGGGCGCGGCGTGATCGTCCTCATTCGCGACCTCAGGCCGCATTCGGTTTCGGAATGGATCGGGACCAGCTCGCCGGATCCCCGGGCCGGGCGCAGCGAGGAGCGCCGGCTCGTCGAGATCGGGATTGGCTCGCAGATCCTGCGCGATCTCGGCGTGCGCGAGATGATCCTCTTGAGCAACCAGCTGCAATCGCGCTACGTCGGTCTAGAGGGCTACGGGCTCAGCATCGTTGGCAAACGGAGGATCGAGTAGGCGATGGCGGGCAAGGGAACGGGCAGCGGCGGACCGGAAGGCCGGATCGAAGGCGCCAACATCCTCATCATCGAGGCGCGCTATTACGACGATATCGCGGACGAGCTGCTCGCTGGCGCCGTGGGCGAGATCGAGGCGGCTGGCGCCCGCTACGAGCGCATCGCGGTGCCGGGCGCGCTCGAGATTCCACAGGTGCTCGTGATGCTGGGCGACGGCGTCTTCGAGTTCGACGGCGTCGTGGCGTGCGGCTGCGTGATCCGTGGCGAGACCTCGCACTACGACATCGTGGTCAATAATGCCAACCACTGGCTCTACGAGGCGGCCGAGGAGACAGGGTTGCCGGTCGGCAACGCCATCCTGACGGTCGACACGAAGGAGCAGGCGCTGGCGCGGGCACGTGGCGGGCGCGAGGGCAAGGGCGGCGATGCGGCTCGGGCGTGCCTCAGGCTGATCGAGATCCGGCGACAGTTCGATGAGCGACAATCGTGATCGGCGAGCCTGCAACCGCTCAGCCACTGGCGCCGCGCACGGCGGCGCGTGTGGCGGCCGTGCAGGCTCTCTATCAGATGGATATGGCGGCGACCGACCTGAACGCTGTCATCGGCGAGTTCGAAGCATTTCGGTTCGGACCCGACGCCGAGGATCAGACACTGGCGAGTGCGGATCGGGATTTCTTCCGGAGCCTCATTCGCGGCGTTGTGCGCCGCCAGCGGGAGATCGATCCGATGATCGATCAGCAACTGGCTGAAGGCTGGCGGCTGACGCGGATCGACTCGATCCTGCGTGCTGTTCTTCGCGTCGCAACGCTGGAGCTGATCGAGCGCAAGGATGTTCCGGCGCGTGTGGTTATCACCGAGTACGTGAATACGGCACACGCGTTTCT
>LNDR01000181.1 GCA_001464755.1 Rhizobiales bacterium Ga0077524
CGTGCGAGCTTCCCACCCCTACCCCCGATGATACGGATGCCCCGCGAGGATCGTGGTGGCCCGGTAGATCTGCTCGGCCAGCACTGCGCGCGCGAGGCCGTGCGGCAGGGTCATCGAGCCGAGCGACAGCCGCAGACTTGCAGCAGCAAGCACGTCTGCGCCGTGGCCGTCCGGCCCGCCGAGCAGAAACGCCATGTGCTTTACGCCACGGTCGCGCTCGGACCCGATCCATTTGGCAAAAGCGTGGCTGGTCAGAGACTTACCCTGCTCGTCGAGCACCACGAGAGAATCGGCGCCCTCAGTGAGCTTCATCAGGCGCTGTGCCTCGAAGCTCTGCCGCTCCACAGCCGTCGACTGTCGGGCTTCCGGTAGCTCTTTCTCGGACACCGGCCCGATCCCGACGCCCCGCGCACCCTTCAGACGTTCGAGGTAGCGATCGACGAGCACCCGCTCGGCATCGTCCTTCAACCGTCCGACGCCGATGATGGAAATGCGCATATCCCTGTCATCCCGGTGCTTGTCACCGGGACCCATGTCTCCGCACGCTCAGGGGCTGAAGGCTGGACAGTGAAGCGCCGCGCATCGCAGTGCCGAATTAGGCGCATGCGAATTCCATCGTTCCCCGTCACCCCGGCCTGCTCCGGGCTCACGCCCCGGATGACACCCGAGCAAGCCGCAACAGCCTCAATGCGCGGTGGCGTCACCGCTGCGATCCGCCGACCACATCTTCTCTAAATTGTAGAACTCGCGTACCTCGGGCCGGAACACGTGGACGATGATGTCCCCGGTATCGACCAGAACCCAGTCGCACTGGGGCATCCCCTCGGCGCGCACACGCCCGTGACCCTCGTCCTTCAGGCTGCGCTGAAGCATATCGGCAATAGCACCCACATGCCGATCCGAGCGCCCTGTGGCGATGATCATGAAGTCGCCGATCGACGATTTGTTCTTGAGGTCGATCGTGACGATTTCCTCGGCTTTGGCGTCATCGAGCCAAACCAGGATCCGCTTGAGCAGGTCTTCCGAGGCCCTTGCGGTGGACATGACCTCGGCGGGAGGCACACCCTCGCGGGCTGCCCCTGTGGCGGTTCTCATCTTCGGTTGCGTATCCTCTTCGGCATTCCACCCCGTCGGAGCTGACCCGTTGGGCTTCTGCTGATGGTCTCCCCACGATCGGGGCCGACCTTGCGAGGGCATGGACACATGTCGACGCCCCGGTCAAGCATATGCCGACAATGCCGCACCTTTCAAGTACCGCGAACGCGATTGGCTTTCGTCTCGACGCCCGAAATTGCTCCCGCCCTGCTCGCGAGCCGGATCTGCGTCGAAGAAAGACGCATCGTCGGCCCAGATAGGTACGTCCACCGCGGCGGTTGCGCGAGAGCCAGCTTGCGAGCGTCCTTCTCGGGCATCCGGCGACTGGCGAAGGCGCGGCCACTCTTGGACGATAGCGCCGGCAGCCGCCAGCCAGGACGATCGAAGACGGCAATCGGTAGCGTCTCGAAGATCTGCCGCCAGTTGCGCCAGCGATGGAACTCGGCGAGGCAATCCGCCCCCATCAGCCAGACGAAGTGCACGCCTCGATGGCGCAACCGCAGGGATGCGAGCGTTGCGGCGGTGAATGTCGTGCCGAGACCCTTCTCGAAGTCCGTGACGACGACGCGCGGATCATCCACGAGCGAACGCGCCAGCGCGACCCGCTCGTTCAATGGCAGTAGCTCGGCTCGGCTTTTCAGCGGGTTGCCCGGCGTCACGATCCACCAGACCCGGTCCAGCGCGAGGCGTTGCAGCGCGATGTCCGTAATCAGCCGATGCGCGGCATGAGGCGGGTTGAACGAGCCGCCGAGCAGCCCGATCCTCTGGCCGGGCTCGGCATGCGGTGGTCTGGTGCCGTAATTGGAGTAGGGGACGGGGGAGGATCTGCGCATCAGGTGATTTGAGCCATTCATGGCGCGTCGATCAAGTCGTGCATCTGGTCATCCTTGGCACCGGCTCCTATTGGAATAGTTGAGCGATGCCCAGGCGGCAACGAAGCGAGGCCCCATGTCCGACCAGCCAACCATATTTGCCCTCTCGAGCGGCCGTGGCCGGGCTGGCGTGGCCGTGATCCGAATTTCAGGGCCATCGGCCCGTCTCGTGCTCGAGCGCATGGCCGCGCCGTGCCCGCCGCCACGCCGCGCCGCTTTTCGCCGGATCGTTGATCCAGTGTCGAGTGAGTTGCTCGATGCGGCGCTGGTTCTCTTCTTTGCAGGACCATCCAGCGAGACGGGCGAGGACATCGCCGAGTTGCAGCTCCACGGCAGTCCCGCCGTCGTCTCCAGCGTGCTCCGAGCCCTCAGCACGCTTCCAGGCTGCCGCCTGGCCGAGCCGGGCGAGTTTGCGCGTCGCGCGTTCCTCAACGGCAAGATCGATCTGACCGCAGCCGAGGGTTTGGCCGACCTCATCGATGCCGAAACCGACGCGCAGCGGCGCCAGGCCTTGGCTCAGGCGGGTGGTGCATTCGCCCGCCTCTGCGATGGCTGGCGCCAGAACCTCCTCGAGGCCCGCGCGCTCACCGAGGCGGCAATCGATTTCTCCGACGAGCCTGATGTCGCCGCGGACGCCCTCGAACGCGCCCGAGAGATGTGCCGCCCACTCCTCGCTGACCTGCAACGCCACCTTTCGGGCGCTCATCGCGGCGAGATCATCCGCGATGGCTACAAGGTCGTCCTTGCCGGCGCTCCCAACGTCGGAAAATCAAGTCTCCTGAACGCACTGGCGAGACGGGATGTCGCCATCGTCTCGTCTGAGCCGGGCACTACCCGCGATGTACTCGAGGTCCATCTTGATCTCGCCGGCTATGCTGTCATCGTCGCCGATACGGCCGGGTTGCGCGAGGCTACAGGCGCCGTCGAACGCGAGGGAATACGCCGGACCCGCGAAAGAGCAAACACAGCCGATCTCGTCGTCTGGGTCACCGATGCGACGGCGCCAAGCCTGCCTCCTCCGGACCTGACCACCGAAGAGACGAGCCTCGTCGTCGCCATGAACAAGTCCGACCTGATGCAGTCTGGCAGCGCCTCAACTCCGGCAGCGGCCTCGACCGACTCGGCGGCGACGCCAATCTACCTATCGGCGCTGAGCGGCGCGGGCATTGGCAAGCTGCTGGAGCGCATCACCTCATTGCTGCAAGCCTCCTTCGATGGCCCGGCGTCCGCCGTCGTGCCGACCCAGGAACGCCACCGGCTAGCGTTGCATGCCTCTGCCGAAGCATTGAGCCGCTACCTGTCAGTAGAGCGACCAGCGGCCGAGCTTGCCGCCGAGGATCTTCGACTTGCAGCAGATGCGCTAGGGCGCATCACCGGCCGCGTTGATGCCGAGGAGGTACTTGGCCAGATCTTTGGGCGCTTCTGCATCGGCAAGTAAAAGTCTGATTCTCGCTTCATGTTTCACGTGAAACGTCAAGAGTCATTCTTCTGGATTAGCGAGTCGCGGCGTTGAAGTCTGTGCGCAATCGATGATTCACGTGAAACAACTTGTGGAAAAGCGAGAGGGTAACCACTGATTCACGTGAAACATGCGCGGCGTGCGAGCGCGCGTCGGGTCACGACTGGCGCTTTACCCAACGCCAATCGGGATTCAGATGCTCGCAAATGATGCGCGGCGCGCGCCGCTCCGCTAGAACGCACCCATGAGCGACAAACCGACCAGTATTGCCGCAGAAGTGGCCTTTGATGTCATCGTCGTGGGCGGTGGCCATGCCGGGACCGAGGCAGCCGCCGCGGCTGGCCGAATGGGCGCCCGGACGGCACTCGTCACCCACGCTTTCTCGAAGATCGGAGAGATGTCCTGCAATCCCGCCATCGGTGGGCTCGGCAAGGGACACTTGGTCCGGGAGATTGATGCCCTCGACGGACTGATGGGGTGCGTTGCCGATGCCGCCGGCATCCAGTTCCGCTTGCTCAATCGGTCCAAGGGACCCGCCGTCCAGGGTCCGCGCACGCAAGCTGACCGAAAGCTCTATCGTCAAGCCATGCAGGCCGCTGTTCGCACGACCGACAACCTCGATGTGATCGAGGGCAGCGTCGAAGATCTGCTGGTCGATGCCGGCGAGGTGGCTGGCATTCGGCTTGCCGACGGGCGCGAGATCCGCGCAGGTGCGGTCGTGCTCACCACCGGCACGTTCCTTCGCGGCCTCATTCACATGGGGGAAGTGCAGATCCCCGCCGGCCGCTTCGGTGAGGCGCCGGCTGTCGCGCTGGCCGAGCGCATCGAGGCGCTGGGTCTGAGGCTTGGCCGTCTGAAGACCGGCACACCGGCACGTCTCGATGGCCGCACGATCCGATGGGATCAGCTGGAGATGCAAGCCGGGGACGACCCGCCGGTACCCTTCTCGTTCCTCACCACGCACATCACAACGCCACAGATCGAATGCGGCGTGACGGAAACCACCGAGGCGACGCACGCCATCATCCGCGCCAACCTCGACCGCTCGGCCATGTACTCCGGCCGCATTCGGTCCACCGGCCCGCGCTATTGCCCCTCGATCGAGGACAAGGTTGTCCGCTTTGCCGACCGCGCATCACATCAGATTTTCCTCGAGCCGGAAGGCCTCGATGACCACACCGTTTATCCGAACGGCATCTCCACCTCGCTTCCTGCTGAAGTGCAGGACGCATTTCTCCGCACCATTCCCGGCCTTGAGCAGGTGGCAGTCATCCGTCCTGGCTATGCCATCGAATACGACTATGTCGACCCGCGCGAGTTGGACCCGACTCTGGAGGCCCGCCGCCTTCCACGGCTCTACCTGGCCGGTCAGATTAACGGCACCACGGGTTACGAAGAGGCCGGCGCCCAGGGGCTGATTGCTGGCATCAACGCCGCCTTGCGTGCATCCGGCCGCCGTGCCGGACTCGTCGTGTCCCGCGCCGATGCCTATGTCGGCGTGATGATCGACGACCTCGTCACGCGCGGTGTAAGCGAGCCCTACCGCATGTTCACGTCGCGGGCGGAGTTCCGTCTCCGGCTTCGCGCCGACAACGCCGACCAGCGCCTCACCCCCTTGGGCCTCGAGATGGGGTGCGTCGGTGCTCGGCGAGTCGCGACTTTCGCCGCCAAGGCCAGTGACCTGGCGGCTGGCCGAACCCTCCTCAGCGAGCTGTCGCTCACCCCCAACGAAGCGTCTCGCCACGGTTTCGAGGTCAACCGCGACGGCCGGCGGCGCTCGGCGTTCGAGTTGATGGCCCTGCCCGGGATCGATCTCGCCCGCCTGACCGCCGTCTGGCCGGAGCTCGCGGCGATCTCCCAGGCGATCGCTGGTCAACTCGAGACCGACGCCCGCTATGCCGCCTACGTCGAGCGCCAGGACGCCGATGTCGCTGCCCTGCGCCGCGACGAGGCGACTCCGATTCCTGCGGAGCTTGACATAGCCGCCATCGCTGGTCTCTCCGCCGAGATCCGCCAGAAGCTGATTGCACGGCGCCCCGCCACCCTGGCCGAGGCCGCCCGCATCGATGGCATGACTCCAGCGGCTCTCTTCCTCCTGCTCGCTCACGCCAAGCGTCCGCAACGCAGGTCCGCATGACGAGGGCCACGTCGCCAGGTTCGAAGCCGACATTGCCCCATGTTTCTGGATCCGCGGCGTTCGCGTCTGCCTTCGGCGTGACAGCTGAGACGATCGAGCGCCTGAAGATCTATGCCGACACGCTCGCGCTTTGGCAGAAGCGCATTAATCTCGTGGCGCCGAGCACCATCCCGGACGTCTGGCACCGCCATTTCGCCGACAGCGCGCAGATCGTGGACCTCGCCCCGTTGGCGGGTCAGACGTGGGCCGACCTCGGCAGCGGAGCCGGATTTCCCGGCCTCGTCGTGGCTATCCTCCACGCGGATGTCCCTGCTCCCCGCCCCAGGTTCGTGCTCATCGAGAGCGACCAGCGCAAGGCCGCATTCCTTGCCGAGGTCGTTCGCCGCACCGGCCTGACGGCGACGATCTCTGTGGACATCCTGTGCATGCGCATCGAGTCAGCGGCGACTCGCGGTATGCTTGCATCGGCCGACGTCGTGTCAGCACGTGCGCTGGCGCCGCTCGACAAGCTGATCGAGTTGGCGTCGCCCTTGTTGAAGGCGTCGGGTTGCGGCCTCTTTATGAAGGGCCGAGGCGTTGAGGCCGAGCTGGCCGCCGCCAAGCGTTCCTTCGAGTTCTCGTACGAGCTGGTACCGAGTCGGACCGAACCTGATGCCGGCATCGTCGTGATGTCGGCGCCGGCGGTCAGAGCGGAGGGCTGAGATCGTGGCAGGAGCAGGCAATCTGGCACCCCGCGTGTTGGCGGTCGCCAATCAGAAGGGCGGCGTGGGCAAGACCACGACGGCCATAAACCTCGGCACGGCCCTGGCGGCCGTCGGCGAGCGCGTCCTGATCCTTGACCTCGACCCCCAGGGCAATGCCTCGACCGGAGTCGGCATTCCACCCGAGCGCCGCTCCGTGACGACCTACGACGTGCTCATGGGAGCGACGTCGCTTGCCGGCGCGAGCCTGCGAACCGCGGTTCCGGGGCTTGCCATCGTCCCGGCGAATTCCGATCTCGTGGGGCTCGACACCGAGCTTTGGGGTGACAACTCCAAGCCGTTCCGCTTGCGTGATGCCATAGCCGCGCTCACCGCAAATCCGCCAATTGACGGTCCATACGGCTACATCCTGATCGACTGCCCTCCGTCGCTCAATCTGCTGACCTTGAATGCCCTCGTGGCCGCTAACGCCGTCCTCGTACCGGTCCAGACCGAGTTCTTTGCGCTGGAGGGCATCTCGCAGCTTTCGGAGACGATCGAGCAGGTGCGCGCCACGCTCAATCCGACACTCGACATACAAGGCGTAGTCCTCACCATGCACGATGAGCGCATGCAGTTCTCGCGTGAGGTCGCCGACAACGTCCGCGAGTTCTTCGGCTCGAAGGTCTATGGCACCATCATTCCGCGCAATATCAAGGTCGCCGAGGCTCCTTCGCACGGCATGCCGATCCTCGTTTACGACCACAAGTGCAAGGGCTCGGAAGCATACATGGATCTCGCCCGCGAGCTGATCGCGCGCGAACGGGAGTTGCGTGCGGCGTGAGGCGTCTAAAGATGCTGGGTTGCGAATGAACGATTGGGTGGGGAGGAGAGACGGCATGTCGTCGGCGCCATTGCCGGTTCAAAGGAGCAGGCTCGGTCGCGGTCTGGCATCGTTGATCGGGGAGACGACCAGTGTCGGCCAGCAGCCGCGCTTGCCGCCCGAAGGCGAGCATAAGGTCGTGGCCATCGACATGATCGCCTCGAGCGCGCTGAACCCGCGCAAGGACTTCGACGAGGAGGACCTGACCGAGCTGGCGGAATCGATCCGCCAGAAGGGGCTCGTCCAGCCGATTATCGTCCGCGCCGCCGAGGCAGGGGGCTACGAGATCGTCGCCGGCGAGCGACGCTGGCGGGCGGCACAGCGAGCGGGGATGCATACGATCCCCGTGATCATCCGCGATCTCAACGACCAGGAGATGCTCGAGCTCGCCATTATCGAGAACGTCCAGCGCTCCGACCTGAACGCTATCGAGGAGGCGTCGGGCTACCACGACCTGATGGACCGCTTCAGCTACACGCAAGAGCGCCTGGCTGAGGTGATCGGCAAGAGCCGCAGCCACGTCGCCAATACGCTGCGCCTTCTGAAGCTGCCGGACAAAGTCCGAACCTTCGTGCGCGAAGGCAAGCTGACGGCCGGACACGCTCGCGCGCTGGTCGGCCGCGAGGATGCCGAGGCACTCGCTGATCGCATCGTCGCTCGCGATATGAACGTGCGTGAGGTGGAAGCACTCGTCCACGCGCTGGAGAACCCCAACGAGGGGCGCGGCAAACGCGAGAAGGATGCCGACACGCGCGCCTTCGAGAAGGAGCTGGCCGATAGCCTCGGACTGAAGATCGAGATCAAGCGCGGCTCCGGCGAGAGTGGCGTGCTGCAGATCAAGTACGGCAATTTCGACCAGCTCGACTACCTCCGGCTGCGCATTCTCGGTGCCAACGGCGGCTAGATCGCGGCGGCCCACGTCGAGAGAGTAGGACTTGCCTCGGCAGGTCCTTTTCTTTTTTCGCAATCCACTCTTGACGATAGGCGCGCGTCTCGTCTCGATAGCGCCTCGGTCATCGGGCGAGCCGAGGCAGGAGACTCATGGCAAGCGATACACTGGAGCGGCTCGAGTCGACGATACGAGCCCGCAGGGACGCAACCTCCGACCGGTCTTACACGCGCCAGCTCCTGGACGCCGGCCCCGCGCGCTGCGCCAAGAAGCTTGGTGAGGAGGCCGTGGAGACCGTGATCGCGGCCGTTCACCAGGACGACGCTGCGTTGAAGGCGGAAGCAGCCGATCTCCTCTATCATCTCCTCGTGCTTCTCGAATCGCGCAATATCCGGCTCGCCGACGTTCTGGCGATCCTTGACGGCCGGGCAGGCACTTCGGGAGTCGACGAGAAGGCATCCCGTGGGTCGTAGACGGCCTTGTAGCTAGGAAGAGGATCGAGTTTGTGCAGGATCTGCTCGAGGCGGAGGCCATGCGACCGGACCAGCTAGCCGGACTGCAATACTCGCCCTACCGCCACTTCACGCGCGAGGAGTGGGCGCGCCTGCGCGCGGATACGCCCATGACGCTCGTCCCGCGCGATCTCGAATCTCTCTCGGGTGTGATCGAGGAGCTTTCGATTGCGGAGGTCGAGGACATCTACCTGCCGCTGTCGCGGCTCCTCAACTTGTCCGGCGCTGCTTCACAGG
>LNDR01000182.1 GCA_001464755.1 Rhizobiales bacterium Ga0077524
CAACTCGTCCCGCTGCTCATCATAACGCCGCTGACATTTCTGGGCGGCACGTTCTACTCGATCGATGTTCTGCCGCCGTTCTGGCGCTGGGTCAGCCTTGCCAACCCCGTCGTCTACCTGGTCAACGTCTTCCGCTGGAGCTTCTATGGCAAGGCCGACGTCGACGTGCTGTTGTGCCTCGCGCTGACACTTGTTTTCCTGGTCTTCTGCCTGGCCGTCGTGTGGTGGATCTTCCGCACGGGCTACCGGCTGAAGAGTTAGCAAAGCCCCTCTTCCGGGGCTGGTCGCCGCCCGTGAATTGTGCTCGCATGACGCTCCGGCTCGGCCGGTGAGAATGAGGCATCGACAGGGATGGACATGACGAAGGGTGTGGTTTTCGAGGAGGAGTACGATGTGGTGGTGG
>LNDR01000183.1 GCA_001464755.1 Rhizobiales bacterium Ga0077524
CTGACAGAGGACCCCTCAGTGACCCTTTGCCTGCTCGAGGCCGGCGGCCGGGATCGCAACCCCTGGATCCATATCCCACTGGGCTTTGGCAAGATCGTCCCGAATGCGCGCTACAACTGGGGCTATGCCACTGAGCCTGAGCCTGGCCTCAACGGCCGCTCCGTAATCTGGCCACGTGGCAAAGTGCTCGGCGGTTCTGGCTCGATCAACGGCCTCGTCTTCCTGCGCGGCGCGCCCTCCGACTTCGACGAATGGGAGCGTCTCGGCGCCGAGGGCTGGGGCTACAAGGACGTGCTCCCCTATTTCAAAAAGAGCGAGCACAACGAGCCCGGCGCCGACCAGTGGCGCGGCCAGGGCGGGCCGATGCACATCTCGAATATAAAAAACCCGTCCACCCCTGCGCGCGCCTTTGTCGAGACCGCGACCCGGCTCCAGATCCCGAAGAACGACGATTTCAACGGCGAGAAGATCGACGGCGTCGGTCTCGTGCAGCTCAATGTGCGCAAGGGGCGACGGGTCTCGACCGCCGTCGGCTACCTGAAGCCCAACCTCAACCGCCGCAATCTCACGCTCAAGACCAACGCCCAGGCGCTGCGGATCATCTTCGAAGGCAAGCGCGCGGTCGGCGTCGAAATCGAGGAGAAGGGCAAGAAGCGCTACATCCGCGCGCGCCGAGAGGTCATTCTTTCCGGCGGCTCGATCAACTCGCCGGTGCTACTGCTGGCGTCCGGCGTCGGTCCCGCCGACGAGCTCAAAACCATGAGCGTCGACGTCGTCCACGATCTTCCTGGCGTCGGCAAGAACCTGCAGGATCACCTGTTGGTCCGCATGGTCTTCAAAACCAGGATTCCAGGCACCCTGAACGAGGTCTCTCGCAATCCGCTCCAGTCCGCGAAAATGGCCATGGAGTACGCCCTCAAGCAATCCGGCCAGCTTGCCGTCGGCGCGACCGAAGCAACCATGTTCGTCAAGTCGCGGCCATCCGAGCCCGTGCCGGACCTGCAGTTCCAGTGCGCCAATTTCTCGACCGAGGGCGCCTTCAAGGCCGGCCTGCACAAGTTCCCAGGCTTTATGTTCAACTTCTGCGTCTGCCGCCCCCACTCGCGCGGCGAGATCAAGCTGCGCGATCAGGAGGGCCGCTTCCCGCCGCGCATCTACGCCAACTACATGACCCACGACGAGGACTGGCGGATGATGCTCGCAGGCTGGCGCATCGCCAAGCAGATCGTCGAGACCGAGCCTTTCAAGTCTCTCATCGACGAGCAGTACCTGCCTGGTCCCGAGGTGAAGACCGAGGATGACTTCAAGGAGTACATCCGAAACAACGCCTCGACCGTCTATCACCCGTCCGGAACCTGCCGCATGGGCACCGACGAGAAAGCTGTGACGACCCCCGATCTGAAGGTGCGCGGCATTGAGGGACTGCGCATCGTCGACGCCTCGGTGATGCCGATGGTCCCGTCGTCCAACATCCATCCCGCCACCATCATGATCGCGGAGAAGGCAGCAGATCTCATCAAGCAGGATTGGAAGCGGTAAGGCCGAGCTCGACTAGGTTCACAAGAAGCGAGCGACGAGGAGACAGCCCATGAACGTGCAGATCACTGGAACGGCGACGATCGACCGGCCACGGATGCTCGACGGCATTGTGCCCCGTCCGCGCGCGTGGCACGGCCCCGACGTGGCGGACGCCGAGTTCGTCGTCAAGCTCTCTCCCGAGTGTCTGGCGGAGCTCGATCAGGTGGTTGCCGAACAACGCAAGGCGCCGGTGCCGACTTTGATCCTGGTCCCCCAGCATTTCCAGTTGGATGCTTGCCGCCGCATGATGCAAGGCGTCAAGCGGCAGCTCGACGATGGCCTGGGCTTCGTCATCCTCGATCGCCTGCCGGTGGACCGCTGGAAGCAGCAGGAGTTGACCGATGTTTATTGGCTTCTCGGCAGCCTGATTGAGCCGCCCGTCGCGCAGGAGTGGTCGGGCAAGATGATCTACGATGTCCGTTACGACGGCCAGGACTACACGATGGATACCCGCGAGGCACTGACGCCCCAGGGTCTCGACATGCACAACGACAGCTCGATGGGTGAGGCGCCGGCCAACTACCTGTCGCTGCTTTGCCTGCAGACGGCGCGCGAAGGCGGCAAGAGTTCGCTCGCCAGCGCCTATGCCGCGCACAACCACGTTCGCCAACACCATCCCGAGCTGCTGGAGCGTTTGTATCAGCCGTTCTATCGCGACAAGCGCGACTATCAGGCCGCCGATGCCAATAACTGGCTGCCGATCTTCGCCATCGAGAAGGGCGGTCTGCGCATCCGCATGAACGCCAAGATCATCAAGCGCGGCTATGAGAAAACCGGGCAGGTGCTCGACAACGCCGGGCGCGCCGCGGTGGATGTGATCAACGACTTCCTCACGGATCCCGCCCACCGCCACGACTTCTGGATGGAACGCGGCCAGATCCAGATCCTGAACAACCGCACGATTGTTCATGGGCGCACGCCCTACGTCGATTTCGACGAACCGGAGAAGCGGCGCCATCTCCTGCGGCTTTGGCTCCGCGCGGGCGATCGCCGGCAGTTCAGGGGTTGAGCCGCTCCGCCGGACATTCATCGTGATACGGCTGCCGGCCATGGGTCGGCAGCTGCCAGTAACAATCCAGGAGAACCGACGCATGAACCTCGGCAAGCTCGGCGTATGGGCCTCGCTCGACGCGCTGTCCGCCAACGACGCCGCCGCCTTCGCCCGCCGCATCGAGGCGCGCGGATTCGAGACGTTGTGGATGCCGGAAAGCCGCGGCCGCAACGTCCTCGTCAACGCCTCCTGGATGCTAGCCAACACCACGCGGCTCAACATTGCGACGGGCATCGCCAACATGTACGGCCGCGACGCGGTCTCGGCCAACGCCGCGCTGCATGGCCTCAACGAGCAGTCCGGCGGTCGCTTTCTGCTGGGCCTCGGCGTCTCGCACAAGCCGATGGTGACGGGCCTGCGCGGCCACGAGTACGAGAAGCCCGTGCCGGCGATGCGCGCCTACCTGAAGGGCATGCAGGAAGCGGCCTACGCAGCTCCCGCGCCGAAGGAGAAGCCGAAGGTGGTCATCGCCGCTCTCGGCCCGTTGATGCTGAAGCTTGCTGCCGAGATGGCGGACGGCGCGCATCCCTATTGCGTAACGCCGGAGCACACCGCCGAGGCGCGGAAGATCCTCGGGCCGGGCAAGATCCTGGCCCCCGAGCAGATGGTCATGCTCGAGACTGATCCCGTCCGCGCTCGTGCCGGTGCCCGCGTCGCGCTCGCGCCCTACATCGCCATGGAGAACTACTGCGCCAACTGGCGCCGACTCGGCTTCAACCAGTCGGACATGGCTGACGGTGGCTCGGATCGCCTGATCGACGCCAACATCGTGTGGGGCGACGAGGCCGCGATCCGTCAGCGCATCCAGGCCCACTGGGACGCCGGCGCCGACCACGTCTGCATCCAGTCGATCCACCCCACCGGCGAGCGCACCCAGCTTGACGAGCGCATTTTCGACGTCCTGGCACCAATGCGGGGGAAGTGATAGGCTGGCCTTCTAGCTTTGATTGCTTGCTGATGTTGATTTGGGACGGGAGAATTATTTTTGGCGAACGTGCGCTATGTGGCACCAAGCGATTTCTTTGTCGCGGATGCCGACCCTGTTTCACGCATGGCGCCATGGAGTTCGGTCGTCGAGTTGGCGCCCGGTACCTATGCGACGAACAATGCGTCGGGACAGCGGATAGTTCTGACGGGCGACCTTCTCGTATATAGCAACGGAATGTTTACCGGAAACGTGACTGGCATCACATTGTCCGAGCGTTTTGTTGCGCGGTTCAGTGGTATTTCCGGAACGTCATACGTCCAGGTGCCCATTAGCGAAGCGTGGGGGTTCAGTATTCCCGCTGCAGCTTTGGTGGGGGCGATCAACAGCGGCGATCGCGGGGCGTTGGCGGACTTGCTCTACGGCGAGGGGGTCACTTTTTTCGGGACGAACTACGCCTCCGGCTCAGCGTTCGGACCTCAGGGCGATATTTTCCGTGGCGCTGATGGTGCGGACATCTTCCTCGGCCTTGCCGGAAACGATCAACTGGTCGGCGAAGGTGGAGATGACCGCTTCTGGGGTGGTGACGGAGCAGACGCGCTTATCGGCGGTGACGGCGCCGACCTCATCTTCGGCGAGGGTGGCAACGACACGGCGTGGGGCGGCGCCGGTAACGACATCGCGCTCATGGGCAGCGGTGACGACTACGGCTACGGCGACGCCGGAGACGACCTGATATTCGGAGAGGCCGGTGCCGACGTCCTGTTGGGTGGAGGCGGGGCGGATTTCCTGGCCCTTGGCGACGGTAACGATTTCGCATGGGGCGAAGCCGGCGCCGACTATGTCATGGGGGAGGCCGGCGCCGACTTTCTATCGGGCGGCGATGGTAACGACGTGCTGGTCGGCGGAGCAGGTGACGACGTCCTGATGGGCGACGGCGGTGCCGATGCCTTATTTTTCGGAGCCGGCAACGATTACGCGTTGGGCGGTTCTGGCGGCGACTATTTCTACGCGACGGCAGATGGTGCAGAGGCAGGCGTCCTCGATTTCATCGGAGATTTCGATGCAGCATCGACGGGAACCGCCGACTGGCTGGTGCTCTCTGCCGCCTATCAATCGTCAACGCAGACGTTCGACAGCGCTGGATATGCATGGGTCGCCATCTCCACAGGCGGCGGGACGCATTATATTGCTGTGAGCGGAGCCTTGGCTGCAGACGTTCAAGCTCAGATCATATGGAACTGAGCGCACGTCCGAGCTTGCAGCTTCGATCTCGCAACACCCCTATTGCATATACGGCGAAGTCCCGCCGTAAGGGCCGCGCGGAGTCTCGAAGAAGTAGCCGCTGTCGAACGGACCGCCCTGAGACTGCTGGCCGAGCGTCGGATCGGTGAACTTGCGCGTGTCGATCGCATCGGCTTTGCGGTACGAGTAGCCGCCCCGGTACTGCTTTTTGTAGACGGGCACATTCAGGGGTCTGGAGCGCGCACGCTCCTGTGCATCGGCCGAGACGACGGGCGTCGCGACGAGACCGAAGCCAAGCAGGCACGACAAGAGCAGTGTTTTCATCTGAACGCTCACTGGTGAGGCCCCGTGCGAATACGCTAACGCCCGAGACGGCCATAACGGCGCACTATCGCTCCAAATTGCTTAACGGTTTGTTGGCAATGTGGTCACTTTACACGGGTACGCACTCACTCCAGCCCCACCTCGTGTCGCGGCGCGTGCCAACCCGCCGCCGCCGCGATGCAGCGCTCGACGTCCTCCTCAAGCATCAGCCGCTCGGCGACGAGCCGTCGCGCCGCCTCGCCGATGAGGCGCTGGTACGTGGCGGCATCGCCATAGCGCTCGAAAATCGATCGTCTCGGATCGCGCGTCACCGCGCGCTCTTCGGCACTGTCGGAAAACGGAATGGTCGACCCTGTGAAGTCATGCAGCGCTCCGTGGCCCTGGCCCCTGACACGCATATTCCAGCCCGTGTAGGTCGCGAGCGGAACCTGCACCATCGGCACTCTGACGCCCGCGATGTCATTGCCGTCGGCATCCGTCGCAGGAACCAACACGGCATAATGCTCTCCCGTGCGCCGCGGCGGCTCGGCCAGAATGCCGCGCTCATAGTCGGGTCCGAAGTCGAGTCGCTCGAGCGTGTTGGGCTCTTTTGGCGTCGCGACGCCGGGAATCTCCGGGAAACCTCTGCGCCACGTCTCGACATCAACCAGCGTCCCGTCCGCACGGCGAGGGATCCGGCTATCGGGCGGCAAAGTGCCCGAACTCGCCCAGGCATCCATCGCATCGAGGAGGCCACGGAATAGCATCGACGTCCAAACCACGTTCTGGATGTTCTGGCAGATTCCACGTCCGGGCTTCTTCAGCAGCGGATCGGCGAAGTGCTGCGACGAGGCCCAGAAATAGCCCCGCACGTTCTCGGGTAGCGTTAGGTCATTGCCCTGCGTGTCGGTATGGGCAAGGCTCCCGCGTCGCTGCCAATACTCCGACCCCGTCTGCGAGTGGAAGATCAGCGGGTCGCTATCCGGTCGCTTGCAGATGCCGTCGGTTTTGCCGGTGAGATGATCGGTCGAGGGCGCGTAGGAGAACGGGAACGTGTCGGCCGGGTTCTCGTGGTCCTCGTGTTGTTGGCCGGCCGAGACGATCACGTTCGCGAAGCGGTGGTTCATCCACATGCGCCCGGCACCCGCGACGTGGGGCAGCAGCCCGTCGAAGACTTTTCCGCCATCCTGGCTCGCGTTGAAGCCGCGGTGCACGAAGTCGCGTATGCAGCGCCCGGTCTGCGAGCGGCCCCACCCGTAGGCCTTCTCCATGCCGCCCGGCAGCGGATTGGCGTTGCCGGCGCTGTCGGCTCGTCCCGACTTGAGGAACGCCACCACGTTGCGCACCGCTGCATGTCCGAGGCCCAGCACCAACGGATCGCGACCCTCGTAGACAAGCTCGTAGATCCACCCCGGCTCGAAGCCCAACGGCATGTGAATGTGCATGTCGGACGGGATGATCGCCGTCTCACCACCCTGGTTGTCGAGCCCCGCCCCGCCTTCGACACGTGCGAACTGCCATTGGTCGTGCGGCACCGGAATGCGCTCGTCGCGCGCATAGCGCCGCCGCGTCAGCTGCGCCATGCGCGTATCGAGCGAGACGGCCGGGTGCGAGCGCGTCGAGGCCCGGCTCGACAGCGGAAACGTCCGCTGACCCGGCCCCGTCGCGATGTACTCGACGCGCACCTTGCCCGTTATGGGACGCCCGTTGTCCGTCGCTACCGGCACGTCGAGCAGGAAGCGGTCGTCACCCGGCAGTAGGTCCGCCTGCCAGCCGGCCATCACCACCGTATAGCCGCGGCGCATCAGGAAGCCGTTGCCGGCATGCGCGGCGCCGCGGGGATCGTTCGAGCCGGGCGCGTCGTTGAAAAACTGCAGGCAGCGGATGTTGCCGCGGTTGCCCCAATCGAAGAACAACCGCCGGTTCGACCTTTTCAGGTCGACAGGTTTCAGGATCAGCACGTCGGTGGCGAAACGAACGAGGCCGCTGCCGTCGCGCGGCGCTTTGTCGAGATCTACGACCCCGGCGAGGTCCGGCGCCGCCGGATCGACCGTAATCAGCGCGCGCCCCTTGATGCGCTCATACGGGCCGACGTCCCCAAAGAAAATACCGCCGGCGAACGCTACGCGATCGATGGTCTGGATCTCGATTCTGCTGGCAGCGGGCTTGGTCATGGCGGTCCCTCGGGTCTGTGTCCGAGCGAGGGTAGGCGAGGTTTCCCGGTAGCGCCAGCCAGGGCACCGGAAGCAAGGGCACGCTGCACAACAGTCCCGAAGATCGCCCAAGTCGCGCGGGGCGATGCTGCTCTAGGGTTGGCGTCAACCGCGTCCCTCGTAGGGCATGTTGGTCGCCTTGATGGTCATCTCGAACACGTTTGTGTCGAGCGGCAGGCTCGCCATGTAGCGGATCGCCGAGCCGCAGTGCTCAACGTCGAACACCGGCTCCGGCATGATGTCGCCGCGCGGCTGCGGCACGCCGGCCTTCATCCGCCCGCCCATGTTGGTGTCGGCGTTGCCGATGTCGATCTGGCCGCAGGCGATGTTGAACGGCCGTCCGTCGAGCGCGATGCACTTGGTCAAGCCTGTGATGGCATGCTTGGTAGCGGTGTAGGCGACCGACATCGGCCGGGGCGTGTGCGCCGAGATCGAGCCGTTGTTGACGATCCTGCCACCCTGCGGTGATTGAGCCTTGTACATGCGGATCGCCTCCTGAGCGCACATGAAGCAGGCCGTCAGGTTGAGGTCCACCACTCCCTGCCATTTCTCGAGCGGGATATCCTCCATCGGTCCCGCCGGCAGCCCCATGCCGGCATTATTGAACAGGAAATCCAGCCGCCCGAAGGCATCCTTGGTCTTGGCGAACAATGCCTTGACCTGATCTTGCTTGGTCACGTCGGCGGCAACCGCCAGCATCTTCCCTCCGCCGGCCTTGGCCATCGCGACAGTCTTGTCGAGCTCCTCCTTCCGACGGCCGGCGACGACCACGTCCCAGCCATCCGCCTGCAGGTGCAACGCAGCTGCGCGCCCGATGCCGGTACCGCCACCAGTAATGATTGCGACCTTGTTCGTTGCCATGGCTCGGATGCCCTCTGACGGTTATGGATGGGACGTGAAGCGCACGGAGGCGCTGCTCGGCCGCCAATCGACCATGAAACGTGAGGCGGCCGCAAGTGACTGCGTGGTGCGGTGTCGCCAGCACACGATATGTCCGGTTCCAGTAGCACACGAGTTGTCCGGTGATCCGTGATCGAACTGATGCGTGCAGCATCGGGAGAGATGGA
>LNDR01000184.1 GCA_001464755.1 Rhizobiales bacterium Ga0077524
GCGTTCGACCGTCTCTGGGCCGCCGGCCCGCATGCTTTCCTCAAGACTTCGGGCCTGGATGTCGGCCTGCCCGAAGGGCAGATGGGCAATTCCGAGGTCGGCCATCTGAATATCGGCGCCGGCCGGGTCGTCATGCAGGATCTGCCGCGTGTCGACCTCGCTTCAAAGGACGGCAGCCTGGGGAAGCTGATCGACGACAGCGGCCTCATCGCCAAGGTCAAGGCGACCGGCGGCACTTGCCACATCATGGGCCTGATGTCTCCCGGCGGCGTGCACTCCCATCAGGCGCACGCCGCCGCCGTGGCCCGGGCCCTTGTCGAGAGAGGCGTCCCCGCCGTCGTTCATGCCTTCACCGACGGGCGCGATACGCCACCTCAATCGGCGGCCGACGACATGCGCCGGCTCACGGTTATCGGCCGATACTTCGCCATGGATCGCGACAAGCGCTGGGAGCGCATCTCGCAGGCCTACGATCTCATGGTGTCCGGCTCCGGCACTCGTCACGCCACGGCAGCAGCGGCCGTCGAGGCGGCCTACCAGCAAGGCAAATTTGACGAGTTCGTACCGCCCGCCGTCATCGGCAACTACGCCGGCATCAAGGATGGCGACGCCATCCTCTCGGTCAATTTCCGCTCCGACCGCATGCGCGAGATCCTCGCCGCCATGCTCATCCCGGAATTCGACGGTTTCGAGAGGACCCGCGTAGTCTGCTTCTCGGCTGCCGCAGGCATGGCCTCCTATGGCGACGCGCTCGATCCTTACTGCGCGACCCTCTTCCCCCGCCAGGAGTTGACGATGGGCATGGGCGAGACCGTCTCCAAGGCCGGTCGCACCCAGGTCCGCATGGCCGAGACCGAGAAATACCCCCACGTCACGTTCTTCTTCTCTGGCGGCCGTGAAGAGCCCTATCCCGGTGAGGAGCGAATTCTTGTCGCCTCGCCGAAGGTCGCAACCTACGATCTGCAACCCGAAATGTCGGCCCCCGAACTAACCGAGAAGGCCGTCGCCGCCATCGGCTCCGGCAAGTTCGACCTCGTCGTCCTGAACTTCGCCAATCCGGATATGGTCGGCCACACCGGCAACCTCGAGGCCGCGATCAGAGCCGTCGAGACCGTCGACACCGGATTGGGCCAGATCACCGAGGCCGTAGTCGCTGCCGGCGGCGCGCTACTCGTTACCGCCGACCACGGCAATTGCGAGCTGATGCGCGACCCCCAGACAGGCGGTCCGCATACCTCGCACACCACCAACGTCGTGCCAGTGATGCTCGCCGGTGTGCCGGGTGCCCGTCTCCACGATGGCCGTCTCGCCGACATCGCGCCGACGCTGCTCGCCCTGATGGGTTTGGAGCAGCCGAAAGAGATGACGGGGCGGTCGCTTCTCGGGTGAGGGCTGCGCATACCGCATCAGCAGCGCCAGGCGCGAGCCTCACCCGCGCTCGTCGTTGGGGAGCTTGCCGAGCATTTTTTCGACCTCGGGCAGGAAGGCCTCCTCGCCGCCCGGCAGGCCCCGCATGCGCGCGACCTCGCGCCCGCCTCGGTCGACCAGCACGAACGTCGGTGTTGCTGTCACACGTCCTTCGAGGCGATATCCCGCCGTCTTCTGTTGTGAGACGTCGATGTATGTCAGCTGCGCCTGACGCTCGAGATGCGAAGCCTCGTAAGCCGGTGCCACGCTCTTGCGGAAGCGATGACACCAGCTGCACGACTGGCTTTCGAACACGACGAGTTGCGGCCGGTCGAGGTTGAGCATCGCCGCCGTCGCCGGCTCGGGCGCCTTCGCGACCATGGCCAGCGCCACGGCCAAGCCGGCGAACAGCGCACTCAGCACCGCCGCCGCCTTGAAAATCCACTGTGGCGGTGCCGCCTCTTTGTCGAGACCCATCCGTCGGCATCCTGCTGGTTGTCGCCCTGGAGAGAGCAACGCCAATTCTATGCCAGCGGCTTGGCGGTGGCCTTACCCGACGATCCAAGACGAGTGGGAGGGTTAATCGCGACTGGCCAGCGCCCACTCGGAAGGGTTGGGGGGGCACGACGTGCCCCCGCCACTCAAAAGCCACGGTGCCTCAGCCGATCTCGAGCACGACCCGCCCACGTACCTTGCCGGCCAGGATGTCGGGAGCCAGTGCCGGCGCATCGGCAACCGGCCGCGTCACCGTCATGGCAGCCAGCGCAGACTTGTCCAGATCGCGGGCGAGACGGTCCCAGGCCTCGATCCGGCGGGCCTTGGGTGCCATCACGCTGTCGATGCCCGCGAGCGTCACACCGCGGAGGATGAATGGCGCCACCGAGGTTGCGAGATCCATGCCCTGCGCGAGCCCGCACGCAGCTACACAGCCACCATAACGCGTTGCCGCGATGGCATTGGCGAGCGTATGGCTGCCCACGGCGTCCACCACTCCCGCCCAACGTTCCTTGGCGAGCGCCCGGCCGGGCCCGGCGCCGAGTTCTGCCCGGTCGATGATCTCCTTGGCACCGAGGCCCTTCAGATAGTCCGCCTCCGAAGCACGTCCGGTGGAGGCGATCACGTGGTAACCGAGCTTATCGAGAACCGCGACCGCGACGCTACCGACCCCACCGGCCGCCCCCGTCACCAGAACGGGGCCGCTCGCTGGCGTCACGTCGTGGCGCTCGAGGGCCATCACGCAGAGCATCGCCGTATATCCGGCTGTGCCGATGGCCATCGCCTCGGCGGCCGAAATGCCGGCCGGTCGCTTGATCAGCCAGTCGCCTTTGACCCGCGCCAGCTGCGCATAGCCGCCCAGATGCGTCTCACCCAGTCCCCAGCCGTTCAGGATCACCGCGTCGCCCGGCTTGAATTCGGCGTTCGTCGAGGCCTCGACCGTACCCGCGAAATCGATGCCCGGGATCATCGGCCACCGGCGCACTACGGGTGCCTTGCCCGTCAGCGCGAGGCCGTCCTTGTAGTTGATGGTCGAATGCGACACGCGCACGGTCACGTCGCCATCCATCAACTCGGTCTCTGCCATCGAGCGCCAGGCAAGCTCCTGCCCTTTGTCGCCCTTGCTGAGCACGAACGCGTTGAAGTCCATGAGTGATCTCCATTTCCCGATCAACCTGCCCACACTGCATTGAACGGGCCGCATATCTGCCTTGCGGTGGGTGCAGGGGCCGCTGGTGCACCTTCTTCCCATGCCAGTCGCGGGCCAGCAATCGCGACTGTTTTGTGACCTAGGCCTCGATTTTGCACAATCAAGCGGAAAGGATTCATTGGCGCTGTGCTGCAAGTCATCTCGGCTGTGCTACGCCCGCTACGCGCTGCTCTAGACTGGACTGGTTGCGACAGGCAAGTAAAGGATGTGGAAGTCTGACTTATTACTTATATAAAACCAAATATATAGCCGTGGTTGCCGTTCTGCTGCATGGCAAGTTACCATATTGCAACACTTTTTTAATCAATGTTCTTTTCCAATACGTCGAACTATTGCGGCGGCGGTGCATTTTTCGCTTGGCAAACTCGTGGCGCCGAGATTAATGCTCGTTCACGGGAGCAGGCACGCCTTTAGCTCAAGACGGCCTTTGGCCGGCGTAGGAGGCACGATGGAACTGAGAATGAGACTGAACGTGCTGGCCGCGATCGTGTCGTTCGGATTCCTGGCAGCGATCGTGCTCGGCATGGTGTGAGCGGATCGGCGCCTTAGCCGGCTGCGGACCGCTTTCACTGACTGGCCCCAAAGGGCTCCCCCACAAACAAATCAGGCGCGGATCGGTATCGATCCGCGCCATTCTCATGTCCGGTCCGCGATGAAGCGCGTCAGCGCTTCAACAGATAGCCGACAAGAGCGCCGACCAGCGGATAGAGCTTCGCGTTCCCACGCAGGAATGGCAGCGCCTCCTGGATCGGACCCGAGACCTGGGTGAAAAGCGTGATCGCCGCCAGAATGCACGCGAGGACCAGGCTCGCGATGAACGTGCCGACGCCCGGCACGCGCACGCCCTTCAGCACCAGCGACCCCGCGAAGCCAACGATCATGATGATGGCCGCATAGAGCAGTGCATAGATGAAGATGTCGTACTGCCGGCCGAGCAGGGCAGGCAACGCGGACTTGATTGGATCGGCCAGAAACCAAGCTGCAGCTATTTGAAGAAGCAGCAGGACGATGCGCGGCAGCATTTTTCACCCCCATGGCCGTGACAAGCGAGCATGATTCGAATTGTCGGTCAGGGAGACAGGCTAGCAGTGGCGCGCGACAGTGGCGAGGCAGGTGAGCGTGGCCCCGCCCACTCTGCGGGCATCCGTGGCCTGCAAGCATCTCACCGGCCGAAGCGTCTCCCTCAAGCCGCCTTGTCCTTGATCGACGCCGGATCGTAGTTGAGCACCGGCGCCAGCCACCGCTCCGCTTCCTCCGCTGCCCAGCCCTTCCGCCGTGCGTAATCCTCGACCTGATCGCGTTCGATGCGGCCGACCCCGAAATAGTGGCTGTCGGGGTGCGAGAAATAGAGCCCCGACACCGATGATCCCGGCCACATGGCGAAGCTCTCGGTGAGCTGGATGGAGGTCTGTCGCTCGACGTCCATGAGCTGCCAGAGCGTCGCCTTCTCCGTGTGATCGGGCTGCGCCGGATACCCTGGCGCCGGGCGTATGCCCACGTACTTCTCCGCGATCAGCTCCTCGGCTGTCAGTCGCTCGCCCTTGACGTAACCCCAGAATTCCTTGCGCACCCGCTCGTGCATCCGCTCCGCGAAAGCCTCGGCCAGCCGGTCGCACAGCGCCTTGACCATGATGCGGCCGTAGTCGTCCGTCTTCGCAATGTGTTTTTCGATCGCGCCTTCCTCGCCGATGCCCGTGGTCACAGCGAAACCGCCGATGTAGTCGGCGACCGCCGTCTCCTTCGGCGCAATGAAATCGGCGAGAGCGGTGTGGGCCCGCTCGCGGCTCGGATCGCGGGCCATCTGTTGGCGCAGCGTATGCAGCGTCGCGAGGCGCACTTGGCGCGTATCGTCCGTAAAGACCTCGATGTCGTCCTCGACCGCGTTAGCTGGCCAAAACCCGATCACCGCCCGCGCCTCCACCCATTTCTCCGCGACCATGCGCGTCAGCATCTCCTGTGCGTCACTGAACAATCGCCGTGCCTCGGTCCCGACCACGTTGTCGTCGAGGATTCGCGGATAGCGCCCGTTCAGCTCCCACGTCTGGAAGAAGGGGGTCCAGTCGATGTAGCGGACGAGCTCCGCGAGATCGTAGCTCGTGAACGTCTTGGTGCCGAGAAAGTCCGGCTTGCGGATGCGCGTCTTCTGCCAGTCGATCGAAAACCGGTTGTTGCGCGCCGTCGCCAGGGGAATCCGCGTCTTCCGCGCCTCGCCCTTGAGATGAGCGTCGCGCGCCTTCGCATACTCAGCCCGGATCGTCTCGATGTAGGGCTTGCGCTCGGTCTCGGAGAGCAGACTCGAGACGACGCCCACCGCCCGGCTCGCGTCCGTAACGTAGATCGCTTGGCCCTTATTATAGTTGGGGCTGATCTTCACGGCGGTGTGCACCCGGCTCGTCGTTGCGCCACCGATCAGCAGCGGCACGTCGAAGCCTTCCCGTTCCATCTCGGCTGCGACGTAGCACATCTCGTCGAGCGACGGCGTGATCAGGCCCGACAGCCCGATGATGTCCGCGTTCTCCTCCTTCGCGACCTGAAGGATCTTTGCGGCAGGCACCATCACGCCGAGATCAATCACCTCGTAGTTGTTGCACTGGAGCACGACGCCGACGATGTTCTTGCCGATGTCGTGCACGTCGCCTTTGACGGTGGCCATCACCACCTTGCCCTTCGGAGGCATCTCGGTGACCCCGGAAGCCCGCTTCTCCGCTTCGAGATAGGGCTGCAGGTAGGCCACCGCCTGCTTCATGACGCGCGCCGATTTCACAACCTGCGGCAGGAACATCTTGCCGGCTCCGAACAGGTCACCGACCACGTTCATGCCCGCCATCAGCGGGCCTTCGATGACATGCAGGGGCTTATCGGCCTGCTGCCGCGCTTCCTCGGTGTCCACCTCGATGAACTCGGTGATGCCGAGCACCAGCGCGTGCTTCAGTCGTTCCTCGACGGTCGCGCTCCGCCAGGCGAGATCGACCTCGCGCTTCTTCGCACCCTCGCCCTTGAAGCGCTGGGCCGCCTCGAGCAGGCGGTCCGTTGAGTCCGCGCGCCGGTTGAGCACGACGTCCTCGATCAGCTCACGCAAGTCCGCCGGGATGTCGTCGTAGACGGTGAGCTGGCCGGCGTTGACGATACCCATATCCATGCCCGCCTTGATGGCATGATACAGAAACACCGAGTGCATCGACTCGCGCACCGGCTCGTTGCCGCGGAACGAGAACGACAGGTTCGACACGCCGCCCGAGATGTGCACCAGCGGAAACCGCCGCTTGATCTCCCGCGTCGCTTCGATGAAGTCGACACCGTAATTGTTGTGCTCCTCGATGCCCGTTGCGACCGCGAAGATGTTGGGATCGAAGATGATGTCTTCCGGTGGAAATCCGACTTTTTCGGTCAGCAATGCGTAGGCGCGCGAGCAGATCTCGACCTTCCGATCCTTGGTGTCGGCCTGGCCCGTCTCGTCGAAGGCCATCACGACCACGGCGGCCCCGTAGCGCAGGCATTGCTTCGCCTGCTCGAGGAACTGCGCCTCGCCCTCCTTCATCGAGATCGAGTTGACGATGGGCTTGCCCTGCACGCATTTCAGGCCCGCCTCGATCACCGACCACTTCGAGCTGTCGATCATCACCGGCACGCGGCTGATGTCCGGCTCCGACGCGATCATGTTGAGGAACGTGGTCATCGCCTTCTCCGAGTCGAGAAGACCCTCGTCCATGTTGACGTCGATGATCTGCGCGCCGGACTCCACCTGCTGGCGCGCCACCGTCAGCGCCGCCTGGTAGTCCCCCTGCTCGATCAGCTTGCGAAACTTCGCCGATCCCGTGACATTCGTGCGCTCGCCGACATTGATGAAAGCAGAGCCAGAGGGTTGAGACGGCGGTGTGTCTGCGGCGGTCGTGCTCATCGTGGTCACCGGCTTTCAACTGTCGTCGACGATCGAGTTGTCGACACTGAGTTCAGTGCTGTCATCCCGGGGCTTGTCCCCAGGACCCATTCATTCTCTCGTTCATCGTCTGGGAGTATTCTCCCGAGACGCCGCTTAGCTGCTCGCCTCGCCACGGCTACCCAGCCACGAACGCTTCCAGCCCGCTGAGCCGCATCTTCGGCGCGATGGTCGGCACTTTGCGGGGTGCGAATTTCGCGACGTGCTCGGCGACGTGCCGGATGTGATCGGGCGTCGAGCCGCAGCAGCCGCCGACGATGTTGACGAGACCGTCCTTGGCCCACGCCTCGATCTGGCAGGCCATGTCGTCGGGCGACTCGTCGTACTCGCCCATGGCGTTCGGCAGACCGGCGTTGGGATAGGCCGAGACGAGCGTATCGGCGACGCTCGAGATCTCCGCGAGGTGCGGGCGCATGAGATCCGCCCCGAGCGCGCAGTTAAGCCCGATCGCGAATGGTCTCAGGTGTCGCATCGAGTACCAGAACGCCGTCGGCGTCTGGCCCGAGAGCGTCCGCCCCGAACGGTCCGTGATGGTGCCCGAGATGATGATCGGCAGCTCGATCCCGGTCTCCTCGAACGCCTGGAGCGTCGCCACGCCCGCCGCTTTGGCGTTCAGCGTATCGAAGATCGTCTCGATCAGGATCAGGTCCGAGCCGCCTTCGATCAGGCCCCAGACCTGCTCCTTGTAGGCCGCAACCAACTGGTCGAACGTGACGTTGCGGAAGCCCGGGTCGTTGACGTCGGGCGAGATCGAGGCCGTGCGGTTTGTCGGCCCCACGGCACCAGCGACGAAACGCGGCCGCGACGGGTCCTTGGCCATCGCCGCATCGCAGGCCTCACGCGCCAGCTGCGCGGCGGCGACGTTGATCTCGTACGAAAGTGCCTCCATGCCGTAGTCGGCCATCGAGATCACCTGCGCATTGAAGGTGTTTGTCTCGACGAGATCGGCGCCCGCCGCGATGTACTGGGCGTGGATGTCCCGGATGATCTTGGGCTGCGACAGCACGAGCAGATCGTTGTTGCCCTTCACGTCCCGGTGCCAGTCCTTGAACCGATCTCCGCGGTACTCGGCTTCGCCCAGCTTGTGTTGCTGGATCATGGTGCCCATGGCACCGTCGATGACGAGGATGCGTTTTGCGGCAGCCTCGTGGAGCCGGGCCGTCGTGCGCCGGCAGTCGTCCATCGAACGTGTCAGCTTCGTCATCTCACCACAACTCCTGGACGAGGCGCCCGGTATCCAAGCTCATCTCCGCGTCGCGCATTACGCAGCCGCCTCCTGCGCCTTCACCTGTGAGCGCAGGCCTAGAAGGTGGCAGATGGCATAGACGAGGTCGGCCCGATTCAGCGTGTAGAAATGGAACTGGCGAACGCCGTGGTCGACGAGATCGAGCACCTGTTCCGCCGCTACCGCCGCCGCCACCAGATGCGTCGTCGCCTGGTCGTCGTCGAGGCCCTCGACCGGTCTTGCCGGAGAACCCCGCCACTTGCTTGAAGTTGTGGATCGGCACGATGCCCGGGAGCACGGGACACCAGATGCCGCGTGCGCGGACGCGCTCGAGAAAGCGCAGGTAATGCGTGTTGTCGAAGAAGAACTGGGTGATGATCCGGTCCGCCCCGGCATCGACTTTCGCTTTAAGGAAATCGATGTCGGCCTCGAAGCTCGAGCTTTCCGGATGCTTCTCGGGATATCCCGCGACCGACACCTCGAAGCCGCCGATCCGCTTGATGCCGGCCACGAGATCGGCGGCCTGTGCATAGCCTGCCGGATGCGGCTCGTAGCGCGTGCCCACGCCGGTTTGCGGATCGCCTCTGAG
>LNDR01000185.1 GCA_001464755.1 Rhizobiales bacterium Ga0077524
CCCAGGCGCACCCGCGCCCGCCTCGACTCAGGCCCCTTCCGTAACACCGGTACCAGCCCCGCAATCACCCGCTCCGGCACCCGTCGCGACACCCGCTCCCGCGGCTCC
Source organism: Rhizobiales bacterium Ga0077524 (assembly GCA_001464755.1). Taxonomy (GTDB): domain Bacteria; phylum Pseudomonadota; class Alphaproteobacteria; order Rhizobiales; family Hyphomicrobiaceae. The sequence goes on from LNDR01000185.1 coordinate 109, forward strand.
GGCCACGGCCACCGGTGTTCCGGCACAGGCCCCGTCAGCGCCGGCCCCCCCAGCCCCCCAACAGCCTGCCGTGGCAAGGCCATCGACGACACCCGTCGCTCCTCAGCAGCCCGCCGCAGTCCCACCCCCGCCTGCATCAACCACCGCGCAACCCCCTCCGGCGACGACACCAGCCCCAGCGCAACCAGCCACCACGGCCCAACCCCAGGCGCCGCAGCCCACAGGCACGCAGCCGGCCGCCACGGACGCAGCCGGTACGCAGCCGGCGGTACCGGTCGAGATGGCCGACTGCACGGGCGCCGCTACCGACGCGGCCGTTCGAGCCTGCACGCAGGTCATCGATGGCCGCCGGGTCTCGCGCGATATTCTGGTCATGGCCTACGCCAATCGCGCCGCCACGCATTTCCAGCGCAACGACGACGCCCGTGCCATCGCCGATCTCGATCAGGCCATCCGCCTGGACCCCCGCAACTTCGAGGCCATCGCGCTCCGCGCTCAGGCTCGCGCCCGGCAAGGCGACTTCGATCGCGCCATCACCGACATGACCGCGACGATAGCCTTGCGGCCCGACGAGGCCGTGGGATTGCGCGAGCGCGGCGCCCTGCAGCAGCGCAAGGGCGACGCCGCCGCCGCGCTCGCCGACTTCAACGCGGCTTTGGCCATCAATCCCAATGATGCGGTTGCGCTCCAACGGCGCGCCGCACTTCATCTCGCCGCCAACCGCCTCGCCGAGGCACGCACCGATGCCGATCGCAGCCTGGTGCTCGACGCCCGCGCGGTCGCAGCACTGATGACGCGCGCCGAGGTCCGATCGCGCCAGGGCGACCGCACCGGCGCGCTCGCCGATTTGGATGCCGGCCTCGCCATCGAGTCGGGCAACGCCGATCTGCGCCGGACCCGGGACCAGATAGATCCGCCCGCTCAGCAAGCTGCGGCAGCTGGTGCCGCTGCAGCGACGGCTGCCACGACCGCACAGCGCGCCGCACTCGACGCAGCGGTGACGCAGCAGCCGAACAACCCGCAAGTGCGTATGCAGCGCGCCCAGGCGGCATGGGCCGCGAGCGACGTTCAGACCACCATCCTCGACCTCAACGAGGTCGTCCGCCTCGAGCCGCGCAACGGCGAGGCCTTCCGCATTCGTGGTCTCGCACATGCGCGGCGCGGCGACGCCGTGCGCACGATCAACGACCTCACTCAAGCGATTAGCCTCAACGTCCGTGATGCCAACACGTACCTCTTCCGGGCCGAGGCGCACGTCCGGCGCAATCAGCGGCAGCAGGCGATCGCCGACTACCGCCAGGTGCTGCGCATCGAGCCGGGCAACCAGTTCGCCTTGAACGGACTGCGCCGCTACGGCCTGAACAACTGAGACAGGACATCAGACGCCCGATGCGCATCGTATCCGCACATTTGGCAAGCCTGCTGCGCGCGGGGCTTTGCCTCGCCGCAATAACGGCTGCAGCGGTTCCGGGGAGCGCGCAGCAGGCGCCCCCCGCGTCCGCTGCCGCGTGCTTCTCCGCAAGCGATTCCGCCGCAATCGTCACCGCATGCGATGCCCTGCTCGCTGGCGATCGCCGAGGTCTCTCGACCGATCAGACGGGCCTCGCTCTGCAGCGGCGCGGCGTTGCGCGCGCAGCCCTCGGCCGCATCGACGACGCGATCGGCGATTTCCGCCAGATGGCAGCGGCCGGCTACAAGGCCCACGAGGCGCACGCCTCGATCGCCAGCCTCGAGTTCCGGCGCCAGCGCCTGGCCGTGGCCGAAACCAGCTATCGCGAGGCGCTGAAGGTCAATCCGAGCTACGCGCTCGCACAATCGGGTCTCGGTCACACGCTGATCGGCCTCGGCCGGGCCGCGGAGGCCATCGGTCATTTCGACAGGGCGCTGGCGATCGCCGAAAACGATCCCGAATCCCACCTCGGCAAGGCATCCGCACTCTCCGCGACGGGCGACCTCGACGGCGCCATCCGCAGTCTCGATGCCGTGCTCAAACTCGATCCGCGCTCTCTCGCGGCTCTCTACCAGCGCGCGCAAGCTCACCACGACAAAGGCGATATGCCGAAGGCTCTCACCGATGCCGACGCCGCGGTCGGCATCGCGACCGGCGAAGAGCGGGTTCGCGCGCTGATTTACCGGGGACGGCTGCGCAATAACGCCAGATCGTACGACGGCACGATCGCCGACTGCACGGCCGCCGATGCCGAGGCGGGTCGCCTTGGCGTCTCCGACGCGCGTCTCCGTGCTGCCGCCCTCGTCTGCCTCGGGCTGGCTCGACAGAGCAAGGGCGACCTCCCTGCCGCGCAACAGAACTACGAGCAAGCCCTTCGCTGGGATGCCCGCGACGTCGCGGCGCTGGCCGGTCGCGGCTACGTCCTCCTGCAGCGCGGACGCTACGATGCGGCGGCAGTCGACTTCCGCGCCGCGCTGGCCATCGAGCCGCGCTCGCAGGATGCCTTGCGCTTCCTCGGCCTCGCCTACGCCGACAAGGGCGACCGGGCCAAGGCGGAGCAGGAGTTCAAGCGGGCCATCGAGACCGACCCGAACGACCCGTGGCCTGTGATGATCCGCGCCATCGCCGCAGCGCGCGACGGCGACCGCACGCAGGCCCTCGCCGACGCCGCCCGGGCCCTCGAGATCACCGGTGCACGCTCCTCCGACGGCCATCTCGTGCGCAGCGCCGTGCACTATTTCCTCGACGATTTCGACAAGGCCCGCGCCGATGTCGACACGGCCATCCGTCTCAATGGCGACAACGGCCAGGCCCACCGGATGCTCTCGCGCCTGCTTATTCGTCAGGGACGCCTCGACGAGGCGCAGCGATCCCTGGACACGGCCGCTCGCCACTTGCCCAATGATGTGACGGTGATGCTCCAGCAGGGCTTGATCGCGCTTGGCCGCAGGGACTTCGGCTTGGCCGTCCGCGAGCTTTCACGAAGCATCGAAATCAACGATGTCCACGCCGAAGGTTTCGCTGCCCGTGGGCAGGCCCACGAAGGCCAAGGCCTCGTCACAGCCGCCATCGCCGACTACCGCGCCGCGACGGGCAAGCTCGCGATCGATGGCGACGGCCGCCGGGCCAAGTCGCTTGCCGCCGAGCGCCTCGCGTCCCTGACCGCGGCTCCACCACCGGCGACGACATCACCAGTTGTGAGCGCACCGCCTGCCCCGCCGCCTGTCTCGGGCACCGCTGCCGGCCCGGGCGCGCGTCGAGCCGAGTCGGACGAGTCGCTCTACTGCCGGATTTTCGAAGGCATGTTCGTATCGTCGAGAAAATATACAGGCGTCGAGTTCGACGTCGGCTGTCGCCGCCAGAATTGATCCGCGTCACCCCACCCGCCACCGACTGCACAAATCCCGCACGCAGCATCAGAAAAAGGCCGGATCGCTCAGCGATCCGGCCTCGTCAGGCCGCGTCACTGGCCGAAATCACCACTTGTGGTGCCAGCCGTGCCGCTTGTGATGCCAGCCGTGCTTGCCGCCGTGCGAATGCCAGTACCAACCGTGCCCCCGCGGCTTGTGGGGCCGGCAGACCAGAACCTTGCCGTGATGCTTGTATCCCCAGCCGCCACCGGTCCAATAGCAGTGCTTGTGATGACCGTAGCCCTGAGCCTCGGTTACCAGCGACGAGACGCCGGCTGCTGGATTGGCTGGTGCGAGTGGGGCTGCCAAAGCCGGCAGTGCAACGGCGCTCGCAGCCAGCACCACGGCCGCGACAATCGAGTTCTTCATCAGAAAGTCTCCCAAGTAAATCTGAACACTCAACAGTTGAAATTTGAACGACGATAAATTTTGTTGCAAGTAACATGGAGGCTCGAGCGATCACGTTGTCGTGCAGCCGAGAGCACCGGCCCTCGGCGTCCGAATGGTGATCGCGATCCGCATCAGATCCAATCGGGCGTGTGCGCGAAACGGCCCGGGCGCGGCCGAGGATGATCGGCGCCCAACGAATCGATTCGCAGTCGCGTCAGGCGCATGAACGTGAATTTCCAGCCGTCATCCGTCCGCCGATACTCTTCCTCGTAGTGGCCCCAGCCGACGAAGCCACGGCTGCCGGGCGCCTCGTGCGGCCCCTCGCCATCGGGAAACTCGAGGTAGTCCATCATCGGCCAGATGCCCCGCGCCGTATCGCGTCCGGTGAGCGCGATCTCGGGGCTCGTCACATGATGGATCGAGATCACCTTGCCGAGGCGCTTTGCAAGTCCTGCGACGAACTCTGTCGGCGTGCCACCATCCCCGACCGATCCGAATCCATAGAGGCGGGTCTCGGGCGTGAAGAGCGTTGCGAGGCGCTCCCACTGCTTGGTATCGACGAACCGGCAATAGCGCGCCTTCAAGTCTTTGATGGCCTCGATGGCGATGAGGTCGTCCAGGGTGGTAGCCAGGATGGTAGGCGGCATGAGACGGCTCCGAAGCTGAGTTGATCCGGAGCATAGCGCCCTTGTGCGGGCGGAAAACAGAGGCAAACCAGAGACAACTCTCGAGCCGCTCGCCCGTACCGCCTCACCGTGCCACCGGCACGCCCGTCGTCTCGAAGGCCAAACGCTGCCGCTCGGCAACCTCCGCGAGATCGAACCCTTCGATCGTCTCGTTGAACATGCGGTAGTAGTTGAGCCGCGCATCGAGATGCAGGAATACGCCACCTAGGCCGATAGCCGCGCGATCCATGAACACGAACTCACGCGGCACTTTCACCGGCCCCTTTTCCTTCAGCGCCTCGTGCACCGTGAACGCCTCGCGCCGGCCGTACTCGCCGGGCGTCGTCCCCTCCGCGATCGAGCGCACGCGATCGTCGAGCAGTGGCCCATAGATGAAGCGCGCCCAGATATTGAGCACCTCGATCACGTCCTTCGACAAAGCCTTGAAGCCCCACGTCTCGTAGGCGTGCACGATCAACGCATCGTCGCCCCGCTCGAGCCCACGATACAGATCGATCACCCCCTGCACGAACTTCGGCTGGAACGTCCGCATGCAGCCGTAGTCGAGCAGATTGATGCCTCCGGGCTTGGGCAATGTCTCGGCGCGCGCGGTTGCACGGCCCGGATGCTGGTGGGCATCCGAAGGGCCAAAGGAAGAACCCGGATGCTGGTGGGCATCCGAAGGGCCAAGCGAGGACGCTTCGAACACGTTGTAATTTCCCAGATGCGGATCGCCATGGATCACGCCGTAGTGCGAGAATGGGAACCACCACGCCCGGAACATGGCTCGCGCGATCTGGTTGCGATCCTCGAGCGCCGCCTCCTTGTACTCGAGCAGCCGCCGCCCCTCGAGCCAGGTCATCGACAACAATCGTTTCGTCGACAGCTCCGGCACGATCTCGGGCACGCGGATCAGCGGGTCGTCCTTGAAGATGAGACCGTAGAGCGCCGTATGCCGCGCCTCCAGCTCGTAGTCGAGCTCCTCCCTCAGCCGCTCCGAGATCTCCATCAGGATCTCACCGGTCTCGACCGCGGGATCCATCCGCGCATGCAGTGCAAACACCATCCTGAGCTGGCCGAGATCTGCCGCCACCGCCGACTGCATGTCGGGATACTGCAGCTTCACCGCGAGCTGCCGCCCGTCGTGCGCCACCGCCTTGTGCACCTGCCCCAGCGATGCCGACGCCGAAGAGGTCGCCTCGAACGATTTGAACCTCGCCTGCCAGTCCGGCCCGAGTTCCGCCTGCATGCGCCGCCGCACGAATCCCGGCCCCATTGGTGGCGCCTGCGATTGGAGCTGAGACAGCTCGCGCGCATACTCCGGTGGCAGAGCCTCGGGGATCGTCGAAAGCAGCTGGGCCGCCTTCATGATCGGCCCCTTGAGGCCACCCAATGCCTTTGCAAGTTCGGCCGCGTTCTTGTTGCGGTCGAGCTCCATGCCGAACAGGCGGCTGCCCGCCACACGCGCCGCCACCGTGCCCACACCCGTCCCGACCCGCACATAGCGCGCGGCCCGGGCGGAAAATCGGTTCTGCTCGTCGTCTGGCACGGATGCTCGCCTCGCCCTTGGTTGCACCGCATCATATCGGGTGCCTCGACGCCAACGTCCAGCCCAGGGAACCGATGGCTCGCCCAAGCCTGACACTGCATCTCCACTGATTGAGGAGGCCGTGCATGGACACATTGCCGCCAACTGCGAATTCGGCTTACATTTGTCCGGACAATCGCGCACGTCAGTTGCGCTACAGATGCATCGGAGGATATGCCCCATGAAAGGCGTCGTGTTCCTAGGCGACCGCAAGCTCGAGCTGCGCGACTTTCCCGACCCGACCCCTGGCCCGCGCGACGTCGTGCTCGAGATCAAGGCCTCGGGCATGTGCGGCTCCGACCTCCACACCTACCGCGCACCCCCGCCATCGGGCGATGGCGCCGTGACCGGCGGCATCAAGCGCGAGGCCGGCACCATCGCGGGCCATGAGCCATGCGGCGTCGTTGTTGCCGTTGGCTCGGCCGTCACCGAGCGCGAGGCCAGGATCGGCCAGCGCGTAATGTGCCACCACTACGACGGATGCGGCGGCTGCAAGCATTGCCGCGGCGGCTGGACCCAGATGTGCCTCGAAGGCACGACCGTCTACGGCTCCGGCGGTCACGGCGGCCATGCCAGATACATGAAATGCCCGGCGCATACCCTTGTCGCGCTGCCCGATGGTCTCTCCTTCGTGACCGGCGCCGCGATCTCCTGCGGCACCGGCACCGCCTGGGGTGCGCTGAAACGCTTGCAACTCCAGGGCGGCGAGACCATCGCCGTCTTCGGCCAGGGACCCGTCGGCCTCTCCGCCACGCAGCTCGCCGTCGCCATGGGCGCACGCGTCATCGCCCTCGACGTGTCCGAGGAGCGCCTCAAGCTCGCCAAGGACTTCGGCGCCGAGATCACCATCGACGGGCGCTCCAACGACGTCGTCCAGGCGATCCGCGATCTGACCCACGGCGAGGGTGCCCACAAGACGCTCGACTGCTCGTCGGCACCCGACGCCCGCGCCGCCACGGTTCGCTCCGTCCGCTCCTGGGGCACGGCGTGCTTCGTCGGCGAGCGCGGCAACGTCACGCTCGACGTCTCACCCGACATGCTGCGCCGGCAGGTAACCCTCGTCGGCTCGTGGACCTTCTCGAAGCAGGGCCAGGCCGACTGCGCCGAGCTCGTGGCCGACAAGAAGATCGACGTCGACAAGCTCTTCACGCACCGCTGGCGGCTCGACCAGGCCAAGGAGGCCTACGAGCTCTTCGACAAGCAGACCACCGGCAAAGCCGTCATCATTCCGAGCTGAGACAGGTCCCCTCTCCCCATTCCTGCACGTTAATGGGGAGAGGGTTAGGCTGAGGGGCGGCGGCTCGCGCTGCCTCTACCTTTTCGCCCTGACTTTCTGCAATTCGCCGAAGGTCGGAGAGAAGGGTTGATCACCATGGTCACGAAGGAAGCCACCCCCCAATCGACGGCACCTGGCGACCCCGTCCTCAGGCCCATCGGGTTCCGCGACATCGGCAGTGCAATTCAGGCAGGCGCCATGGACTTCACGTCCGCACCGCTCGTCAGCATTGCCGTCGCTCTGGTCTACACGCTGGGTGGCTGGCTCTTGGCGGCCCTGCTGTGGGTCTTCAACATGCCGTTCCTCGTCTACCCAGTCGCCATGGGCTTCGCGCTCGTCGCACCTTTCGTTGCCGTCGCCTTCTACGAGGTCAGCCGCTCGCTGGCCGCCGGCACGCCACCCACCGTCTACAAGGCGTGGTGCGCGGTCTGCGATGCCAAGAACCGCGACATCCGCTGGATGGCGCTGATCACCAGCTTTGCCTTCTTCCTCTGGATGGACATGGCGGCGATGATCACCTTGTCCTTCTTCGGCGCCACCGCGCTCGACTTCGGTCAGCTTCTGAATGAGATCGCCACGACGACGCACGGCTGGATCTTCCTCGTTGTTGGCCATGTCGTCGGCGCCGTGATCGCGCTCCTCGTCTTCTCGATCTCCGTCATCTCCATCCCGATGCTGTTCGACCGCGACATCGACATCGTCACAGCCATCCGCACCAGCGTGCGCGTCGTTACCACGAGCCCGCTGCCTCTCGCATTGTGGTGCGCCACCATCGCCGGAGCCATCGTTGCTTCTATAGCGACCGGCCTCCTGCTCATGCCCTTCGTCCTCCCCGTCCTCGGTTACGCCAGCTGGCACCTCTACCGCAAAGCCGTCAGCCCGGCCTGACGTGCGCCAGCATCTCCTGCCCGCTCTTGCGCAGGAGCGATTGCGACCTCTCGCCATTCCCCCCTCGACGGAGGCGGGTCAAGGGCGAGGCAGTCGCCACACCGCCTCTTCTCCCCTCCCTTTGATGGGGAGGGGTCGGGAGTGGCGTGACCGTCTGGCCGTGACTGCGACCGAGGCTCAATACTCGTAGACGTCCGGATTGCCGTTGAAGAACGCGCGTTTCATCCGCTCCATCCGCATCTGATCCATCGCGCGCTTCACGAGGAACCGGTAGTTCCGCTCCCACTGCATGTTCATCTTCGCCGACAGCGAAACGCTCCTCATCGCTGCGATGTCCGGATCGAGCGTTCGGCTCCGCCGAGCATCGGCCTTCAGGTCTTCGTGCTTCCAGTCCGGCATACCGACGTCGCGTACGAAATCCCAGAGACCTCGCTTCTCCGGCATCGGATCGGGCACCGGCACGTAGGACGGAATGGAATCGGCGAACGTGCTGATGCCAGCCGCCTCCATCTGCGAGAAGCGCGCGGCCTCCTCCATCGCCTTTTCGGCGGCATCCCGCGCAGTCAGCGGCGAGATGGCGGCAGCACCTAGAAAGAAACGGCGGTTCATGGTTGTCACGGTCGAGGCCTCCACGCCGGCGCGCTTCCATGCACACCGATTGGGACCGCAAGATTGGCCC
>LNDR01000186.1 GCA_001464755.1 Rhizobiales bacterium Ga0077524
CGATGCCGGCGGGACGGCAAAGCCCAGCTCTACCCCCGCGACGCTCACGCAAGCGCAATGCGCGCCCTTCTTCGACGACGAGGACAATCGCGTCAGACTGGGCTTCGGCGGTACGCTCGACATCACGCCCAAGGCTCCGAAACTCGACGCCTTCGATGAGGCGATCAATGCGGTCTGTGGCGTGCCCGGCAAGGAGACGACGCGCGATGAATTCAAGACCCTCATGCGTGCCCACCCCGCCGTTCTGGACCGAATTCGTGCTTTCACACGGGGCAAAGTCTTCGCCGGCCGTCCTGCGCGAGCGGCAGCCGGGGAGTATCTGCTGGACCTCACCGACGCCTGGTACGCTTTGAAGGGGTTCGATCACATTTTCTGCGGCGAGCCGGAGGACTGCATTTTCATGGTCGCTACCTCCAGCTTCAGCGCTCTGGCGATGCGTGCCGGATGACCAATCACCATCAGAACGAAGTCGTTGATGGCGTGATCTACACGATGGGGGTTCGCATGAAGAACAGCAGTGGCCGGGTGGTCTCAGATGCCACGAAGGGCTACGGCTTGACGCTGAGTGGCGAGGATATTCTCAAAGTCGTCACGCGCGCTTTTGCCGATAATCCGACCACAAGCACGAGCAGCGCCGGATGCATCCTGCCCGTCAAGGACGATGGGTATGACTTCAAGACCGTATTTGTGCGCCGTGCAACGGGCATCCGGACGTTCTATCCGGACGCAACGCCGAACGGTCGTGGCGACAGAGTAAATCCGGACTGCGCCGCGAAGGTTGAAGTTAGCCCTTAGGCCGATCTCAACCTCCGCGAGGCCTTCGTCTCAAACCTGAGGTTTCATATTCTGTGCGACGTTGCCTGACAGGCGGGCGATCTCCTGGGCCTGGAGGGCGTAGGCCTGCATCTGCTGCTGGGTGAACCGGGTCTGGATGGCGAGAGCGTCTTGCACGTCACGCGCTGACGCCATCTCGCTGACGAAGGCGAAATAAGCGTCGGCGTTCTGCTTGGCGAACCGGAGGCTGCGCTCCTGCACCTGACGGACGGCCGATGTCATCTCGTTGGCCGGCATCGCACCCAGCCACATCGATGTTGCCTGGGTCATGGCGTCCATGAACTGCGCGTAGGCCGCGCGTCCCTGCACGACATTATTCTCGGCCATATCCCGAAGCTGTTGCGGAAGCTCGAAGGGTTGTTTCTGAGTCACGGCTCTGTTCGCTTTCATGGCTACGTGCCGCGAGCGGCGGTGGGGACAGCATCGAGGATACCCGACTCGGCGAGAATTGCAGCATTGTCGTTGCGATGCCGGAGCTTGCGGCTCAGAGTTTCACACTTTCGCGGAGCTTGTCGCGTGCGCCAACCCGCCTCAGTCGGATCTGTGCGATCAGGCCGGCCACCGCCATCAGCGTGCCGTTCAGCATGAGCGTCGTCCCCAGGCCGACATGACTGGCAAGCCATCCCGAAGCGAGGTTGCCGAGCGGTGCCATGCCGAGGAAGAACGTGAAGTAAAGGCCGATCACACGGCCGCGCCAATCGTCGTCGACCGATTGCTGCAGTAGCGTGTTGGTCGAGACCGACGTGGACAGCACGAAGGCGCCGACGACTGACAGGAGTGGCAATGACAGCCACAGGCTGCGCGACTGGCTCAAGGCCATCAGGGCGACACCGGCCAGGATCGGCGCCACCTGGACGAGCGTGAACTGGACGCGGTGGTTACGCTGCATCGCGAGAAAGAGGGCAGCCGTGAGGGCGCCGAAACCGGAGGCCGAGAGCAGCAAGCCGACGAGACCTGCATCGCCCTGGAAGAACTCGACAGCGATCGACGGCATCAACTGGTTGAGCGGGAGGGCACAGAGCGCGATGGCCGACGCGGAGGGAAGCAGGTAGCGCGCCACCGGGATCTCGGCGAGGCGCGCGAGTGTGTCACGGATGGCCAACCCGCCCGGACTGGCGCGCAGCGACAGGCTCTGAGTTTCGGGAAGCCGCATCGCGATGAGTGCACCGATGATGCCGATGAAGCTCAGTGCATTGAGGGCAAAGCAAACGCCCTCCGAAAACCGTGTCAGCAGTGCGCCGGCGATCGCGGGGCCTATCATGCGACCACTGTTGAAGAGCGCCGAGTTGACGCCGATGGCGCTGGGCAGCAGCGAGCGGTCCTCGACGATGGCGCCGAGCAACGACTGGCGTGTCGGAGCTTCGCAGGCATTGCCAATGCCAATCAGAAAGGCAAGCAGCAGATACGCGTTGATGTTCTCGACGCCTGCGAGCGCCAAGCCGGCAAGCAGGGCCGCCATCGCTGCCAGCCAAATGTTGATCGCGATCAGGAGAGCTGCTCGTGGCATCCGGTCGATCATGAAGCCGGCCACGGGCGCAATGAAGAGGTGCGAGATCTGCAGCAGGAAGCCGGTGACGCCCAGCAGGAACACCGAGCCGGTAATGCGATAGACCAGCCAGGAGAGGGCTACTTGCTGGATCCAGCTCCCGACCACCGAGAGCGCCTGGCCGGCGGCGAACAACCTGAAGCGCGGCTTCGAGAAAGCCGGCGGCAGGAAATCGGCAAGCGGCCGACGGCCCGTCCCGCCATGGTTTGGAGGCGGTTTCCCCTTGTCGCTCGGCTGGTCCAAGGAAGTCGCGTCCCACTCGATGGCGCTGTGCTGGTCACACGCAGAGGCTACACGGGTCGCCGACGAAAAGGCGAGTGATCAAAGAGGTCGGAGGCCCGATCGAGACCGATTTCCTGCAAGGCGCGCGGCAAGCGTGCGGCTGTGACGGTCGCGATACACTCCATATGACGTTATCGGACACGCACTTCTCGACGAAAGTACAATGTGTTAGCCAATATTTGGGTTGGGGCACCCCGAGTGGGGCGATGAACGGCGAATGAACGTGGGCACGGGCTCGTGTTCAGGTTCTCGCCGTCAATCTGCCTCGCGGGGGAAGCGCATGACTAGGCGATGATCTCCAAGGAGGAACTCGGTCATGAAAGCGTTGCCGCTGACAGCAACCATGCTTGCTGCAGCCCTGTTGCTCGGCGCCCGGCCGGTGGCTGCCGCCGATCTGGACTATGGGCGCGTCCCACCGCCCGACCGTTACGGCTCGGCCTACGATGACCCGCGCTATCGGGACCTCTACGCACCGGAGCCACCACCGCGCGTCTATCGGTTCGAACCGCGTCCCTATGCGGTGGCACCACCCGTACCGCCCGGCTATGTTTATCGCGAGCGGGAGCGTTACGCCGAGTGGGGACCCGATGAGGACAGGCCATACGCGAGAGCGTGCCTGCCGCGCCGCGAGATCAAGAGACGTCTGGTCGATGACGGCTGGCATGATTTCCACGACCTCGACGCATCGCGGGAGGTCGCTCGCGTGAAGGCGCGTCGACCGAGCGGCGACATCTACCGCCTGGAGGTCGATCGCTGCAAAGGCGAGGTGCTGCGCGCCGATCCGATCGACCGCGGCGGCATCGGTCCCTATGCCTGGCGGGGCGAGCCGCGTCGCTACGAGCGCCCCTACTACTGACGGTGTTTGGACGGCCCGGTGCCCACGGTACCGGGCCGCAGGTGCGCGTGGGTCGCCAAATCTTCCAATATGGAGTTCTCAGGCGCCGATTGCCCGGCGACGTGCCTCCCGCTAGTGTCCGGGCAACGTCACAGCGTAACCGGACGAGGAGGCCTTCATGATCGAGCTTTACACGTGGTCGACGCCCAACGGGCGGAAAGTGTCGATCGCGCTCGAGGAGATGGGCCTCGACTACTCGGTGCACGCAGTCGACATCTCGAAAGACGAGCAGTTCAAGCCCGAGTTCCTCAAGATCAGCCCGAACAACCGGATCCCCGCCATTGTCGACACGGACAATGGTCAGGCTCTATTCGAATCGGGTGCGATCCTCATGTATCTGGCCGACAAGACCGGCCAGCTGATGCCCACGGAGCCGAAGGCCCGGTGGGCAGCGGTGCAGTGGCTGATGTGGCAGATGGGCGGCGTCGGCCCCATGCTCGGCCAGGTCCACCACTTCGTGAAATACAACAAGGGCAAGGCACCCTACGCCGAGGAACGCTATCTGAAGGAGGCGCATCGGCTTTACGGGGTGCTCGACCGCCAACTCGCCCAATCGGAGTTCGTGGCAGGCAGCTATTCGATCGCCGATATCTCGATCTGGCCCTGGATCTCGCGCTTCGAGTGGCAGACGATCGACCTGAAGCAGTATCCGAACGTGCTGCGTTGGTATAAGGCAATCGCAGCACGCCCGGCAGTGCAGCGGGGATACGACGTGCCCGTGAAGCAGCCCGGCATTCCAACGCCTTGAGCTGGACCCCCGGGCGGGGCCGGCGTCTCGACCTAAGGGTGACCGACATGACTGATACCCGCAGATTCTCAGGCGTGATCGCGCCCGTCGTCACACCTTTCGGGGAGGACGGAGCGCCGGATGCCGATCGCTTCATCGAGCATTGCGAGTGGCTGCTCGACGACGGTTGCGCGGCCCTGGCGCCGTTTGGCACCACGAGCGAGGGAAATTCGATCGGCATCGACGAGAAGATGGAGTTGCTCGAGGAACTCGTCGACGCCGATGTCGATCCAAAGAAGCTGATGCCCGGTACCGGCTCGTGCTCGGTGGCCGACGCCATCATCATGACCGAGCATGCCGTCGAACTCGGCTGCGGCGGCGTGCTGATGCTGCCGCCATTCTACTACAAGAACCCCAGCGAGGAGGGCCTTTTCCGCTTCTTCGCCGAGGTCATCGAGGAGGTCGGCGACGACGCCCTAAAGGTCTATCTCTACTACATCCCGCCCGTGGCACAGGTTGGCTTCCCGCTGTCGCTGATCGCGCGCCTGCGCAAGGAGTTCCCGGAGGTCGTGGTCGGTCTCAAGGACAGCTCCGGCGACTGGTCGAACACCAAGGCGATCCTCGATCAGAACCCCGGCTTCGAGGTGTTCCCCGGCTCCGAGGTCTTCCTCCTCGACGGTTTGCGGAACGGTGCCGCCGGATGCATCTCGGCGACGGCCAACGTGGCTGCCGCCCGAATTCGGCAGGTCTACGACAATTGGCAGGGACCGGATGCCGACAGGCTGCAAGGCGAGGTGACGGCTCTCAGAAAGGCCATCCAAGCCTATCCGATGATCCCGTTCCTGAAGGCGCTGGTCGCGCACTACCGAGAGGATCCGGTGTGGGCCGAGATACGCGCGCCGTTCACCGAGATGCCCGCCGAGGATGTCGCCAAGGCCGTGCAGCAGCTCGCCACCGATCATGGATTCCGGCTGCGCTTCGACCGCACCGCCTGAGTTTTGGCCTCGGCACAAGAAGGAGCGGCCCCTTCCTGGGAGAGGAAAGGGGCCGCTTGTCGAGGCAGGGGTCGAGGGTCGGGAAGCTGATAGGCGGATTAGGCGCCGCCCGCCGCCGTACTCAATGCGTTGCCCACCTTGGTGCATCCTCCTGGGCCACCCCGGCACGGCTCGCATTGAGCAGTGACGAGGCAAGGAGGCCGCACGTCAGGGCGAAGAAGACCAGCGCTCCGATCCGGGTGAGTTGCCAATTCCGGCCGCTCAGTTTGGTGGCTGACTGGAGATCCATGATCGCCCTGATCGAGGTGAACGTCGCCTTAAGTTGACAAATGTGTAACCGAAAGCATTTCCTCCGTCTAATGCACAGTCGGAGCGAGGTTAGCGAACAATTCGTTAAATCAACGAGTTGTTAGGATGTAGGCCGCCGTTTGGAGAGTGGCCGCGAATTAACCCTATCGACGATTAGAATGGGGCAAGGCTGGGCTCGGCGCTGTCTCGCCCGGAAAGTCCGGCAATATCGCTTGACGCGCACGGACTGCCTCGCCCATTAGCCAGCGGCCGCCGGCTTTGGCTGGGGTCCGCTGCCGGACGACAGATGTGGGAAAACTCATGGCTTTCAAGAATGCTCGGGTGATCGCCTGCCTCGCTCTCGCGGCCCTTTTCGCGGTGCCATTGGGCGACGCCAAGGCCGAGGCGTGCGGCAACGGTCCGGAAGGCTTCGACCGCTGGATCGCCGCCTACAAGGGTCGCGCCCAGCGCCAAGGCATCTCCGCAGGCGCCATCGCCTCCGGTTTGCAGGGCGTCGATTACGATCGCCGTGTGATTGGGCTGGATCGAGGGCAAAAGTCCTTCAAGCTCTCGTTCGAGCAGTTCTATGCCCGACGGGTGTCGCAGTCGATGATCAAGCGCGGTCGAGGCATCGTCGCCCAGCGGCGTGCCCTGTTCGACCAGATCGAGCGCCGATTCGGCGTGCCGCCGGAAATTCTGGTGGCCATCTGGGCCCTCGAGACCAACTTTGGCGGTGATTCGGGCGGCAAGTTCTCGATCGTGCAGTCGCTGGCGACACTCGCCTACGACTGCCGCCGCAGCGCCTTCTTCGAGAACGAGCTGACCAATGCGTTGCGCATCATCGACAAGGGCGACATCAGCGTCGAGCGCATGCGCGGCGGATGGGCCGGCGAGATTGGCCCGATGCAATTCCTCCCATCGTCCTACGCCAAGTATGCCGTGGATTTTGACGGTGACGGCCGACGGGACCTGTTCGGCAGCGTGCCGGACATGCTCGCCTCGACCGCCAATTATATGAAGCAGAAGGGGTGGCGGGCTGGCCAACCCTGGGGCGAGGGGACCGCCAACTACGCCGTGATCCGCGAGTGGAACAAGGCCGAAGTCTACGTCAAGACCATCGCGACCATGGCAGAGCGGATGCGCTGAGGCGATCGGACGGGACGGGGTAGTCGCGACGTGGCGAGCTACCCCACCCGACGTCTAGCTACTGAATGATCGTCAGGTTCTGGTCTGACATACCGACGAGCAGCGCAGTGCCGTCCGAACCGACACGGAAGACGCCGAAGCGCGCCTGCTCCCATTTCCGCGCCGTGCCTTCCTTGAAGAACCAGGCGTCGGTGCTGACGATCCAGCGGCGATCCTTGTAGCGCAAGGGCAGCACGAGTTGGCCCGGCGCGATCGCGGTGGGCAACTCCGCGACGACCTTCTCGATGGTTGCGACTTGCCGGTCATCGACGGTCGCGATGGACCAGCGGCGCTGCCCGAACAGCGAGCCATCGTCGCGGCGCCGTGGCTGGACGGGTACGGCGAAGTTGAGGCGCATGTAGTCGCCCTGAACCAGCGAGCGCGGATCGACGGGCGCAAGGGCCAGGAAGATCTGCCGGCCATTGGCGATGATGGCCTCGTTGGTGGAGATGGCATGCGCTGCAATGGCGCCTGTGGCGAGTGCCCCGATAACGGCGAGACCACGGGCGAGGGCTGCTGGTGCACCGGCAGCACCGCTGGAGCGAAACGTCGGTCTGTGGAAACCAGCTGTCCAGCAGAGCACGCCCAAGGCGACACCGGCCGCGAGCAGGAGCGCTGCCTTGTCGGTCAGTGGCCACCCAAGCCAGTAGTAGAAGCTGCCCATCACCCAGAGTGCCGTGATGACGGCGCCGATGCCCAGGGCCCGCCGGCCGGTCACGACCGCGGCCGCCAGCAGCAGCACGGGAGCGCCGAGCGAGGGAATGACGGCCGAGAGCCCCACGACAATGACGGACGCACCAATGCCCAGCGCCGTCTGATAGCTCGGGCGGGGCAGCAGCAGGATGCAGCAACCGGCAAGAGCTAGGCCGGCGGAGAGGAGACCCGACGCAGAAATGATCGGCTGTAGTGCCACGATTGCGTGGCGGCCGATGCCTGCGCCGCCGAACGCGCCGCTGAGCAGGAACGTCGGGCCACTTGTCGCGATAATGCCGAGCAGGCTTACTGCCATGGCGCCGCCGACGAACAGTTCCAAGCCCGCCGCGAAGCGCGAGTCGAGAGCGCGACGGCTGCCCCCAGACGGCATGCTCTCCACTACGTACCAGGCAGCGCCTGCCGCCAGCAGAAGCGTCCACCCGAGCGGGCGCATGATCTCAGGGATCGGCAGGCGCGGCGTGCCCGTCGCCAGCACTCCATTCAGGCAGGCGACCGCGAAGACGGCTGCAGCCGCCCCGAGTAAGCTGGCAGTCCAGCTTCGGCCTACGACCAAGGCCAGGCTCGACGCGAGCACAGCCAGCAACGCGCTGACGAGCGTGAGGGAACGGGGCACATCGCGGAACAAGCCGAAGGCAATAAGGCTGAAGCCCAGGGTCAAGCCGATCGCCGACAGCTGATGCAGGAAGCTCGTCTGGCGCTGGGTGGCGATGACGGCCGCAGAGCCGGCCAAGATCGCCGCGCCGATGACGTAGGGTCCGATGCCGGTGGTCAGGAAGACGCCAAACATCAAGCCAAGGGCGAATGCCAGCGGAATGGTCGATAGCAACGCGCCGATCCCGGTCATCAGGATAACGGGCCATTCCCGGCCTTGCAGCACATTCAGGTCCGACCCGCCGCCGGCCCGCTCGCGCGCCAGTTTCAGGATGAGGGCTGCAGTCCCGGCTACGATGCCAGCGCCCGCGAGACCGACAAACAGGAAAGATCCGGTTGCACCGCTCCCGCCGGAGAAAACGGCCCGGCCGATGCCCGAGATGAGGAGCGTGTCGAGCGCCAGACCGAGCAGCGCGAGGAGCGCGATGTCGAGGGCGGGGAGCGCCAACATTGCGGCGGCGAGAGCGCCGAGGACCAGCAGCGCAAGCCAGTAGACC
>LNDR01000187.1 GCA_001464755.1 Rhizobiales bacterium Ga0077524
GGATGGCCGCGAGGCCCGACTGGGTGACGAGAACGCCGGCGAGGACGATTGCGATCCGGAACGCCCACCGGGTCTCTCCGAGCCAGGGCCTCAAAGGCGAAAGGGGGCTGAAAGCCGCCCCGATCGCAACCGCCATGACCCAGGCCGCGAAGGTCACACCGATGTCGGCGGAGACCCAGCCGAGATTCACGTATGTGGCCAGCCAGAGGGTGATGGCAAGCATCACAACGACTGTCCAAACGACCCAAAGAGCATCGCTGCGGGCCGCAAGGGCCCAGGGTACGCCGACAGCGGCCCAGACGGCGAACAGTTGCCAAGAATCGGCACCGGTCTGGTAGGTCTGCCCGATCAGAGCCAGCAGTCCGCCTGTCGCCAGGAAC
>LNDR01000188.1 GCA_001464755.1 Rhizobiales bacterium Ga0077524
CAAGTTGCCGGACGCCGCGACGGAATGGCGCCAGACTGGCGTCGGAAGCCTTAGTCCGACCTCACCCGTCACCCTTCAATGGGATAACGGCGCAGGCCTGGTGTTCTCACGCAAGATTAGCGTCGACGAACGCTACATGATCACGATCGACGACAGCGTCGCAAACAAGGGCAGCGCGCCGGTCGTGTTGGATCATCGCTCAGTTCTCTCGCGGCACGGGACGCCCAAGATCGAGGGCTTCTTCATCCTTCACGAGGGTCCAATTGGGATCGTCGGCGACAAAGGCTTGCAAGAGATCACCTACTCGGGCGCCTTGACGGATCTGAAGGAGGGCCAGCACCTCACCAAGAGTTTCGAGAAGGTGACCGGTGGCTGGTTCGGGATTACCGACAAGTACTGGGCGACCGCGCTCGTTCCAGACCAGAAGTCGGAGATCGACGCTTACGTAACGGGCTTCAGCAAACAAGGCCTGCACAAGGAGCGGTTTCAGATCGATTACATCAGGCGCGGCCTCGCCGTGCCGCCGGGGGGCGAGCGGACGGTCGCAACCAACATGTTCGCCGGTGCCAAGAAAGTTGGTATTATCGAGGACTACGGTAACACGCTCGGCATCAAGCAGTTTGACCTGATGATCGACTGGGGCTGGTTCTATTTCATCACCAAACCTCTGTTCCATGTCATCGACTGGCTTGCGACGTTCTTTGCTGGGCTCGGCCTCACGGGCAATTTCGGCTTGGCCATTCTCGCGACGACCGTGCTCGTCAAGGGGATCTTCTTTCCCCTCGCCAGCAAGAGTTACGAATCGATGGCGAAAATGAAGAAAATGCAACCTGAGATGGAGAAATTGCGCGAGCGCTTCAAAGACGACAAGATGAAGCAGCAGCAGGAGCTGATGGAGCTCTACAAAAAGCAGAAGATCAACCCGATGGCGGGTTGCCTGCCGATGTTGCTCCAAATTCCTGTATTTTTTGCGCTCTACAAGGTGCTGTTCGTTACTATCGACATGCGCCACGCGCCCTTCTATGGCTGGATTAGAGATCTTTCTGCCCCAGATCCGACCTCGCTCTTCAACCTCTTCGGTCTTCTTCCGTTCGCCGTGCCCGAGTTCCTGCACATCGGCCTCTGGCCCATCCTCATGGGCATGACGATGTGGGTGCAGATGCAGCTCAACCCGCAACAACCCGACCCCACCCAGCAGATGATCTTCAACTGGATGCCGGTCATGTTCACCTTCATGCTGGCATCGTTTCCTGTCGGCTTGGTCATCTACTGGGCCTGGAACAACGTCCTCTCGCTGATGCAGCAGTATTACATCTCGAGAAAGCACGGCGCGGAGATCCACCTCTGGAAGAACATGGGGCTGGAGAAGTTGCAGACGTGGCTTGCCACCCGCAAGTCCGGCAGCCGAAGCTGACGCGGTCGTGGGTGCCGCTCCCGGCACTTGCTCCTCGAGGAAAGGCGCTGCGATGCCGATCGCCGTCAAAGAGCCGCGCACCGATCAGATGGTGCACGAGGACGCGCAGCCCGGGCCGTTCACCCGGCCCTGGCGCTTCCTGAAGAGTGTCCCCTCGCTTGAATTCCTGCCCGAGATGGGACCTTTCGAAATCGCACTTGCTGGCCGCTCGAACGTTGGAAAATCAAGCCTTATCAATGGATTGATTCGCCGCAACGGATTGGCGCGCACGTCCAACACGCCTGGGCGAACGCAGGAGCTGAACTACTTCCTCACCGACTGGCAACCGCCGTTCTACCTTGTCGACATGCCCGGCTACGGGTTCGCCAAGGCCCCAAAGGAGAAGGTCGCCGCCTGGACGGGTCTGGTGAAGGACTATCTTCGCGGTCGCCAGACACTGGTCCGCGTGCTCCTCCTGATCGATGCACGCCACGGCCTGAAGGCGGTCGACGGCGAGATCATGAAGCTCCTCGATGGTGCTGGCGTCACCTTCCTGGTGGTGCTGACCAAGGCCGACAAAATTACCCCGAAAGCACTCGCCCATGTGGTGACTGCAACAGAAGCGGCGCTGAAATCACACCCGGCTGCCTTCCCTGACATTCTCGCCACATCGTCCGAGACGGGCCTCGGCATGGAGGCGCTACGCACAGCGATTACCGCAATCCTCGCTGAACGGGCTTGACGGCAATTGGGAGCGTCGCGCCTCAGGTCACCTCGTAAAAGCGCCGCGCCGGTCCCGTCAGTCCGGTGACCGGGTGGCTGCCGAGATCCCTGAATGTGAGCGGACCGGCGAGCCGTTGACGGGCCTCCTCGCTCGCCATGAGATCGCAGCCGAGGTCGCTCGCGATCTTCTCCATCCGGAACGCGACGACGACATCGACACCGGTCAGGCTGTCCTCACCCAGTGAGCCGCCACCGCCGAAGGCCACAGTTCCGGAGTGGATCGCGAGCCGGAAGCGCGGCCCCGCGGCCTCGCCTTGCAATGTTTTGAGCGCCTTGATGGCCGAGACGAGTTGCTCGGTCTGGGTCGATTCGGCGAGCCAGTAGGCGAGAAACCCATCGCCGAGGAACTTGTTGATGGCACCGCCATGGTTGTCGACAATCTCCTTGCAGGTCCCCATCCAGCGTCCGACAAGCATCGCCATGTCGGTCGAGGAGAGCCGCGCGGCCATCCCCGACGATCCCTTGATGTCGGCGACCAGCAACCAGCAGGCGATATCCTTGATGCTGATGATCGTCTGAGCCGAGATACGGCTCAGGGAGGGCTCCGAAATCGGGCGCTGAACGATTTGGCGGAAACCGAGCACATGGTCGCCCACCTGGAGGTTGTCCCCGTTGGTGAGTTGCGTCGGCTGGATGACGCGTCGCCCGTTGAGGTAGGTTCCGTTGCCGCTACCGAGGTCGATCACCCAGTACTGGGCATTGTCCTGCTTATGCACCAGAGCGTGTCGTCGCGAGACCTTACCGTCGTCAATGACGACGTCGTTGCTTGACGAACGCCCGAGCGAACACGTTGCGGCCATCGGCCACCGCCGCCCGTTCGAATCTTCGAGCCAAACCGTCGCAAGCGCCATGGTCATCCTCTAAGTGCCAACCTTAACAACTATGCACGATCGGAGCCAGATGGACACGCAACCGGACCGTCGGACTTTCGGCTGAGATTTGAGCTTGACCTACCCTCACATTGAGGGGTCGCTTCACCATATAAGGTCGTGGGTGGCTGCTGCAGAAGGGCAGGATGCCGAAGCTAGACGCGGGATGGTCGAAAGCGGTGCAGGGGCACCTCGATTGGGATAGGCCGGAGATGAGTCCGTTCCTCGACGCCGCGCAACTCGCGGCCCACAGACGCCGCAATCTGCTGCACTCTATCCTTCTTGTCAGCGGCATGAGCCTCATCGTCATGGCTTCTGCCTCGCTGATCTGGTCTTGGCCAGGTGCGCTCGGGGCTGGGCTCTTCATAGCAGCCCTGGTGGTCGTAGGCCCGCGCGTGCCGCCGCAAGCCGTGATGCGCCTCTACAAGGCTGTCCCGGTCGATTCCCGCCATGGCGCCCAACTCGACAGGCTGGTGAAGGTGCTGTCCGATCGCGCCGAGTTGGAGCGTCCACCGCGTCTCTACGTGATCCCTTCCACCACTCTGAACGCCTTCGCCGCCGGCTCGCCTTCCAACGCCGGGATCGGCATCACGGAAGGTCTGCTGCGGCTTCTCGATCTCCGCCAAATCGCAGGCGTGATCGCGCACGAGATGAGCCACATCCGCAATAACGACCTGCACGTCATGGCGATGGCCGACGCGTTGACGCGATTCACCCAGCTTCTCGCTTACCTCGGACTGGCACTGGCGATGCTCAATATTCCAGCACTGCTCCTAGGCTTCGATGCGTTCTCGTGGCTGGCCATCCTACTGCTTTACATGGCGCCGATGATGAGCAGCCTGCTGCAGATGGGGCTGTCGCGCACGCGCGAGTATGATGCCGACCTGGAGGCTGCAGGCTTGACTGGCGATGCGGCCGGCCTTGCCTCGGCTCTTGGCGCGCTCGAGCGCTATCAGGGCCGCTTTTGGGAGGACTTGATGCTGCCGGTGCCGTCCCGACGCATTCCTTTCCCTTCGCTGCTGCGCTCGCATCCCGAGACGGCCGATCGAATCGCTCGGCTGCATGCCCTCGACGCTCGCCACCACCCAGCCGGACTACTCTCCTTCGGCGAGGAGCCGTTGTTCACGCTCGTTGGGCGCGGGCCGGCGGGGATGGCGCCGCGACAGCGCTTGCTTGGCTTGTGGTATTGAGCGCTCGTCGCTGAAATGCGCGGTGTCTCGCAGCCGTTGCGCCACGCGGCTCGGTCCCCTAATGACGAGCCCATGCCTTCGCCCCCCAATACAGAGCCAGCCGCCCTTGTGGGACGCCTCGTCCGTGCCGACCGGCGCGCGATCGCGGAGGTGATGACCCGCCTGGAGCGGCAATCCGCCGACTCTCGGGACCTCGTCTCCGCGCTGAGGCCCCATCTCGGGAAAGCGTTCGTCGCAGGTGTCACGGGGCCGCCCGGCGCGGGGAAATCGACCCTCGTCAACGCGCTAATCGGCGAGGCCCGGGCCGCGGGCTGGCGCGTCGCAGTGCTGGCCGTGGACCCGTCCTCGCCCGTGACGGGTGGCGCGGTTCTCGGCGATCGCGTCCGTATGACTGCGGCGCACGACGACGACGGCGTCATGGTTCGCTCGCTCGGCTCGCGTGGAACGCTCGGTGGGTTGACGCCGGCTGCCGTGCGCATGATCGACGCTCTCGACGCGGCCGGATTTGGCGTCATCTTTCTCGAGACGGTCGGGACCGGCCAGAGCGAGGTCGACATCGCCGAAATCGCCGACGTGGTCCTTGTCGTCTCCGCCCCGGGGCTCGGCGATGGGATTCAGGCCATGAAAGCCGGCCTCCTCGAAATTGCCGACATCCTCGTCGTCAACAAGGCCGACCGCGATGGCGCCGACCGAACGGCCGACGAGCTTGCAGCGGCCCTTGCGATGAGGGCGGCGCCCAGTGACGTGGCTGTGTCAAGGACGTCTGCCATCAAGGGCGATGGGGTGCCAGGGCTCTGGCGGCAGATCGTTGACCGTGGCGCGGCGAGCAGGGCCGAAGGGCTCGAGTGGCGCCGTCGCCGCCGCGCTCGCTATCTTATCGCGCGAGCGGCGGCAGAGTTGGTCGAAAGCCGCATCCGGGACGGTGACGAGGCGACGGATGCCCTGGCCGATTCGGTACTTGCCGGCGGTATGTCTCCGCTGGAGGCCGCAGCGAAGCTGCTGAGGACGATCGCGTAGAGCCTGTGGCGACAAAGGCGCTTCCCGACATAATCGCGGATACCGGTCAGCGCCCTGAATTGACTTTCCGATGGATGTCCAGCTTGATGGCTGTGTGACGGTCTTCGCAATCCAGTTGGATTGTGGGTGAAAAGGGAACGCGGTGCCGGTCGGTCTGGATCACATGATCCATCCGCCCAATGCCGCGGCTGCCCCCGCAACTGTAAGTGGCGAGCCTTCGACCATCTTGTGCCACTGACGGCGCCCCAGGCGTCGTCGGGAAGGCCGGTCCGGAGGCGCTCGAGCCGCGAGCCAGGAGACCTGCCGGCACAAGTCGCCCATCTTCCGTGCGGGGCGCGCGGAGGAGCGGACACCCGTCGTGGCGACTGTGAAACGGAAGGGAGCAGTCGCGTGAAGGGCACCGGCAATCCGGAGCGTCAGTACGACAATTAGTCCGGCTTGGGCTCTGGATGGTGTGTGCCAAGTGTACGCACCGTCGAAGGGTAAGGTGCATCCTTGGCGGTGCTCCCGCAGTCGACATGCGGGAGAAGACCTTGATGCTTTTGAGATCGACACTTCGCCGACACAGTGCGCTCCTTTTGGGATCTGCACTAGCGATAGCCTTGGGCTTGGCGGCGGCTCCTGCACTGGCGCAGGCGCCCACGACCCTGCCGGGCATCGTCGTCGAGGGCGCAACGCTCTCGAAGCCATCGCCGAGTGCGGTGCGTGCCAGCACTTCTCCAGCGTCGGCATCGACCGCCGAATCTGTGAATGCTGACGCATCCTCTGTCGATGTCTCGGCGCTTCCAACGAGTGGCGGCGACACGGCCACGCGCGCATACGCAGCCGATAGCATTGGCTCGAGCGTCTCCGTGGTGAGTGGTCAGCAATTGGCCGACCAACAGATCCGTCACGCCGGTGACGCGCTACGCAGCCTGCCGGGCGTCTCGGTGAGTCGTGGTGGCAGCGTTGCGGCGCAAACTCAAGTCCGCATTCGTGGCGCCGAGGGCAATCACACGCTGGTTCTGATCGACGGTATCGTTGCCAATCAACCGGGGACGGGAGAGTTTGATTTCTCGAATTTGCCTGCCGACCAGATCGAGCGGATCGAGGTGATCAAGGGAGCACAGTCCAGCCTTTACGGGTCTGGCGCGATCGGTGGTGTGGTCAACATCGTGACCAAGCGCGGACGCGGCCCCGCGAGCACGACCGTCTGGGCCGAGGCTGGCTCATTCAAGACGGCCGAGAGCGGCATTACGGTATCCGGCGGCAGTGAACGCGCGCACGGTCTGCTCTCCTACAGCATGCGCAATACCAACGGCTTCAATGTATCGATCGACGGCAACGAGACCGACGCCAGCGCAATCCGCAGTTTCATCATGAAAGGCGGCGTCTCGCCGACAGAGAATTTCTCCGTCGACGTGGTCGTGCGCAATGTGGACAAGCGTGGCGACCGCGATGGCGATCTCTTCGCGCTCTCGGGCCTCTCGCGTCAGACCGACACCTTCAGCCACTTCGCGTCCAACGTCTGGCTGGCAGGTATTGAGGCCCGGCTCGCAACCTTCGACGGCCGGCTCGAGCACCGCGTCCGCTACAACTATGCGGAGACCATACTCGAGGATACCGACGTCGGCGACTTCGGGACATTCTTCGCCCGGAACGACAATGTGCGCCGCAACGCGGCCTATCTCGCCACCCTCGATCTCGGCACGCCTTCGCTGGCAGGGATCTTGCGCCACAGCCTGACCGGCCTTGTTGAGCAGGAGAACGAGACGTTCAACCAGATTACGGGCGACAACCTCACCCGCGAGCGTAGCCGCCTCGCATTTGCCGGCGAGTACCGAGCCGATCTGTTCGAGCGTCTGACTGTCACGGCCAATTTGCGGCGGGACGACAACGAGAGCTTCGCCGATTTCAGCACTTGGCGCACGGCGGCCTCGCTTCGCCTCATGGATCGGACGAGCCCCTGGGGCCTGCGTCCGCACGCCAGCTACGGCACGGCCGTCAAGTTGCCGACCATGGTCGAGCAGTTCGGTCAGTTCGCGGGATTCGTGCCCAATCCCAACCTCAGGGCGGAGGAGAGCACTGGCTGGGACGCGGGCCTAGAGCTGTCGCTGGCTCACGGCGCCGTCGTGGTCGATGCAACTTATTTCAGCGCCAACCTCGAAAACGAGATTGTCTCCCGGTTCCTGCCGTTCTTTCAGTCGACGGTGGAGAACTTGCTCGGCGAGAGCACACGCGAGGGTGTCGAGTTGTCGGCCCGTTGGCGCCCCTACGCTTGGCTGTCGCTCGGTGCGGCCTACACATGGCTCGACTCGCGCGACGACGCGGGCCTGCCGGAGATCCGCCGGGCCCGTGATTCGGGACGGCTCGACGCCACCATGGCCTTTGCTGGCGGTCGCGGGACGCTCACCCTTGCGGCGGCCTATAACGGCGCCACGCCCGACCTCGCCTTCGGCCTGCCCACCTTCGAGACCGTCCGCGTCAAGCTTGGCGACTACTGGCTCGCCACCATTGCCGCTCGCTACATGCTGCAACCCGGTGTCGAGTTGTTCGGCCGCGTCGAGAATGTGTTCGACGCCGATTATCAGGAGGTCTACGGCTTCGAAACGGCAGGCGTGGCCGCCTACGCGGGCCTGAAGCTGACCTTCGGCGGCGACGCCGGCATCGGCAGTCAAAAGTGATCCCCTCGACGCAGAGCTTGCGAAGGGCCCATGGCCCTTTGCCCCTGGGGCGGCGATCGTCGCGTCGATACCGTCTTGGGCTGCCTGCCATGAGGCAATGCCTGCGCGTTGGGTTGGCTGCAGTGCTCTGGGTTGCCACGGGGCTGGGGGCGCACGGCCCGGCGCAAGCCGCGCCTCGCCGCATCGTCTCGCTCAATCTTTGCACCGACGAGATTCTGCTCGATCTCGTGCATCGGGACCGCATCGTAGCCGTTAGCCATCTCGCCGCCGATCCGCTCGTGTCGGCCGTTGCCGACCGCGCCGTGGGCCTCCCCGTTACGCGCGGCGAGGCAGAAAGCGTCCTCGCCCTGGAACCCGACCTCGTGTTGGCCGGGACTTTCACGACCCCCGCGACGCTTGATCTCCTTGAGCGGATCGGCCAGCGCGTCGTCCGGGTGCCGCTCGCGAGTGACATCGTCGGCATTCGGGCCGCAATCCGCCAGGTGGCAACCGCGGTAGGGGAGGAAGCGAGGGGTGGCGACCTCATCTCGGCTTTCGACGAGGCGCTCGGGAGGGCTGCCGGGGGGGCGACGGGTGGAGAACGGCGCTCCGCACTGGTCTATCAGGTCAACGGTCTCTCCGCCGGTCCTGGTAGCCT
>LNDR01000189.1 GCA_001464755.1 Rhizobiales bacterium Ga0077524
CCGCGCTCGGACTGGGCGCGGTGGGCGCCCTGCCGCTCGAGGTTTTGGCTGCGCACCCGCCCGACTTGATCATCCTCACCGGGCCGGCGGAGGAGTACCGCACCGTCGTAGCCGAAAACCTGCGCCACCCCGCGCTGGCGACGATCCTAGCCAGTCAATCCGTCGTCGTTGTCCCGTGGCGGCTCTGGCTCTGCGGTACGCACCATGCTGCGGAGACCGTGCGTCGCTTAGGCGAGGCCCGCCGGCGCTTGACCGCGAATCGGAACACCCGATGAAGGCGCAAAGCGGCTATTACGCCCCCGCAGGCGTGGATCGTCAGGCCCGGCTCACCGTTGCCATACTGTCGGTTCTCCTCTTCGCACTCACTACCCTGTCCATCCTGGTCGGCCCTGCCGGGTTAGGCATCCCCGACCGCGCGGCGTACCTGATCCTCGTCGAGATCC
>LNDR01000190.1 GCA_001464755.1 Rhizobiales bacterium Ga0077524
TCCTCGAGCAGGATCGTGACCTTTTTCCCGTTCGGCGTCGGCCAGTAGTGAAGCTCGAGCACGGGAGTCTCCTCGTTGGTCTACTTTTGTAGTCCAGGCTAGTGCGGGATCGGCCGGTAGGGAAGCTCAACCGCCCGCTACATCGCGCACAGCATGGCGGCGCTTCCCTTGTCCCCCGTTGCCGGTGCATAACGGCGCCAAACAAACCCTGAGGAGATGCCCATGCTGTTAGCCGAGAGCCTCAACCGGCTCGGCACCGAGACCGCGTTCGATATCCTCGCCCGAGCTGCCGAGTTGCAGCGGCAGGGCAAGGACATCATTTCGCTTGGCATCGGGCAGCCCGATTTCAAGACGCCACCACACATCGTCGAGGCGGCGATCAAGGCGCTGCGGGACGGCGAGCACGGTTACACGCCGGCCCAGGGCATCGTCCCGCTGCGCGAGGCGGTGAGCCGCGATCTCAACCGTCGCCATGGTGTCGATGTCCATCCCGAGAACGTCGTCATCATGCCGGGCGGCAAGCCGACGATGTTCTTCGCCATCCTGATGTTCGGCTATCCCGGCGTCGAGATCATGTACCCGGACCCGGGCTTCCCGATCTACCGCTCCATGATCGAGTACACGGGCGCCAGACCCGTCCCGATCGTCCTGCGCGAGGCGAACGAGTTCGCCTTCTCCGCCGATGAGGTGCTGGCGGGAATCACCCCCAAAACCTCACTCATCATTCTCAACACCCCCGGCAACCCGACCGGCGGCGCCGTGCCCGAGGCCGAGATTCGCAAACTCGTCAAAGGCCTCGAGAAGCACCCGCACGTCACCATCATGGCCGACGAGATCTATTCGCAGATGCTCTACGGCGGCCGCGAGCACGTCAGCTTCCTGCGCTTTCCTGAGATCCGCGATCGCCTCATCATCCTCGACGGCTGGTCCAAGACCTACGCCATGACCGGCTGGCGCCTCGGCTTCTCGATCTGGCCGAAAGCCCTCGTCGAGAAGGTGGTCCGCCTCGCGGTCAACTGCCATTCGTGCGTGAACGCACCGACCCAGTTTGCCGGCATCGCGGCCCTCGACGGACCTCAGGACGCCGTGCACGAGATGGTCAAGGCCTTCGACGAGCGCCGCAAGGTCATCGTGCCCTTGCTCAATCAGCTCCCCGGCTTCAAATGCGTCGATCCAGGCGGCGCGTTCTATGCCTTCCCGAACATCACCGGTACCGGCATGTCCTCGAAGGAGCTGCAGAACAAGATGCTCGAGACCGCCGGCGTGGCCACCGTGGCCGGCACATCGTTCGGCATCCACGGCGAGGGCTACATTCGCTTCTCCTACGCCAACTCGACCGAAAACATCCGCCGCGCCGTTGAGCGCATCGGCAAGTTGCTGATCGAAAACTGAGTCAAGCACCCTCACCCGGTCGCCGGTTCCCACACACGGCGGCCGGCCCAGAGCCACCCCGCACGGCGGCCGGCTACCCGCAGGGGAGTCGCCGTGCGAAACGAGAGCCCCGAAAAACAACATCTCTCAACGCTTTGTTCACCGCGATGGACCAGACTCCGCCCGCGCCTCCGGCAGAGCCGCTCGCGCGTGGAGCCTGTCATGAGAGTTCTCGTTCTCGTCCTGACGTTGCTGGCCGCGGCCAAGATCGGCACGCAGCAGTACCTGATTGCCTCTGCCAAGACCGACATCATCGTCTCGGCCTATCGCGATCGTGCTGTCGGGGCCTGCAGAGAGGCCGCGCGCTCCAGGCAGATTGCCATGCCCGCCTCCTGGTCGGCGCACGGGGCGGTTCGCCTGGTCATCGGCAAGAGCAACCTGGACGTTGCGCTCTGGCAGATCGACCACAGGCTCTGGCAGACGCGCTACAAGAGCCCGTACCTCATCTTCACCATCAGCGAAGCGCCACTGCGCATTTTCTGCGAGTTTGATATCGCCCACGGGGCTGCCTCGCTGATCACGATGTAGGCGGCGGCACGGTCGGACAATTAACAGTCCGCTCTCGGGCGATCCATCCCGATCCATTCCATCAGCGATTCCTAGAGAAACGCGTTAAATCCCCGAATTGCATCGATCTTTTTAAGTCTCGCTTTACCGGGATCGCTGAATGCTGGTCTTTGCCCGCCATGGTTTATGACGCGGCGGGCAGCGTTGGTTTCGCGTTCTCGTGAGTGATCAATCCATGTCTTCGCGTCGCGTATCGCGTTCTCGTGTCCTGTCGGCTCTGATGGTAAGCGCCCTCATCTCGATCGGCGCCTGCTCGGACGGTGGCGGCATGGGCCCGCCGCTTCCTGAAAGCGCGCTCACAGCTGGCAACCTGAAAGCCTACCGGCTCGGCATTGGCGACAAGATCCGCCTGATCGTATTCGGCGAGCCAGACCTCTCCGGGACTTACGAGATCAATGCCCTCGGCGTTGTTTCGTTGCCGCTCGCTGGCGACATCCAGGCCGCCGGCCTCGAAGCACAAGCGTTCAAGGATGCCGCCGCGCGACGCCTCTCGGACGGCTATTTGAAGAACCCACGCCTGACCGTCGAGATCGTCGGCTATCGCCCAATCTACGTCCAGGGCGAGGTCCGCACGGCAGGCGAGTTCCCCTTCAAAACAGGGCTGCGGCTGCGGGACGCCATTGCGTTGGCCGGCGGTTACACATACCGCGCAAATCAAAGCTACGTGGTCTTGTCCCGGCCTGGCCAGAAGCTCGATGCTACGGTGCGCCTGCCGACCGATCTCTTGTTGATGCCCGGCGACAATATCCGCGTCCCCGAGCGCTATTTCTGATGCACCCCCCGCTTGCCGTAGCGGCGGAGGTGGCGCCCCGATGACACATTCCTGGCTTTTCGCAACGGCAAGCGTGGCGACGGTTGCAACGTGCTGCGCGTGTGCTTCGGCCGCGGCCGAGGACGTCCCCTGGGACCTTGCCAAGGAGTATGGCGCCGTCGGCGTCCGCGAACGCCCCCGAACCGCCTACGAGCCCGACGGCATTCGCATCGGCAACTATGTCATGCTGCCCGAGATCGGATTTCGAACCTCCCTCTCGAGCGACGACTCCGGCAGTCGGTCCCGCGACCTCAAGTACGATCTGGTCACGGCACTCGAGGCGCGCTCCCAGCTCCCGCGCCATCTTCTCGACTTCAAGGCGGAAGGTCGCGCCACCGCGCATCACGATTCCGAGGAGCTTCGTTATATTGACGGCAAGCTCAAGGTGATCGGCCGCTTCGACATAGACCACCGAACGAGCCTGTTCGGTGATGCCTCGACCGAACTCGTCCACGAGGAGAACGTCGACGAGGAGCGCCCGGCAGGGATCAGCCGCCCGTCGGCCGTCTGGATCAGCCGGGCCGAGGGTGGACTAAAGCATCGCATGGGCCGCATCGATGCCGCGATCGGGGCACGCTACTCGCGGTTCGATTACCAGGACGCCGAGACCAACGACGGCGGCATCATCAACCAGGAATCCCGCAACTATTGGACCGTCGAGCCATTCGCCATGGTCGGCTATCGCTTCTCCCCGGGCTACCGCGCCTTCGCCGAGGTGTCCGGCAGCCGCCTCGAGAACAAGGGTGATGCCACCATAGATCGCGACGCCGTCGGCACTCGGGCCAACGCAGGCGTGGAATTCGAGCTGTCGCCCCTCGTGCGCATCATGCTGAAAGGCGGCTACGTCCAGCACGACTACAGCCAGCCCGGTCTCTCCGACATCGCCGCCCCGGTCTACGAGGCCCGGCTCGATTGGCTCGTGTCTCCGCTTGTCTCGCTCAGCTTCAACACGCGTCGCGACGTCTACGCCACATCCTTCGGCGAGGCATCCGGTCGCCTCGTCACCGCTTATGGCGTGAAAGCCGACTACGAGATCTGGCGCAACCTGCTTTTGTCGGCCGAGGGCACGTTCAAGCTCGCCGACTATGTCGGCGAGGATCGCACCGACAAGATCTGGGTTGGAAGAATTGGCCTCGATTACATGGCTTCTAAACACTGGCTCTTTAATGTCGGGTTCGAGCACCAGGAACTGGTCAGCTCCGACAGCCAATTCGACCGCCGCTTCGATCGCGTCACCGTCGGCGCCAAATATCGGTTCTAGGGAAACTACAATCCGCGATGAGTGACAGGGGCGAACATACGGGTGAGGATGAGGGCGGCCTTGCGATAGGCGACCTCCTCGGCGCGTTGTATCGCCGCTGGTGGGTGATCGCACTGCTCACCCTCGCAGCCACGTCCATTGCAGTCGCCGTTGCCCTCTTTTTGCCTAACGAGTACGAGGCAACTGCCACCGTCCAGATCGATCCGCGCAAGAAGACGATCGTCTCTCTCGATGCCGTTCTTCCGGATATCGCTGGCGATACGCCGACCATCGAGAGCCAGGTCGAGATCATCCGCTCACGCGTGATTGCCCTCAAGGTGATCGACGCGCTCGACCTCAGGCACGATCCCGAGTTCGGTGGTGTCCCAGTCCCGGCCCTGCCCGTGGGCCAAGTTGCGCTGCCACCGTCCCCCGAGGCAGTCGCCGCTTCCGTGGCCGCCGCCGAGGATCGTCGTCGCATCGATTCCGCCACCACCACGCGCAGCGTAATGGGCCCCGACGCCGACTCGATCGGCAACGACAAGCCCGAGCGCGACGTCGTAGCAGCCGAGTTCGGCGGCAGGTTGAAAACCTTGAGGGTGCGCAATTCGCTCGTCGTCGAGATCAATTTCCGCTCTCGTGATCCCGTCAAGGCTGCCCGCATCGCCAACACAATTGCCGAAGTCTATATCCGCGACCAGATCGACATGAAGATCAAGGCGACGGGTCTCGCGGCCGAGCTGCTCGGGCCCAGGCTCGACGGCCTGCGCGCCAAGGTCGCCGAGGCAGAGCACACCGTCGCCCGCTTCAAGGCCGAGCACGGCATCGTCGACACCGAAGGTCAGCTGCTTTCAGAAAAGCAGCTCGCGCGCCTCATGGAGCAGACCGTCGCCGCCCGTGGCGGCACGGCGGAAGCAAAGGCGAAATTCGAGCAGTTGCGGGATCATCTGCGTGGCGGCGCCAGCCGCAATATCGGCGATGTGTTGACCAACCACACCGTCAGCATGCTCAAGGACCAGCTCGTCAAGTCAACCAAGCGCGAGGCGGAGCTCCTCACCAGGTACGGCCCGAGGCACCCGGAAATGGCCAAGGTCCGTGCTGAGATCGCCGACATCGAATCTCAGATCTCTCGCGAGGCCGATCAGATCATCGCCAACGTGAAGCGCGAGTACCAGGTCGCCGTCGAACGCGAGCGCACGCTCGATGCCAATCTCGACCAGTTGAAAGACCAGCAGTCCGTTACCAAGGAATTGACGGTGAAGCTGCGCGATCTCGAGCGCGAGGCCGACACGTCTCGTCGCGTCTTCGAGACGTTTCTCGCCCGCTACAAGCAGACCGTCGAGACGCAGGAGCTGCACCTCCCCGACGCCCGTATCGTCGAGAAGGCCGACGTCCCGTTCAAGCCCGTTTCGCCAAAGCGCAAGCAGATCGTTCTGATCGGGTTCGTCGCCGGCTTCGGCCTCGGCGCCGGTCTCGTGCTTCTGCTGGAATTGCTGCACATCGGATTGGCCCGGCCCGAGGATGCACAGGCGCTTCTCGGCGTGCCTCTACTGGCCTCGGTTCCGATGCTCAAGCGTCAATCCGATGGCCTGACCGACCCCAGGCTATCGCTTCGTATCATCCTCGCCCAGCCGAATGGCCCCTTCGCACGCGCCATAGCGGGGTTGCGTGACCGCCTCGATCGGCAGCGCTCGGATTCCGGCCCACGCGTGATCCTCGTCACGGCAAGCCTGCCGAACGAGGGGACGACGGTCACCGCAGCTAACCTCGCACTTGCGCTCGCTGGACGTGGCGATCGCACGCTGCTGATAGACGCCGATCTTCGCCGCTCCAGACTGACCCAGCAGCTTGGGCTCGAGCAGGCGCCCGGCCTGATCGACGCGATCGGCTCCGGCCAGGATTTCGAAACCGTCATCTTGACGGATACCGTATCGGGCTTGGCCGTCATGCCGGCCGGCAATCCGGGCCGCTTCCCCCTCGCGCCTCAGGACGCACTCGAAGCGCCCGGATTTGGTCATCGCCTCGGTCACCTGAAGATGCATTTCGACAATATCGTGATCGATGCGCCTCCGCTGCTTCCCGTCGTCGACGCCCGCATACTCGCTGGCTACGCCGACCAGATCCTATTCGTCGCCGTTTGGCGCAAGACCCCGCGCGATTTGATCCGCAAGGCAGTACGCCTGCTCGGCGGTAACGCTGCCCGGCTCAGCGGCGTCGTCCTCAATCAAGTTGATCAGCAGGCCGATCCGAGAGAGCGGCCCCGCCAAACACCGCGCCTCTCGACCTCCCCGTCGCGACCCGCGCGTCGCGCCGCCTGATCCTTTGCGAATTCGACGCCGACGTCTCGGGTCGTGCCTTACCTGAAGAGCAAGCATATGTTGTTGAAGGATTTTTCATCGCTTTATTGTTTAATGGACGGACGTTTCCCGGCGTAGTGTCTGTAATCGGGGCGAGGGGGCACGACCAATGACGACGTCGACAGCCGAGGCTGTTCTGCATGAGCGCGAGCAGAATGCGCCTCATGCGATCGAGCGCAAACCCGAGCAACGACGTTGGTCTCGACGCATCGCTGTCGATCTCGTCGGCTTTGCCGATGCGGCGGCAGTCGTCGCGGGCGGCATGATCCCCGCGATCGTCTATTCGATCGGTGGCGGCCTCGAGGTCGATTGGATGAAGCACCTGCAGATGTGCCTGGTCTCCGCCGTCATCGTCTATGGATGCCTCAAGAACTTCGGCATGTACGATACCGAGCGCATGCACGATCTCTCCCTCCATCCCTCCCGTCTCGCCGCCTCTCTCGGCATCACATTCCTCGCAGTGCTTGGCCTCGGCTTGCCGTTCGCTCCGAAAGAGATGCATCTCTGGATCTGGTACGCCGTATGGCTCGGGATGAGTTTCACGCTACTGCTCGATGTGCGCTATGGCGCACGCATCGTGCTCGCACGCCTTACCCGAAACGGTGCCTTCGATACACGCGTGGCGGTCTACGGTAGCGGCATCGTCGCCCGTCGTGTCGAGGAACACTTGAGCGACCCGAGCATCGGCGTCCGTTTCGCCGGTTTGTTCGACGACCGCATCGATTCGAGCCGCACCGCCAATTCTGGGCCCGAGATCGCCGGCCGCCTCGACGAACTCGTGCGCATGGCGCGCATCGGCGAGATCGACCGCATCATCATAGCTCTCCCCCAATCGGCCGATACCCGCACGCAGCAGATCGCGCGCCATCTCGAGCATCTCCCGGTCTCGTTGCACATCGTCACCCACATCGCCTCGGACCTTGTCGAGGCCGGCCCCGCTCACCGCGTCTCGAGCGTCGGCACCGTCGGCCTCATCGACATCAAGTCGAAGCCCCTCGCCGACTGGTCGCGCATCGTGAAAGCCGTCGAGGACTACGTGCTCGGCGCGATACTGCTCGTCCTGTTCCTGCCGATCTTCGCGACGATCGCAATCGCCATCAAGCTCGACAGCAAAGGACCAGTCTTCTTTTGCCAGCGTCGCCGCGGGCTCAATCACCGCGTCTTCGAGGTCCTGAAGTTTCGCACCATGCACGTTCTCGAGGACGGCGCCGATCTGAAGCAGGCGACGCGCGATGATCCCCGGGTGACACGCATCGGCCGCGCCTTGCGCTGGCTCAGCCTCGACGAGCTACCCCAGCTGGTCAATGTGCTCCGCGGCGAGATGAGCATCGTCGGCCCACGGCCGCATGCCCTCGCCCACGACGACCACTTCGGCGACACGGTCGAGCGCTACGCCAATCGTCAGCAAGTCAAGCCCGGCATAACCGGTCTGGCCCAGATCGCCGGCTATCGCGGCGAGACTGAGACCAAGGAGAAGATCGAGCGCCGCCTCGCCCTCGACCTCGAGTACGTCAACACGTGGTCGCTTTGGCTCGACTTCAAGATCCTTGCACTCACCGTGCTGCGCGGATTGTGCAGCAAGAACGCCTACTGAACCTGGGCACGTGTTGGAAGCGCTCCGGGCCTGATGGCACGGGCCGCGCTTCCGACACCCACCGGGCGCCGCTCCAGAAGAAGGGTTCGCATGGCTATGGCGAGAGCCCTCAAAGATACGCCCTGGCCGGTTTTGCTCCTCGTTGCGAGCTTTCTCTGCCCGACCGAGCTGTCGGTCTACGTCGGCAGCGCCCGCCTTCCACCGCATCGCGCTCTTCTGCTTGTGCTCCTGCCCTGGGCCTTGATCGCCCTTTTCGGTAGCAGCCGCGTCAAGCCACGCGCGTTCGACGTCGCTTTCCTCGGCTTTGCCGTGTGGACTGTCATCGTCTACATTTACCATCACGGCCAGGGCGACGGCCTGCAGTCCGGCGGCGCACTTGCGCTCGATGCCTTCGGCAGCTTCCTTGTCGCGCGAGCGTTCGTGCGTGACGAGCGCGCGTTTGCGGGCACTGCTGTCGCTCTGCTGATTGCCGTGGCGATTGCCGGCATCACGGCGCTGCCGGAGACCATCTTCGGGCAGCTCTTCATCCACGACTTCCTGCGCAAGGTCACCGGCTACGTCCATCCGGTCGGTATCGAGCGACGCCTCGGTTTGACCCGCGCCTTTGGCCTCTTCGATCATCCGATTCATCTCGGCACCTTTTGTGCCGGCAATCTGGCTCTGGTCGTTTACGCCACCCGCCGCGTGATTTCTGCCAGCGCCCTGACAAGCCTCTCCTCCGCACCGATGCTGAGCCTCGCCGTCCAACTGTTGCTGATCGGCTTCGAGCGCGGCACCCGCGGTATCAAGGGTCGCGTCTCTGTTGCCGTCGGCGCAATCATCGCCTTGTTCGCAGTCACGTCCATGATCGCCACCCGTTCCCCCTTTGCGATTATCGCCACCGGCTTCACGCTCGATTCATGGACCGGCTACTACCGGCTGATGATCTGGGAGCACGGCCTCTGGAACGTCTGGTGGAACCCGTGGATGGGTATAGGTCTCAATGATTGGGTCCGCCCGATGTGGATGGCATCTCCCACCGTCGACGCTTTCTGGCTCGTCATCGCCATGAAGAGCGGCATCCCATCGTTTCTGTTGCTCGTCCTCGG
>LNDR01000191.1 GCA_001464755.1 Rhizobiales bacterium Ga0077524
CCGATCTTCCATCGCGGATCAAGCGCGTTACCGGGATCTTGATGGATGTACTGCAGCCGCTGTGTGACGCTGCCGCGCGCCGCGCCCTGCAGCCGCGAGATGTCGACGCCTTCGAACACGATCTGGCCCGCATCCGGCTTGTGGATGCCGGCCAGCGTCTTGCCAAGCGTCGTCTTCCCGCACCCTGATTCCCCGACGATGCCGAGCGTCTCGCCGGGGCGCACCGCTAGCGAAACGTCGTCCAGAGCCTTTACCGCACCCGTCACCATGCCGAAGGCGTTGCGCACAATGAAATGCCGGCGCAGATCGCGAGCGGTGAGCAGCGGCTCGGCTGCGTTCATGTCGTGATCTCCGCGCCGACCGGCATCGGATGATAACAGCGGACTGTGTGCAGATTGCCCTCCGCCGGTGGCCGCGAGGTGACACAGGCCTCGCTCGCACGCATGCATCGATTTCGCCGCCGATCTCCTGGATCTCGCGGCCCGGCGCCGGAACGCTTTCGAGGAGACGCACTGTGTAGGGGTGCCGAGGCGCCGCGAAAAAGCGTTCGACCGGTGCCCTCTCCACCTCCTGCCCGGCATACATGACCGTGATGTCGTTACAGATCTCGTAGGCGGTACCGAGGTCGTGGGTGGTGAGCAATACCGAGACGTCGTGGGTCGCGGCAAGCGACTTGATCAGCTTCAGGATCTGCGCCTGGATCGTCACGTCGAGCGCGGTCGTCGGCTCGTCCGCAATGATGAGATCAGGCTGTGTCATCAGAGCCATGGCGATCATAAGTCGCTGCCGCTGGCCGCCCGAGAACTGTTCGGGCAGCTTTGAGAAGGCCTGCTCCGCGTCCGGGATCTGCACCTCCTCGAGGCACCTCAATGCGTCCTCACGGTCGGCTTTGTACCGCGCGCGCGGGTAGGGCGTTAAGAAGGCGCCGAAGGTTCGCTCCCCGGGTTCGCGCCGCGGTGATTTCCATTTCATCAGCTCCATGATCTGGTCGCCGATGCGAAACAGCGGATTGAACGCGCCGTAGGGATCTTGCGGCACGAACGCGATGCGTCGCCCCTTGATCTCCTGCTGGAAGCGCCGCCGGTCCATGCCGAGAAGATCCATTCCATCGAACCGGATACTGCCGCCCAGAATATTGGCGTTGGGCGACAGGATGCCGAGCACGGCCCGCGCCAGCGTCGTCTTCCCGCAGCCCGATTCCCCCACGAGCCCCATGATGCGCCCGCGATCGATCCCGACGCTCACTCCGTCGAGCACGTGCGCGACGCCACCGCTCGTCTCATAGCCGATGCGCAGGTCGGCGATCTCGAGGAGGCGGCTACCGGTCATGCGAGCGCCTTAATCGAGGATCGAGGATATCGCGCAAGCCGTCGCCGAGCAGGTTGAAACCCATCACGACGATGAAGATCGCGAGACCAGGCGCCAACGCATACCACCACGCCTCGGGCAGAAACTCGCGCGACTCCGAGATCATGCGGCCCCACTCCGGTGCTGGCGGCGGCGCACCGAGCCCAAGGAAACCGAGCGAGGCTGCGGTGAGAATGGTGAAGCCCATCCCGATTGACGTTCGCACGATGATCGGTGACGCCACGTTGGGTAGTACGTGTTGCAGCACGATACGCCACTGCGGCACCCCGAGCGCGATCGCCGCCTCGATGAACGTCTCGTGCTTGAGGGCCCGCACCTCCGCATAGACGAGCCTCGCGAACCACGGCCAGTACGTAATGGAGAGCGCCAGGATCACGTTCTGGATGGACGGCCCGAGCGTCTGCGCGATGGCGATCGCCAGCACGATCTGCGGCACGGCGAGAAAAATGTCAGAGACGCGCATCAGCGCTTCCCCGATCCACAGCTCGCTCCATCCGGCCCAGAGCCCGATCGGCACGCCGATCAGCAGCGAGGCACCGACGGCGACCAGCGCAATCAGCAGCGTGATGCGCGCGCCATAGACCACCCGGCTGTAGATGTCCGCGCCCATGCGATCGGTTCCCATCACCCATTCGCCGCCGGGCGGCTTCAGGCGGTTGACCGGGTTCATGTCCCACACCGCCTCCGGATGCGTGGAGATCACCGGCGCCAGGATCGCGGCCAGCACGACGATCATCACCAGCACGAGGCCGACGAGCGCCGATCGGTCCCGGGCGATCTGGCGGAGCACTTGCGCGATCCCGCTCATGCGCGGCCTCCCCTCGGGTCGATCATCGCGTGCGCCACATCGACCACGAGGTTCGCGATCATGAAAATCCCTCCGGCATAGACCGTGAAGCCCATCACGGCGGCGTAGTCCGATTGCAGGATCGCCTCGAAAGCATAGGTCCCGATGCCAGGCCACTGGAACACGGTTTCGATGACCACGGCGCCGGCGAGCAGGATGCCGAACAGGAGCCCGATCTGGGTAATCGTCGACGTCAGCGCGTTTCGGAGGACATAGCGCCAAACGATCAGCGCCCGTGGAATGCCGATCGCGTTCTGATAGTCGACGAACGGCTTGCCGAGCGTGTCGAGAACGCCCGCCCGTGTGAACCGCACCACTGTGGCGAGAGCCGGCACCGCCAGCGTGATCGCCGGTAGCGCGAGATGGCGGAGTGCGCTGCCGAGCTGGTCCATACGCCCCGAGATCACCGCATCGACCGTCATGAAGCCGGTGATCGGCCGCGGTGGAAATCCGGAGATACGCCCCTGAAGTGGCAACCAGCCGAGATCCATGGCGAACACGAGCTGCAACACCAGCGCCAGCCAAAAGCTCGCCACCGCCAACCCACCAACCGTCACGATGCGCAGCATATGGTCCACCAGCGTATTGCGCCGTGTGGCCGAGACCACCCCGAGCGGAATACCGAAGACCACCGCGATGATCATCGCCGCCAGCGTGAGCTCGATCGTCGCCGGCAGTCGCGCCATGAGATCGGCGGAGACGGGACGCGTCGTGAAAAGGCTCGTGCCGAGGTCGCCGCGCAGCAGCTGCCCGTAGTAGTCGAGCAGTTGCACGATCAGCGGTCGGTCGAGCCCGAGCTTGGTGCGCAGCGCATCGATGGCCTCACGGCTTGCCGTCTCGCCCGCCAGCAACGCTGCCGGGTCCGCCGGGATCACCCGCGAGATGAAGAAGACGACCGCGATCAAGCCCACGGCCGTCGGGACGAACCAGAGCAGCCGTTTCGCGATAAGAGCGAGGATACGCATTCCGGATCGCCTCCCTTCCCCGCCAGAGCCGCAGGGAAGGGCTCGAGAGGTGTGGCCGTCTACTCGTAATAGGCGGTGCGCATCTCCTGCGCATTGCCGATGGGGCAGAACACGATCCCGTGCAGGTTCTTCGAGTAGGGACCGAACCACTTGGTGTTATAGATCCAGAGGCCTGGCGCATCTTCGACGATGATCTGCACGGCGTCGCCATAGAGCTTGGCGCGCTCGCCCTGGTCGGTCGATTGCACGGCCTTGTCGAGCAACTCATCCACCTTCAGGTTCTTGTAGTGGTGCGCGTTCTTGAACGTGCCCGCGTTGCCCGAATGGAACATCTCGCCCACCCAGTTGTGCGGATCGGCGTAGTAGGTCGAGATCCAGTAGATCGAGATGTCCGGCGTCGTCTCGGGCTTGCGGAAGCGCTCCACGATCGTCGGCCACGGCGTCCCGATCACTTTCGCCTGGATGCCGATCTTCTGCAGCCCGTTCTGGTAGAGCTGCGCGGCCTGCTCGCTCTGGGCGAAGCCGGTGAGATAGTGCACCTCGATCGGCCGATCGATCTTGACCTTCGCTTTCGCCAGCTCGGCCTTCGCCTTCTCGACGTCGAAGGAGTAGCCCTTCGCATCCTTGGGGTTACCCCACATCGTGTTCGGCAACGGCGTCGGGTTGCGCTCGACCAATCCGCCGAGGATCTGCTTGTTGAAGCCGTCGTAGTCGAAGGCCATGTTGAGCGCACGCCGCACATGGACGTCGGTAAACGGCTCTCGCGTCACGTTGAATTGCAT
Organism: Rhizobiales bacterium Ga0077524; assembly: GCA_001464755.1. Taxonomy (GTDB): domain Bacteria; phylum Pseudomonadota; class Alphaproteobacteria; order Rhizobiales; family Hyphomicrobiaceae. Next base: position 3,963 of record LNDR01000191.1, read on the forward strand.
CATCATGACGCGCATCGATTCCGCGTCCAACACCTTTGCCGTGCCCGACGCTTCGATCTTCTTGATCTGGTCGGTCTGCAGGTAGCCGCCGATGCCGTTGAAGTCGCCCTTCAGCAGGCCGAGCACGCGCGTGTTGGTGTCCTTCACCCCGCGGAACTCGATGTGGTCGATGAATTTCGGGCCCCAGCCCTTGAAGTGGCCAGTGAACCGCTTGGCGACAAAGCCGACTGCCGGATCGAACTGATCGAGCTGATAGGCGCCCGAGCCAGCGGCATTCTTCGACAGCCAAGCCCCGCCCCAATCGTCGCCCGCCACGTTCTTCTTGACGAGCGCGGCGTTGACGACGTGGATCTCGGGCACTACGGCGAGGAAGATGGCCGACGGCTTCTTCAGCTTGAACTCGACCGTATGGTCGTCGACAGCCTTGGCGTTGCCGGGGTCGATCATTGACTTGAACAGCGACGCCGCGCCCTTGCCGAGCGCCAGAACGCGCTCCAGCGAGTAGACGACGTCGCCCGCCTTCACCTCGCTACCATCATGAAACTTGACGCCCTTCTTCATCTTGAAGGTGTACGTCAGGCCGTCCTGAGAAACGGTGTAGCTTTCGGCCAGCCACGGCTCCAGAACCGCCGGGTTCTTCTGCCAGCGCATCAGCCCGTCATAGACGTTCAGCCGCACCGCGACGCGGCCGACGTCGAATGCCACGTGCGGGTCCATCGTGTCGTAGTCGCTCTCGTTGGCGAACACGAACTTCGACTGCGCAGCAGCCGGGCCGGTCGCCAGTCCGCTCCCGGTTGCCAGGGCAAGTGCACCGAGACCACCTAGAAGTGCCGCTCGCCACGTCCGTCGCAACGAGAAAACCTGTGACGCATTCATGACGACCCTCCAGGATTGCGAGCTTTGTCATCATGCTCGCACTAAGCCGTGCGAGCCTCAAGAACTTCATGGGGCGTCATCGCTAGGCAACATGCCTCAATCATTGGCATGTCCGATCGGGAAGTCAGCACGTTTGGCTGCCTCACTTGCCTGCTCGCCCCTGAGCGCCTCACCTTCCGTCATGTTGCCCGCTCTTTCTACCCCCGTGACCGCCTGTTGCGTTGTTGCGTCGGGCATCCGGCTTTGCGACGCTGCGCGCTGCAGGGAGAATGCCGTCATGTCGATGCCCATTGCCGACGAAGAGAAAGCCGGCGCGCCGCCCCTGGCGTGCGATCCCGTGACGGTCGAGATCGTTCGTGGGGCGTTGCGCGCCATCCAGAGTGAGATGGAGGCGTTGATCGAGCGCACGGCCATGTCGCCCTTCATCCGCGAGAAGAAGGATTTCTACGCCGCGCTCTTCGACGAGACCGGCGCATTGATCGCGGGCTCCAATCTCCCGATCTTCGGCGACGTCGTCGGCCCGGTCGCGGTGCACTACCCGCTCGAAACCATGCAACCGGGCGACATCTACTGGTTCAACGACTGCTATGCCTCCAACGGTGCCGTCTCCCACTCCCCCGACCAGGTGCTCCTGGCCCCCGTTTTCGCCGACGGTGCCCTCGCAGGCTTCGCCCAATCGTGGGCTCACTTCAACGACATCGGCGGCATGCGTCCGGGCTCGCTGTCGCCCGACTGCATCGACATCTGGCAGGAAGGCATCATCGTGCCCCCGGTACGCCTTGCCCGAGACGGCGTCGTCGACGAAGCGCTGCTCCGCTTGTTCGTGCGCAACTCGCGTTTTCCAGACATGGTGCGTGGCGACATGCGGGCCTCGATGGCCGCCATCCGTCTCGGCGAGCGCCGCCTCGGCGAACTCTACGCCCGCTTCGGACTGGCCCGAACGCGCGACGCTTTCCGCCAGCTCATCGCCGAGACCGAGCGCGAGACTCGGTCCCGCCTCCGCGCCTTGGTGCCGGACGGCGATTATGATTTCACCGAGCGGATCGACAGCGACGGTCACGGCAACGGCCCGATCCGCATGCGCTACCGCATGAGCGTATCGGCGACCCGGATGACGCTCGACGCCACCGCGAGCGACGATCAGGTCAAGGGCCCGATCAACTTCCTGATGAGCCCGGCCGTGCCGGCCATGGTCTTCGGCGCCTACCTCCTCGGCGACACCAAGGCGATGCTCAACGCCGGAGCCGAGCGGGCCATCGACGAGGTCCGGCTTCGTGAGGGCTCGATCCTGAAGCCGCGCTTTCCCGCCCCCCTCGGTATGCGCGGCATCACCATGATGCGCAACATGGCCGCCTGCCTCGGCCTCCTCAACGTCGCGACCGGCGGTCGCGCCATGGCAGCCCACAGCGCCTACGTGATCTGGTATCTGCGAGGCCTCGACGAGAAGGGCCGCCTGTTCCTGCTCTCCGACGGGCTTGCTGTCGGCTACGGCGCCCGCCCCACGGCCGACGGCAACGATGCCGTCTACCTGGTCGCCCAGGAGAACTTCCCATCCGAGTTCCTCGACAGCGTCTTTCCCGTGCGCGTCCTCGCCTATGCGATCAATCCCGACACCGGTGGCCCGGGGCGCTGGCGCGGCGGCTGCGGGCTCGTCCGCGAGGTCGAGGTCCTGGCTGAGGAAGCGATGGTCTCCATGCGCATTGACAGCGTCGATAATCCACCCTGGGGGGTGGCGGGCGGCATGGCAGCAGGCAGTGGGCGCTGCGTCGTCAATCCTGGCCGCCCCGACGAGCGCCTCTTGAAGCCCCTGAGCGACGGCAACATCGTTCGCCGCGGTGACGTCATCCGCATCGAGACCGGCGGCGGCGGCGGCTTCGGCCACCCCTACGACCGCGAGGTCGAGCGCGTGCTCGAGGATGTCGCCTGCGGCTTCGTCAGTCGCGAGAGCGCCTTTCGCAACTACGGTGTCGTCCTGCTTCCAGATCGCATGGAGGTCGATGTCGGTGCAACCTCGCGCCGCCGATCGGATCGGCCGGCGACTGCCCTCTTTCACCGCCACGGCTACCAGGAGGCGCTCGACTGATGGCAGCCGATGACGAGACAGCGGACGATCGGCAGGGCGCCGTCGTCGGTATCGATACGGGCGGAACCTTCACCGACGTCACGATGATCGACATCGCGACCGGCCGCATCGTCAACGCGAAGCGCCCCTCGACCCCATCCGACCCGTCGTCCGGCTTTGCCGACGGCATTGCCGCCGTGCTCCAGCTCGCCGGCCGCACAGGGACCGACATCGAGCGTGTCCTGCACGGCACCACGGTCGCCACGAACCTCATTCTGGAGGGCAAGGGCGCACCGGCGGCGCTGCTCACCACGGCCGGCTTCCGCTATGTGCTCGAGATCGGTCGCCAGGACGTGCCGCGCCGCGCGAGCCTGTTCAGCTGGGTGAAGCCGAAACGCCCGGTCCCCGCCTCCCGCATCTACGAGATCGCCGGCCGCATCGATCCTCTGGGCTCCGAGCTGATCCCGCTCGACGAAGCCGCAGTCCGGACCGCGGCACGCGCCATTCGCGCGGCCGGTATCCGCGCGGTCGCCGTCGTCTTCCTGCACAGCTACGCCGAGCCGTCGCACGAGCGCCGTGCTGCCGCGATTGTCGCCGAGGAGCATCCTGAGGCCCTCGTTTCGATCTCGAGCGATGTGCTCGCCGTCTTCCGCGAGTACGAGCGGAGCATGACGACGATCCTCAACGTACACGTCATGCCCGTCGTCTCCGCCTATGTGGCGAGACTCGCATCACGCCTCGCTGACCTGGCCATCGCTGCGCCGCTGCTCCTGATGAAATCGTCGGGCGGTGTCACCGGCGCCGAGGCCGTGCGCCGCGCTCCCGTCGAGACGGCGCTGTCCGGCCCGGCGGCCGGCGCGGTCGGTGCCGCCTACACCGGCCAGTCCGCCGGCATCGGCGATCTGATCGCCATCGACATCGGCGGCACCTCGGCCGACGTCAGCTTGATCCGCAATGGCGAGCCGGGGCTCACCACCAGCGGCCGCATCGGCGACTGGCCGATCGGTCTGCCCATGATCGACATCGTCACCATCGGCGCAGGTGGCGGGTCCATCGCGCGCGTCAACGACAACGGCGGCCTCGAGGTCGGTCCCGAAAGCGCGGGTGCGGTGCCCGGACCCGCCTGCTACGGCCGCGGCGGTACCGAGCCGACCGTCACCGACGCCCATCTGGTGCTTGGTCACCTCCCGCCCGCGCTGCTCGGCGGCAGTTTTGCCCTCGACGCAGCCGCGGCGCGCCGCGCGATCGCGGAGCGTATTGCCCGCCCCCTCGGCCTCGGTATCGAGGAAGCCGCCCGCGGCGTCCTCGCCATCGTCGACAACCATATGGTTGGTGCGATCCGCGTCGTCTCGGTCGAGCGCGGTCACGACCCGCGCGGCCTCACGCTACTGCCGTTCGGCGGCGCCGGCCCGCTCCACGGTGGCGCACTCGCCCGCCTGCTCGGGATGCCACGCATTCTCGTCCCGCCAGCGCCAGGGGTCCTCTCCGCCCTTGGGCTGCTTGTATCCAGCCTCAAGGCCGCTTTCTCGCGGACATCCTTGCAGCGGGCGGGCGAGATTGACGGTCCGCAGGTCGAGCGCGTCTTCGCCGACCTGGAGCGGCAGGCGCGCGAATGGCTGGACGCCGAGGCCGTACCCGAGGCGACCAGCCGGCTCTCCCGCTGGGCGAGCGTTCGCTATCAGAATCAAGGTTTCGAGCTCGACGTGCCCTGGACCGGCCCTGAGGCCACCGTCGCCGCGTTCCATCGCCTGCATGAGCAGCGCTACACGTTCGCCCAGGAGGACACACCCGTTGAGATCGTCACGCTCCGTGTCGACGCTCGTGGCGTCTTCCCGGCGCCTGCACTGGAGATGCTGGCGCCGTCTGGGCCGATTGAGGCGGCCATTTGTGGCCGTCACACGATCCACCTCGAGACAGGCCCGGCAGCGTGCCCCATCTACGATCGAGGCAGGCTCGGCTTCGGCGCGACCATCGAAGGCCCGGCCATTCTCATGCAACTCGATGCCACCACGCTCGTCCTCCCCGGACAGATCGGCACACTCGACGGCGTTGGCAATCTACTGATCACCGAAACCTAGTGGCCCGTCGCGACAAGATCGCATCCTGGCCGCAACCCCTCACGATTTGGCGCGAGAAAAGGGCGACTGTCACTAGCTTTTCGATTTGTCCGGTTTTGATAGCACACGATATGGCCGCTCCTCTGTGATCGGATCGATGCCGGCGGGAGCGGGGGACGCCGGC
>LNDR01000192.1 GCA_001464755.1 Rhizobiales bacterium Ga0077524
ACGACGTCGAGTTCGGTCTCGAGGCTCTTGGCCTCTTCGACCGTGATCACGCCCTCGTTGCCAACCTTCTGCATGGCCTCGGCGATCATCCGACCGATCGAGGATTCACCGTTCGCCGAGATCGTTCCGACCTGGGCGATTTCCTCGGAGTTCTTGACCTTCTTCGACTTCTTCTTGATCTCCTCGACGACCTGCGCGACGGCCTTGTCGATGCCGCGCTTCAGATCCATCGGGTTCATGCCGGCTGCGACCGACTTCAAGCCCTCGCGGACGATCGCCTGGGCAAGAACAGTTGCCGTAGTGGTGCCGTCGCCAGCCGCGTCATTGGTTTTCGAGGCCACCTCGCGCACCATCTGCGCGCCCATGTTCTCGAACTTGTCCTCGAGCTCGATCTCCTTGGCGACCGTCACGCCATCCTTGGTCGTGCGCGGTGCGCCGAAGCTCTTCTCGATGACGACGTTACGGCCCTTCGGACCGAGCGTCACCTTCACTGCGTTGGCGAGAATATCGACGCCGCGCATCATGCGGTCGCGCGCGTCGATCGAAAACCTGACGTCCTTAGCTGCCATAGTGGGTAACTCCGATGGAAATTAGTTGTGACGTGGGACGAGCAGATGCGGCGGGTGCGAAGTCGAGCCGCGGATTACGCTAGGCAGCGACAGCCGTGGCCGACGCGCTCTTGCGAGGTCCCGCAGTGACGACCGCACGCCTGCGCTTCACTTGTCCAGGACGCCCATGATGTCGCTCTCCTTCATGATCAACAGCTCCTGGCCGTCGATCTTGACTTCAGTGCCGGACCACTTGCCAAACAGCACCTTGTCGCCCTTCTTGACGTCGAGCGGCACGAGCTTGCCGGCCTCGTCGCGGGCGCCTGGGCCGGCGGCGATGATCTCGCCCTGCTGGGGCTTCTCGCCAGCCGTGTCGGGGATGATGATCCCGCCGGCGGTCTTGGTCTCGCTGTCGGCGCGCTTTACGACGACGCGGTCGTGGAGGGGACGGAACTTCATTCGAATGGTGCTCCAGATGTCCGGGCCGAGCTGGCCCCGGGATTGAGTGGCACATCGTTGGTTGCTAGCACTCGATAAGTATGAGTGCCAAGACGGCGTTGGGATAACTCCGCCGGACGCTCAAGTCAACGGGGGAATACGCGCCTCCGGTATCGCTCGTGGCTCGCAGCATGGCGGCAAGCGCGCGTTTACCTTCCGGGGGGAACGGGGCAGTCCGGAGGGAACGGGGCAGTCGCCGTCGCAGGCCCGGCGTGGAACGCCCGTGCGGGTTGCTCACCCGCACGGCGTCGGATTAGCTGATGCGTGCCGCCGAAGTCCGAGGATCCCCTTCATGCCCCAAAAAGTCGATTGGCCATCATCACTCTGGGCCGCCGTCACACCGGAAGGCCCCATCCTGCCCTGCATTGACGGCAACATCACGGCCGACGTCATCGTGATCGGGGCCGGCTTTACGGGGCTGTCGACGGCACTGCATCTGGCCCGATCCGGCGTCGATGTCGCCGTCGTCGAAGCCGCCGAGCCCGGCTGGGGCGCCTCGGGACGCAACAACGGCCAGGTCATTCCAACTCTGACGCGCCCGGAGCCCGATGACGTGGTCCGCCGTCATGGGGCGGCTGGCGAGCGCCTCGTTCACCTTATTCGCGACTGCGCCCAAATTCTCTTCGACACTGCACGCGAGGAAAGCATCGACTGCGAGGCCGAGCAGAACGGGTGGGTCCAGCCCGTCCATTCGCCGGGACGCATGAAGATCGCCGAGCGCCGTGTTGCGCAGTGGGCCAAGGTTGGGGCCCCGGTGTCGCTCAAGTCTCGTGAGGAAATGCGCGCCATCACAGGCTCGGACAATTGGTTCGGCGGCTGGGGAAACACCACAGGTGGCCACATCAACCCGCTGGCCCTCGCGCGCGGCCTCGCCCGTGCAGTTCTCAAACATGGCGGACGGATTTATGCACGCTCTCCCGTCGACACGATCGAGCGCGGAGGGGCCTATTGGTTCGCCCGCACCGCCACTGGCACGGTCAAGGGGCGCGCTCTGATCCTTGCGACCAACGCCTACACGGGTGAGTTCTCGACCCGGCTGGCACCCCGCATCGCACGGCAGGTCGTGCCTGTATTCTCGTGGCAGCTCGCGACGTCGCCTCTCTCCGACAATGTCCGCAAAACCATCATTCCAGAGCGCCAGGACTTTATTTCGCGCGCTACGATGCTAGAAACAGGCTCGTCACCGGAGGCGCAATTCTACTCCCCATGCGCCGCCGCGAGCGCATGCAGCCTTACATCGCCGCACGCCTGGAAAGGCTGTTTCCACAAATCGGCCCAGTGAAATTCGATTTTGTCTGGAACGGATATGTCGGAATAACGCGGGACTTTTTTCCACGCATTCACCGACTGGGGCCGGATGGATTCGCGTGGGTCGGCTGCAACGGCCGCGCCGTCGGCTTTTCCGTCGCCCTGGGTAGAGAGCTGGCAAAGGCGGTCACCGGCACGCCCATCTCGGAGCTGGCGTTACCGCTGACGGAGCCTGAGCCGCTGCCAGCTCACGCCATCGTCCGCCGCCTCGCGCCCGCCATGCTCGTCCCTTACCGCTACCTCGACGCTTGCGAGGTCTGATGCGCTTGCGCGAGCGTGACTAGTTGGCAAGCGTATCCGGCTGGACGAGCACCGACGCATCTGCGTCAACGCCAAACCGCCTGAGAAAATCGGTTGCCGCCGCATAGGTTTTCCGAGAAAGCGTCACCTCACGCAACTCAATCATCAACGCCGCCATCATCTTGATATCGGCTACGGAAAGCGCAGCTTCAGTAACATGCCGCGATTGCCGTTCCCACGAAAATTCATTGTATTCCATCGCACTCTCCTTGACTTGTTGAGGCTGCTAACTCGTCACTGCCTTTTTCCGTTCCGCTGTCGGTTCGATCTCTATCGATTGAAATGTGATTGATGAACGCTGTTTCAATCGATTTTCCGTCGCCGCCCAGAAAAGTCATCTCACGTGAACGAGCGTGATAATTGAAGAGTACGGCGGATCAGGTTTCTCTGTCGTCGAGAGGGCTCAGCCCCCCGGCCCGTCCGGGCCCGCTCGCCAACGCCCCTGCGATGCCAAGGGGGCTGCTATCCGAGATCGGGCATCCGAGAGATCGGGGATCCGGGATCGGGCCCCCGGGCTGGCAAAGTGACTTGACCGATGCGCCGACCAGGACTAACAGCTTTCGAAAGAGAACGATCATTCGTTTTTTATGACCCGCCGCAGCATAAGCTCGTCGTCTGCCGCCTCGGCGTCGCTGGTCGGCGAGAGTCAGACTATCTAACGGAACCACCCAGGCCATGCCGCGCTTGAAGCCGCACATCCAACGCCAGCGCCGGGAGCACATCCTCGAAGCCGCCGAGCAGTGCTTCGCGCGAGCTGGGTTCCACCGCACGACCATGCAGGACATCTGCCGGGAGGCGGGTGTCAGCCCAGGCGCGCTCTACATCTATTTCGACAGCAAAGAGGGCCTCATCGAGGGCATCGCCGAACGTGATCGCGCGGAGTTTCAGCGCCGCTTCGAAGCCGTAGCCAATGCACCGGACCTGATGGCCGCGCTGACCAACCTGTGCAATCAGTATTTTGTCGAGGAGCCACCGCACAAGCGCTTGATGTGCATCGAGATCGGCCTCGAGGCCACGCGCAACAAGCGCGTCGGCGAGATCTATCGCAGCGTCGACACCCTGGTCTGCGACAGCTTCGAGAGCCTGTTTCAGCGGCTCGCTGACGCTGGCCGGATCGCACCGGAGCTGAGTATCCCGGCACTCGCCAGGGTGTGCATGACCATCGGTGACGGGCTCTTTTGGCGCCGAGCGACCGATCCTGCCTTCGACAGCAATTCCGTGCTGCCTGCGGTGCTGGGGGTGATCGAAGGATTGCTGAAGCCCGTATCCATACTCGACACCGCCGAGACGTCGGCCCGACGCACCAGGAGACCGCTCCATGATACGGACTAGAGCCGCCCTCGCTGCCATCGGGCTCGGCCTGTTGGGCAGCGCGGCGTTGATGGCGACGGGGCACCTCCCTACCCCTGAGTACCTTGCGACGCTGCTGCCTGCAGGCAACAACAAGACCGCCCGCGCCGAGAAACCCGCTGCCGCGAAGGCCGAATCCGCCCCGCCGCTCGCCGTCAGCGTCGTCCGCGCCGAGCCTGCTCCTTTCGTCGAGACTGTTCTCGTCACCGGCTCACTCGTCGCCCGCGATGAAATCCTCGTTGGCCCGGAGATCGAAGGATTGCGCGTCGTCGAGGTGCTGGCGGACGAGGGCGACCGCGTCACCGAGGGCCAAATCCTCGCCCGCCTCGTCTCAGACACCGTGGAGGCACAGCTCGCCCAGAATACCGCGTCGCTGGCCCGCTCCGAGGCGGCCATCGCCCAAGCTCGAAGCGCGATTGCGTCGGCAGAAGCGCGTCTCGAGGAGGCCGCCAATGCCTACGAGCGCGCCAAGCCCCTGTCGAAGTCGGGCTTCCTCTCCGACAGCGGCATGGACCAGCGCGAGAGTTCGCGTCGCACAACGGAGGCCGCGGTCGCCTCCGCCCGCGACGGCTTGAAGGTCGCCGAGGCCGAGAAGGCCCAGATCGAGGCCCAGCGCCGAGAGATCGCCTGGCGCCGGTCCCGCACCGACATCCGCGCGCCCGCCGCCGGCCGCATCAGTCGCCGCAACGCCCGCATCGGTGGCTATGCCTCAGGCGTCGCCGACCCGATGTTCCGTATCGTCGCCAAGGGCGAGATCGAACTCGATGGCGAAGTTCCTGAAACACGCCTGTCGAGCCTCCGGGAAGGCCTGACGGCAACGATCGAGTCGGCAGGTGGCGCCCCTGTCATCGGCACGATCCGCCTCGTATCGCCCGAGGTTGACCGCATGACGCGGCTTGGCCGCGTGCGTATCTTCATCGGTGACCAGCCGGGCCTCTACGTTGGCGCCTTCGCCCAGGCCCGTATCCGCACCGCCGAAAGTCGTGGCCTCGCCGTTCCCGCTTCCGCCGTTCTGTACGGCGCCGATGGCCCCGTCGTGCAGGTGGTCGTCGACGGCCGCGTCGCAACGCGTCGGGTCAAGATCGGCCTCGCCGAGGGCAACCTGATCGAGATCCGCGACGGGCTGCAGGCCGGCGATGCCGTAGTGGCCCGCTCCGGCACGTTCCTCAGGGACGGTGACGCCGTCCGGCCGGTGCCGATCGCGGGACGCCGCATCAGCGAGGCTGGCTGAAGCCGGTTCGGGAGACAGAACGATGAACATCTCCGCTTGGGCCATTCGCCGGCCCGTCCCCTCGCTCGTCCTTTTCATGGTGCTGATCGCGCTCGGAATCGTGAGCTTCCGCGGGCTCGCCGTGACCCGCTTTCCGAACATCGACGTCCCTATCATCCAGGTGCGCATCACACAGCTCGGCGCCGCGCCCTCCGAGCTCGAAAGCCAGCTCACCAAGAAGGTCGAGGATGCGATCGCCGGCATCTCGGGCGTCAAGCACATCACCTCGACGCTCACTGAAGGCAGCTCGCAGAGCGTTGTCGAGTTCCGCCTCGAGACGGACCAGGATCGTGCCCTGAACGACGTCAAGGACGCCATCGCCCGCATCCGTTCCGAGCTGCCCCGCACCATCGACGAACCGATCGTGCAGCGCCTCGAAATCGAAGGGCTACCGATCCTCACATTCGCGGCCCGTGGCCCCGCGATGACTATGGAGGAGTTGTCCTGGTTCGTCGATGATACGATCGTACGTGCGGTTCAGGGCGTGCGCGGGGTCTCGCAAGTCGTTCGCATCGGCGGCGTCGAGCGCGAGGTGCGCGTCGCACTCGACCCGGATCGCCTGCTCTCACTCGGCATCACCGCAGGTGACGTCAACCGACAGATCAAGGCGACCAACGTCGACTTGGCCGGTGGCCGCGGCGAGATCGCCGACCGTGAGCAGGCGATCCGCACCCTCGGCTCGAAGTCGAGCATCAGTGACCTTGCCGCAACGATGATCGCGCTGCCCGGCGGCCGCAAGGTGCGCCTCGACGAGCTCGGCTCCGTCACAGACTCTCATGCCGAGCGCCGCACGTTCGCCCGCCTCGATGGCAACGAGGTGGTTGCCTTTGCCATCTCGCGAGCCACAGGCGCCAGCGACGTCGTCGTCTCAGGCGACGTCGAGCGCGTGCTCGCCAAATTGCGCGCGGACCATCCTGGCGTCGAGATCGCACCGATCGATAGTACCACGCAGTATGCCATCGGCTCTTACCACTCGACCATGACGACGCTGATCGAGGGCGCCATCCTGGCGATTCTGGTCATCATCATTTTTCTACGCGACTGGCGCGCCACGCTCATCGCGGCGATTGCCCTGCCCTTGTCCATCCTGCCGACGTTCTGGGCCATGAGCGCTTTGGGGTTCTCACTCAATCTCGTCAGCCTGCTCGCCATCACCATCGTCACCGGCATCCTGGTCGACGATGCCATCGTCGAGATCGAGAACATCGTGCGCCACATGCGCATGGGAAAATCTGCCTACCGTGCCGCGCTCGAGGCTGCCGACGAGATCGGCTTGGCGGTCATCGCGATCACCATGACCATCATCGCCGTGTTCGTGCCGGTGAGCTTCATGAGCGGCATCGCGGGCCAGTACTTCAAGCAGTTCGGCCTCACCGTGGCTTTCGCGGTGTTCTTCTCGTTGCTCGTCGCACGCCTCATCACACCGGTTCTGGCTGCCTATTTCATGCGAAATGCCGGGCATGACGAGCGCGAGGGGCGCCTGTTGGCGATGTACACCCGGGCCGTCGCCTGGTCGGTTCACCATCGCTTGAAGACCGTCGCCTTGGGCCTGGTCGTCTTCGCTGCCTCGATCGGCTCGTTCTATCTGATCCCCGCGGGATTCCTGCCCGCCGAGGATTCCGGTCGCATGCTGCTTGCCGTCGAGCTGCCGCCCGGGTCGCGCCTCGACGACACGCGCGTCGCTACCGAGGAGGTCGCGCGTCGCATCCGGGCCCGCCCAGAGACCAAGAGCGTGTTCATCAACGGCGGCAATCTGCTTGGTTCAGGCGCCGAGGTTCGCAAGGCGACCCTGATCATCAACCTCGTCGGCAAGCAGAATCGCAGCATCACCCAGGAGGCCTTCAAGCAATCGCTCGGCCGCGAACTCGCCGCACTTCCCGACATGCGCTACTGGTTCCTGAAAGACGACGGTCAACGGCAATTCTCGCTCATCGTGACCGGCCAAGACGGTGCCGAGGTCAGCAAGGCTGCCGCCGCCCTAACCAGCGCGGCCAAGCGCGTCGCATCACCGGCAGGCGAGGCCTATCTTGCCAACGTCGTCTCGACGGCCGAACTCGACCGGCCCGAACTCATCGTCAAGCCACGCTCCGATCTCGCCGCCGACCTCGGCGTCTCGACCGACCAGATATCCGAGGCGGTGCGCATCGCAACCATCGGCGACATCAGCGCCAACCTGGCGCGTATCGACCTCGCCAACCGCCAGATCCCGATTCGCGTGCAGCTGCAGGAGACGGCCCGAGGCAATCGCGCAATGCTCGAGGCGCTGAAGGTGCCGACGGCGCGCGGCGCGGCGGTCCCGCTCGCCTCCATCGCGACGTTCGAGATGAGCCAGGGACCGACCTCGATCGATCGCTACGACCGGCAGCGCCGAGTCCTGATCGGGGCGGACCTGGTTGGTGATACGCCGCTCGGCGATGCCCTCGGCGCGATGAAGAAGACCGACTCAGCCCGCAACCTGCCGACTGGAGTCGCGCTGAAGGAGGCTGGCGACGCCGAGATCATGGCAGAGGTTTTCGCCGGCTTCGCCCAGGCCATGGGAGCGGGCCTGATGATGGTCTATGCCGTCCTCGTGCTCCTGTTCGGCTCGTTCCTCCACCCGATCACCATCCTGTTCTCGCTACCCTTGTCGATCGGCGGCGCCATCGTGGCGCTGGCGATCACGGCGAAGCCCATGAGCCTACCCGTCGTCATCGGTATCCTCATGCTGATGGGCATCGTCACCAAGAACGCGATCATGCTGGTCGACTTCGCCGTCGAGGAGATGGCGCGCGGCGTGCCACGAGCCGAAGCCATCATCGACGCTGGACGCAAGCGCGCGCGGCCTATCATCATGACCACCATCGCCATGGTCGGCGGCATGCTCCCGTCTGCGCTCGGCACCGGGGAAGGCGGCGAGTTCCGCGCACCAATGGCCATCGCGGTGATCGGTGGCCTGATCTCATCGACGCTCCTGAGCCTCGTTTTCGTGCCCGCAGTGTTCGTCGTGCTCGACGACGTCGCCCGCCTCGTCTGGCGGTTGTTCGGCCGTCTCGTCGGCCCAGTGGACGAGCCGCCTCCGGGAGATCCTCCCACGACGCGCTCGGCCGACAAAGCCTTTGCGGCACAATAGAAAGTCCACAGACCGTCGTTGCCCTTCAGCCCCGCTCTCACTACGTTGCTGCAAGGAGCGGACGAGTTCAGGTCCGAGACTTAGGAGCCTTCCATGTTCGACGCGCGCAGCCTTCTCGAGCAACTTGTCCGCGGCGGTGCCCAGCCGCAGCAGCCAGCCCAAGGCCAGCAGGGCGGCATCGCTGACATTCTCGGCCAGCTCGGCCAGGCCATGGGCCAGCAAGGCCGCCCCGCGGCAGGCGGTCAAGACGGCACCCAGGCCGGCGGCGGCGGTCTCGCCGATATCCTGGGCCAGCTCGGACAAGCCATGGGCAATCAGGGACGCAACGTGGCCCCACCGAGCGCTCAGCAGCAGGGTGGCGCTCAAGGTCTCGAGGATTTGCTGCGCAACATGCTGCCTGGCGGCGGTGGCGGTGACAGTGGCGGCGTCCGCCGAGCCGCTCCACCTGAAGCCGATCAGGTAGGAGGCACCGCAGGCGGCGGCCTAGGCGACATTCTCGGTCGCATCCAGGAAGGCCTGGGCAAGCAAGGCGGAGGCGCTCAGGGTGGCAATTCGGGCGGCGGCCTGATGGACATTCTCGGCCAAGTTCTGGGTCAGGCGACCCAGGGCGTCAAAGAGGGTGCCGGCCGCATCGACGAGGCGACTGGCGCATCAGGCCGCGCCCGTGACGCCATCGGCCAGGCGACCGGCAAATCGCCAGACGACCTGCTCGCTCAGCTCAAGGAGCTTATCCAGAACAACCAGCTCGGCGCGGGCGCGGTGGCCGGTGGCCTCGGCTCGATTCTGCTTGGCACCCGCACGGGCCGCTCGATCGCCGTCGGCGCCGCCAAGGTCGGCGCCTTGGCTCTCATTGGCGGCCTCGCCTACAAAGCCCTGCAGAACTACCAGCAGGGTCGCCCGCTCGTTTCGGGTCCCGATGGGC
>LNDR01000193.1 GCA_001464755.1 Rhizobiales bacterium Ga0077524
AGCCATCAAAAAATCTCCTGCAGTGTGCGTATGTCCCACTCTATTGGGCGCATATCGAGTTCTGGTTTCGTTGGCAGGCAGTAGGTTGGGTTAGCGCGGCCGAGATCGGTGCATGAGCTTCGCTGACCGCGTTCCGCGCGTAACCCAACATCGCGAGGCTGCGGGTCTGCCCGTTGGGTTACGCCGGCATCGGCGCTGCGACCTGAGCCGCGCAGCCTCGGCCGGCTAACCCAACCTACGGTTCTGCTACCACATCCTCCGCGTATGTCCCGTCATCCCCGCTAAGCCGGGGACCCACGTCGGGTGTGCCACCTCAGCGATCACGACGGCCTCGCCCCCACCCTCACTTCACCGCCGCCAGCACACGCCGCGCGATCGTGGCGCGGTGCACTTCCGTCGGGCCCTCGTAGACGCGCATCACGCGCACCTTCTGCGCCATCAGCTGCAGCGGCAGCTCCTTGGTCACGCCCATCGCGCCGAACGACTGCATGGCGTTGTCGATCACCTCGGTCGCCATCTCGGTCGCGAACACCTTGATCATTGAGGCCACCTGCCGCACGTCCTCGCCCCGGTCGAGCTTGGCCGCTGCATCGTGCACCATCAGGCGGCAAGCATGGATCTGCGTTGCCGCGTCCGCGATCCACCACTGGATCGCCTGTCGGTCGGCCAGCAGCGCGCCGAACGTCCTGCGCTGCTTGACGTGGCTGCACATCATGTCAAGCGCACGCCGCGACATCCCGATGGCCCAGGCGCCGATCTGCAGCCGGCGCACGTTGAGGCGCAACTGCATCGGCGTGAAACCCTCGCCCACCTTGCCGAGGATCGCATCGGCCGGAAGCCGCATGTCCTCGAACACCAGCTCATAGGTGCGATGGCCGCCGAGCATCGGGATCTCGCGCGCGA
Organism: Rhizobiales bacterium Ga0077524; assembly: GCA_001464755.1. Lineage (GTDB taxonomy): Bacteria > Pseudomonadota > Alphaproteobacteria > Rhizobiales > Hyphomicrobiaceae. The sequence goes on from LNDR01000193.1 coordinate 904, forward strand.
TCTCGAAGCCCGGGGTTCCCTTCTCCACGATGAAAGCCGTCACGCCCTCGTGCTTCTTGCCGCTGCCGACCCGCGCCATCAGCACCATGAAGTCGGCCTCGGGCACGCGGCTCACCCAGATTTTGCGCCCGTTGATCACCCATTGGTTGCCGACCATCTCGGCCTTGGTCGTCATGCCCGAGGGGTCGCCGCCAGCGCCCGGCTCCGAAATGGCGATCGCCGATTTCGCTTCGCCTCGGGCGTAGGGCTCCATGTACTTCCGCTTCTGCTCCGGCGTTGCCGTGGTCATCAGCATGTGCAGGTTCGGGCTGTCCGGGGGAAAGATGAACGGCACGATGGTGCGCGAAAGCTCCTCGTTCACGCCCATCAGCGCGATCGCCGGCAGATTGGCTCCGCCCAGTTCCTCGGGTGCGTCCAGCGCCCACAGTCCCAGCTCCTTGCACTTGGCCAGCAGCGGCGCCTCCTCCTCCTTCGTCAGCCGCAGCCGTTCGCCCTTGATCTCCCGCTCGATGATTCGGGCCTCGAGCGGCATCAGCTCGTCCTCGACGAACTTCGCCACGAGGTCCTGCAGCATCCGGTGCTCTTCGGCGAGTTCCACGGGCATGTCGGTCTCCAGGTTGGCGCGCGGCCATGATCGGTATCGCTTCAGTCTTGCCGATCGATACCGGCCGGACAAGCGGGCGGATCACCGGGTGCGACGAAGCACCATCAATCGGTTGGGTCCCACGTCACAGGCAGGTTCGCGAGGCCGCGGAACGCCCATCCGCCGATGCGCACCGGCTCCCGCTCGTCGAGGCGCAGGCCCGGCAACCGCTCGAAGACCATCGGCAAGGCGACATTGGCGACGATGGCCCGCGAGGCGAACGCGCCGGCGCAATAGTGTGGCCCGGCACTGAACGCGATGCTTTTGCTGGTATCGCGCGCGACCTCGAACGCGTCCGGCCTCACAAAGCACGCCTCGTCGCGATTGGCCGAGCCGAACATCAGGAAGACCCGGTCGTCGGGCTCGAAGGTCACGCCACCAAACGTATGCCGCTGCGCAATCCGCCGTGGCGACATGCCGATCGGGGCCATCCAGCGGGCGTATTCCTCGAAGACCTGCATCCATCCCGCGCGTCCCGACCGCACCCGCGCCAGCTCGCCGGGATGGCGTAGCAGTGCCCAGATCGCACCGGCGATTGCGTCGCGCGGCTCGTTCTGGCCGCCGCTGATCGCGAGCTTGATGTTGGCGCGGACGCTCTCCATGGGCATGCCGCTTTCCAGCATCACCGACAGCAGGCTCGGATCGGGCGCTCGGGCCACGGCCGGCAACCGCTCGTCGATGGCGCGATCGATCGCGGCTGTCGCAGCATGGCACCGCGCCTCGATCTCGGGCTTGCCCGCATAATTCGCGATGCCGTCGATCATCGCCTGTGACCAGGCATCCATCTCGGCGTAGGTGATGTTCGTCAGGCCCGTGATCTCCTTCAGGCATTCGCCCGACACCGGCAGTGCGAAATCCTTGACGAGGTCGGCGCGCCCGAGTGGCGCGAGGCCATCGAGGATGCGCTCCGCACGCGCGCGAAACAGTGCGGTCCAGTGGCCCTTCACGGTGCGCGGCGAAACGGATGGGAAGATGGCCCGGCGCTCGTTCATGTGCGCCTCGCCGTCCTTGCGCATCATATTGTGGCCCATGAGGCGGGTCATCAGCCCACCGGGTTGCTCGGACGAGAAGACGGCAATGTTCTTCTCGCATTCAAAAATATCGTCGCGGCGAACCAGCAGCGTCGAGCCGAGCTCCGGAACAAAGGCGATCGGCGCCTCGCGCCGCATGCGCGCCAGCGTGGGATAGGGATCGGCCCAGAAGGCAGCCGGATCAATGCGGAACGGCGGTGCGTCGGACATGGGAACGGTTCTCGTCGGCGCGCACGCCGCCGAGTCGGTGCGGCTCGGCGAGAGCGACATTCAGCAGGAGCGCCAGCGGGGTGGCAAGGCAGAAGTGCCGGTTCGCCAGGAATGCCGAGCCTGGAAGTGCCGGCGAAGCTATTTCTCGCCCGAGATGCGATCGAACAGCGACGTCAGTGGCCGCGACAGCACCACGACCAGAAGGATTATCGCGGCGGTCGCGCTGAGTACGCCGCCGAACACGCCAAGCTTCTCGCCGAGCGGCAGCTCGGCCGCCGAGATCAGGTTCATGCCGAGGAAACCCGTCGCCACTGTGCCGATCAGGCCCAGGATGGTGACGGCCGTCAGCCGGTGCATCGACCCCGTTTGGCGTCGCAGGATGTCGCTGTCGAGGTACTGCACGCTGTCGAAAATCTCACTTCTGAGATCGCGATAGGCCGGTTCTGTGTCGAGCTGCCGGCGCAGCATCCGGAATAGATCCCGTGCCTGGTCCTGGTGCGAGACATCGGCGATCCAATAGCGCTGGGTGAAGCTCATGAAGGCTTCCTGCAGGCCATACACCTCGGTGCGGAAGCGAGATGCGGACGACTGGTTGCGCAGCTCCAGGCGCTTGATCGCGGCAACCAGCCGGTCCGATAGCATGAGCAGCGCCGCCTTGTGGAAATGTGCGATGAGGAACAGCAGATAATACTGATGGCGAAACTGGCCGAGCAAGCCGCGCTCGTTGTCCTCCACGACGGCAGGGTCACCCTCGGCGAGCACCGTGAAGGCGTGCCCGCACAGCAGGAACCGGGTCGAGACGCCACCGGCCTTCGGCGCCTCGTAGAAGAAGCGGTCGTAGCAGTGCTTGGCCTCGAAGTCGGCGAGGAAAGCCTCGGAATAGGGCAGCGCGCGCTCGGCGCCCGAGGCGAAGGTCAGCCGAATGAAGTCAGAGCGCGTCAGCTTCGACATATCGGACAACGTCAGGAACGCCATCTGCGGCAGGCGATAATATTCGATCTGGCGGAAGCGGAGCGGGCCCTTGCGCCCAGAGCCGAATGCGACGATCGGCTCGAGCAGATGCTCCCAGTGCGCGCCGAAGCAGGGCGCGCGCGTGCGCCCGACGGTGCCGAGGTAGCGGTCGCGGTTCTCGAAGTCCGAGCGCGCCAGCACATGGCCGTCGGCGTCGAGCCATTCGACGCTGTCCGGGCAATGCAGCGGCTCGCCGCTCTCGGTCCAGCCTGGAGGATAGGCGCGCCCGAAGCGATACATGATCTCCTGCGCCACATCGAGGGGCACGTCGTCGAGGGCGAGTTCGCACGCCAGCACGACCACGTCGCAGTCATGGAAGAAATGCAGGTCCACGTGGGTCAGTCGCGCGGTCACCGCCTCGGCTCTCGGCGTGAGCCGGATGCGGACGGCCGTGACGTCCGTGCGCCGGTAGACGCGTAGCGGCACCTCGCCGGGGCGAAGCTGGCTCAGGGCGCCTTCGGTGTCGCCATACAGGAAACGCTGCACGTGCGGCAGGAAGCCGACGAACTCGCGATAGTGGCGCTCGTCGAGCGGGCGGTCCGGATTGCCGATCTCGTCCTCGACGAGTTTCCATTCGCTCCCGGATCCGGCCTCGAACAGGGCTTCCGTGGTGCGTCCGCGGCCGGCTCGCTCGTCGCGATCGATTTCGAGTGGCCAGATGACGATCTGGCGGAAATGGCGCACCGTGATGTCGCGCCGACCGCCGGTGGCGGCGTGGTCCCTGTGGCGAAGCGCACCAGCCGCAGATCGAGCGTCATCCAGCATGGTCGGGCATCCAGTCGATCGCAGCGAGCCCGCGATATCGACTGGTCGCATGACAGGACCGTGACAAATCCCGGCTCAGCGCAACGCTCCCATGAAAAAGGGCCCGCGAGGGCCCTTCTGACTGGTCGTAATGCGTTGCGCCGACTGATCAGCGCTTCGAGAACTGGAAGCTGCGGCGGGCCTTCATGCGGCCGTACTTCTTGCGCTCGACGATGCGGCTGTCGCGGGTCAGGAAGCCGCCCTTCTTGAGCACGCCCCGCAGCTCTGGCTCGTAGTAGGTGAGCGCCTTGGAGAGACCGTGCCGCACTGCACCGGCTTGGCCCGACAGGCCACCGCCGGCCACCGTCGCCGTGATGTCGAACTGGTCGAGCCGGCTGGCGACGACGAGTGGCTGCTTCAGCAGCATCTGCAGGACAGGACGCGCGAAGTAGGCGTCGAATGTCTTGCCGTTGACCGTGATCTTACCGGCGCCGGGCTTCAGCCACACGCGGGCGACCGCATTCTTGCGCTTGCCCGTGGCGTAGGCGCGGCCGTAGGTGTCGAGCTTCTGCAGGTGGACCGGCGCCGACGGCTCGGCGGTCGCAACGACCTCGCCCTGCAGATCGCTCAGGTCGGACAGAGTCTTGGGTTCGTTTGCCATGGGTCTCAGACTCTCACGTTCTTGCGGTTCATCGCGGCAATGTCGATCGCGACGGGATTCTGCGCCTGATGAGGATGCTCCGGGCCGGCATAGACCTTGAGGTTACCCATGATCTTGCGCTGCAGGGGACCGCGCGCCAGCATACGGCCTACGGCCAGCTCGACTACGCGCTCGGGGTGCTTGCCCTCGAGGATCTGGCGGGGCGTGCGAGACTTGATGCCGCCGGGATGGCCGGTGTGGCGATAATATTTCTTGCCTTCGTACTTGTTGCCCGTGAACACCACCTTCTCGGCGTTGATGACGATGACGTTGTCACCCATGTCCACGTGCGGCGTGTACGTTGCCTTGTGCTTGCCCTTGAGGCGCATGGCGATGAGGGTCGCGAGGCGACCGACGACGAGACCTTTCGCGTCGATCAGCACCCACTTCTTTTCCACCTCGCCGGGCTTGGCGGAGTAGGTCTTCATGAACGGTATCTCCTGGGCGTGCGGGCCGACCGCGCGGAGCGAGCGTGACATGCCGCATTCGGGGCCGCGAAACGACGGTACGTAAAGCGTATAGCGCGCGCCTCTGGAAGCGTCAACGCGATTGGCGGCAGTAACGCGACAATAAAATGTGTTAAATCAATTGCTTATTTATGGGGTCATATATTACCCCATAATGGGGTATCATGTAACCACATTATTTTGTCGACGGCAGCGCGTAGGAGCCCGTCGCATGCGCGATCATCTCCTCACGCCCGTCCGAATAAAGCGCGACCTCGGCATAGGCGAGCCGGCGGCCGATACGGATCAGGTTCACCTCGGCCACCACGTCCACCGGGTCCGGGCGTAACAGGAAGTTGATGGAGAGATTGCTGGTCACCGCGGGTATTGCCGCAGGTCCGAGCGTTCCGAGCAGCGCCACATAAATGGCAAAATCTGCGAGCGTGAACATGGCGGGTCCGGACACTGTGCCGCCGGGGCGCAGATTGCGCGGATCGATAGCGAGGCGTACGCGTGCGCGGCTGGAGGCGACGGATTCGATCTGCATCTGTCGTCCTGCTGCATGGATCTCCGGAAACGTCTCGTCGATCAGGCGCGTGACGGCTTCGGTGGTGAGGGGAGTTCGGAGCGTGGCTTCTCTCGACATTCTTGATGGTGTCCCAGTCGTGCGCTCATGTTAGGTGGGCTCTATATCCTCTACAGAGGCCCGGTGAACATCCAGGAGATGGTTGCAATGCGGCTCAATGGAAAAATGCTGGCGGCCTTCGCGGCCGTGGTGGGATTGGGGCTCGTCTTGTCCGGACCCTTGTCCGCGCAGGCCCCTCAGGGTGGAGAGCAGGCGTTCAAGCAAATCAAGCTGACAGATGCCCACGTCAAGGGTTTCGTCGGCGCCCAGACCGATATGGCGGCGCTCGCCCAGAAGCAGGGCGGCCAGCCGACCGACCAGCCGGACCCTAAGGTTCAGGCCGAGTTGGATGCGATCGCCAAGCGTCACGGCTTCCAGAGCTTCGTCGACTTCGACGACATCGCCTTCAACATCTCGATGGTAATGGGCGGGCTCGACGAACAGGGCACCTTCACCGACCCGATCGCCTCGATCAAGAAGGAGATCGCCGACATCACGGCGGACAAGGAGATCCCCGAGAAAGACAAAAAGCAGATGCTCGATGAACTCAACGAGGCCTTGAAGCACACGCCACCGCTGCAGTATCCCGAGAACGTCGAGGTGGTGAAGAAGCATCGCGCCGCGATCGAGAAGGTCCTGCAGTAGACTGCCCCGTCAAGCGCCCTTGGTCTGGCGCCTGGGGTCCAGCTGGAGCGAGCATGATGCAAGACAAGGTCGCGGCTCCCGCCGGCTCCACCTCGGCCGAGGTGCTGCTCTCCGAGATGCGCGGCCGCGTGCTCTTGCTCACACTCAATCGGCCGGCGCAGCGTAACTCGCTATCCGAGGCCCTGATCGATGCCCTGCAAAGGGCGATCGACACGGCCTCGGCCGACCCCGCTGTCGCTGCTGTGGTCATCGCCTCGCAAGGGCCGGCCTTCTCGTCGGGGCACGACCTGAAGGAGATGACCGCCCGGCGCCAGGATGCCGACGGTGGACGGGCCTACTTCGCCCACCTCATGGACCATTGCGCGCGCATGATGCTCTCGATCGTGCGCTCGCCGAAGCCGTTCATCGCGGCCGTCGAAGGCGTCGCGTCTGCGGCTGGATGCCAGCTCGTTGCAACCTGCGATCTTGCCCTCGCCGGCTCTGCGGCGCGCTTCACGACGCCCGGCGTCAACATCGGCCTCTTCTGCTCGACCCCCATGGTCGCGCTCTCGCGCAACGTGTCGCGCAAGCGCGCCATGGAGATCCTGCTCCTTGGCGAGATGCTGGAGGCCGAGGCTGCCGCCGACTACGGCCTCGTCAACCGCGTGGTGCCGCAAGGTCAGGCCCTCGATGCCGCGTTGGCGATGGCCGGCATCGTCGCCTCGAAGTCGCCGGCGACGGTGGCGATCGGCAAGGAGACCTTCTACCGGCAGATCGAGATGCCCGTGGAGCAGGCCTACGTCGAGGCGGCCTCCGTCATGGTGCGCAACATGATGTACCGCGACGCCGAGGAAGGCATCGGCGCCTTCATCGAGAAGCGGGCGCCGGTCTGGAAGGGCTGGTGAGCATGCCGACGCCGCGGATCAGCCTGATCACGCTCGGCGTCACGGACATGTCCCGCGCCCGCCGCTTCTACGAGGCGCTGGGTTTCGTCGCCTCGAGCGCCAGCCAGCCGACCGTCACGTTCTTTCGTGCAGGCGCGGTGGCGCTGGGCCTTTACGGCCGAAGCGACCTGGCAGCCGACGCTCAAGTCCCCGACCGGCCCACCGGTTTTGCCGCCGTCACGCTCGCCTGGAACGTCGCCAGCGAGCCCGAGGTCGACGCTGTTCTCGCCCGGGCCGCGGCCTGCGGCGCCACGATCCTGAAGCCGGCGCAGAAGGTTTTCTGGGGCGGCACCTCTGGCTATTTCGCCGATCTCGACGGGCACCTCTGGGAGGTCGCCCACAATCCGGGATTCCCGCTCGATGCGGAGGGCCGGATCGAGTTGCCGGCACCCATCGCCGGCGACGACGACAAAGGCACGCCATGAACCACGACAGCTACGACGACACCTACATCGCCGACATTCTCGGCCAGACGAAATCGATCGCAATGGTCGGCGCATCCGCCAACATCAACCGGCCGAGCTTCTTCGCGCTCAAATACCTCGTCGGTAAAGGCTACGCCGTGCACCCGATCAATCCGGGGCTCGCCGGCAACGAGATCGCCGGGCAGCTCGTCTACGCCAGCCTCGCGGAGGTTCCCGCACCCGTCGACATGGTCGACATTTTCCGGAACTCGGAAGCTGCGCTCGAGGTCACGCGGGAGGCCATCTCACTCAAGGACAAGCTCGGCCTCAAGATCGTGTGGATGCAACTTTCCGTCCGCAACGACGTGGCCGCCGCAGAGGCCGAGGCGGCGGGTCTCAAGGTTGTCATGAATCGCTGCCCGAAGATCGAGTACGGCCGCCTCTCCGGCGAAATCGGCTGGATGGGCGTCAACTCTGGCGTCATGTCCTCGAAGCGCCCCCTGCTCGGCAATGGCGTGCAGAGCCAGGTCATAGGCGGCGCCGTGCGGCGGTCCTGAGCCCTCGTGCAGATCGGCTCCCAGCCACTTGCTCCATCTGGCTGGTGGGGAAACCTGACTAGCCGTCTTCCAGGATCCGACGCCCTGTGACGACTGTGCAAATTCCTATTGCCTTCGAATGATCATATGCCACAACTGAAGTGCAGGGTGGACGTAAAAGACCGCAAAAAAACGAGCCAGAGGAAGGAACTCAATGTCCGATGAAACAAGCAAGGGTGTGCCCGTATCGGGCCACGCCGCCAACACATCGCTCAATACCGAAGCGACCGGCTCGGTGAAGGCAGTGGACCGGCGCAGTTATCTCAAGGGTGCGGCCGTGGTCGCGGGCGCCGGCGCTGCCGCGCTCGGCATGCCGAGCATCGCCAAGGCTCAGAACAAGACCTATAAGTTGAAGCTCCAGAGCAACTGGACCGGCATCGGGATCGATGCGCAGGATCGTGCTGCCGCCCTCTTCGTCGAGCGCGTCAAAAAGTTGTCCGGCGGTCGCATCGAGG
>LNDR01000194.1 GCA_001464755.1 Rhizobiales bacterium Ga0077524
CGAGGACCCCGCCAAGGGCTTCCTGCCGAGCGTTGGGCGGATCGTGAGGCTGCGGGAGCCCCCAACCGCTGGTAACATCCGAAATGAATTCGGGGTCCGCGATGGAGATCAAGTTTCGCCTTTCTATGACAACATGATCGGCAAAGTCATCGCGAAGGCCTCAGATCGTGAGACTGCGCGACGGCGTCTTCGTCTGGCATTGGAGCGCACCGGCGTTTATGGGCTGAAAACCAATGCCCCTTTCCTAATCGCGCTCTTGGACCGAAAGGAAGTAGCCGTGTCTTTGCTGGATACGGGCTACATCGGCCGCGAGTTGGTGTCACTGACTGCAAACCAGCCCTCCGATTCTGCATTAGTAGCAGGAATAGCTGAATTGCTTTGTCTCGGTGATCGGGAAGAGGCTTACTGGCAAAAGGGCGAAGACAACCATTTCTCGCCAAGTTGGGGACGGCTCGATGGATTCCAACTCGGACAGAGGCGGCAACAAACTATCGCCCTTCTTATCGACGACCTGCCAACGAAAGCGATGATCAATTGGGATGGTGCAAAACGCTCGATCGCAATCGACGGAAGATCCGAGGTCTTAGTCGCGAACAGCGAAGCGGGGATAGGTGCTTCCGAAGCCGGAAATGCCGTCTATGTTATTTCAGATTTGGGCCTTCACACGACGATCGCCCGCCCCACCTACGACGCTGCGGCGGTCGACGAAGGCCATGCCGGCGATCACGTGCGCGCCCCCATCAACGGTAAGGTCGCCCGCATCTTCGTCGCCGAGGGTCAATCCGTGACGAAGGGCGACCGCATCGCCGTGGTGGAGGCCATGAAGATGGAGCACGTTCTCCATGCGGCCCGCGACGGCATCATCGCCAAGGTCGCCGCAACCGAAGGCGCCCAGGTGAACCAGGGCACCCTCATCGCCAGCCTCGCCGAGGCGTGAGCGAAGACCGTTCCCGGTTGTATCGCGATGCCCACCGATGTCAGGCTTGGCCCGAACAGCCGAGGGACCCAGCCATGACCGATCTCGCCGCCTTGGAAGTCCGCATCCGCCGCCTCGAGGACATCGAGGAGATCCGATCCCTCCGGAATGCCTATCACGCCTGCATCAACGACGGCCGGTACGGCGAGATCGCCGATCTCTTCACCGACGACGCGCGAGTCGTGCTGGGCTACCTCGCGACTTACGAGGGCCGCGCCGCGATCGCCACCGGCTTTCGAGGCATGGGCGAGCGCGAGCGCTTCTTCATCAAGCAGTTCATTCACAGCCACGATGTCAAGGTCGACGGCGACAGCGGCACCGGTGTCTCCTACCTCGAGGCGCGCTACGGCCGCTATGGCGTGAGCTGGCTCGTCTCCGGTCGCTACAACGATGTCTACGTCCGCGAGGGTGGCCGCTGGCTCTTCAAGGCCATGATCGCCGAGCTTTACTATACCGTTCCGTTAGGCGTCGGCTGGATGGCCGACGAGAAGCACTATCTGCGGCCGAAGGCTTGAGGCTACCGACTCACGACGCGATCGCCCGCAGGCGCTGCCGGAGCCACGCGAAGCCGCGCTTGATGTTCCGCCATGTGTACCAAGCGAGGATGGCAGCGGCCGCGAGTCCGAGCGGGGGCATTGCAATGGTCAGTGTTATCACGAAAGCATAGGCGCCGAGCCCGGCGCTGAAGTAGGCCAGCGCCCTGACCGGCACCATGACGGCGTTGTTGATGCCGTCGACCATCTGATCGCCTTTTCGGCCGATCAGCCAGTCGGCCACCGAGTTGCTCTCTTCTGCGGGTGCGAACGTTCCGCCCTTCACCGGAGGGGCCGAAATCGGCCGCTGGCCGGGATCGCTGGACTGCATCGCGGCCATCTGGCCCCGGCGCCCGAATGTCGTCGTGCCACCATCGCTCGACGGCGGAGTGCCCCAGGGACCCCTCGGTGCTGAGCGAGCGACGATGGGCGGCTCGGCCCATGGTGTTCCGCCTGCGAGCCCATGAACAACGCGCTTTCGTCCGAACGCAGGCTGTTGCGATGGCGCCTCCACTGGCACGGCGCGGGACAAGGTGCGCACGGGCGGCAACTCGTGCTCGGCGACGCTAGCGTGCTGCTTGATCGCCTCTATCCGCGCCGCGATCGGCGGATGCGTTCCGATGAGGCGGCCGAGGAAGCTGTCGTCCGAAGACGAAAACATCATCGCGCGCGAGGCGTACCCCGTGAGCGGCAGGGTATCGGCCTGGCCCACCTTGCGCAGGGCCATGATCAGTGCAACGGGGTTCTTTGTCAGCTCGATCGCGCTCGCATCCGCCGTGAATTCGCGCGTCTGCGAGATCGCGAACCGCGCACCGAGAGCCAGCGTCGCGATGACACCGAACAGCAGCGCGAACAGAAGCGCGAAGCCCCAGCCCAGATATGCGAGCATCAGCAGTGCCGCAAAACCCGCCAGGAACGGCCGCTTGATCATGTTCTCGGCGGCGACCTTGCTGATCGGCAGGATCCGGTCGACGCAGGCGTGCGCCATCACCATCAGCCTGACGTCGCGGTCGCGGATGTGCACCATCTCGTGCGCCAGCACGGCTTCCAATTCGTCCCGCGTCAGTTGCGCGATGAGCCCGCGTGTGACGGCTATGGTCGACGCGGAGGGAAAGAAGCCGGCCGCATAGGCATTGAGCTTGTCACTTTCGATGACCTCGATCCGCGGACATGGAAGGCCGATCGAGATGGCGAGGTTTTCGACGAGATTGAAAAGCTCCGGCGCTTCGCTGCGTTCCACCGGATGCGCGCGCGTCTCGCTACGCATCAAGACCACCGATTTCCAGCAGCTGAGTGCGATGTATGCGAGCCCGCCGACGATGATCAGGTACCAGTAGCGCGACAGAAGTGGATTCTCGGTCAGCATTTCCCAACCGCTGAGACGCTGGCGCTTCTCGTGCGTCCCGATCGTGTGGACGCGAGACGTGAGCGCTGGGCCGGTCAGTTCGAGCAGTCTGGCGCTATCACTGTCGATCGGCGTCAAGCCGCCCGAAGACGTCCGGGCGCCCACATGATCCATGGGTTGGCCAGCAGCGCCCATTACCTCGCTGTCGATGCGTGCGGACGGCTTCACCAAGAGCCGCGGTTGCTCGACCTCCCCGATACTGCTCAAAACTCCTTCGAACCGTGACATGATATTCAAGTTTATCGCGACCGGGACGATCAGAATCGCGATCTGCGAGACAACCAGCAGCACCAGAAACAGCGCAAGCAGTGCCAGCGTCTTCAGATTGTTCTTCTGGATGTGGCTGAAGAGGGCGGCACGCTTCTGCATCCGCTGCACTCCCGCAGTCTTCGTCTCGAATCAGGGCAATCGACGCGCACGACGAGGCGGTTACACGTGCCGCCTCGCTGCACAGTCATGGTGGCCCTGGGTTGGACTGTCGTGTCAGCCCGCCTGCTGCATCCGGCGCTTCAGGCCGGCGAGTCGATCCGCCACCTGGCTCGAGCGCGACAGGCGATCGAGCTCGTGCAGTTTGGCCATCGTGTCGCGATCAGCCTTGGCCGCTGGCGATGCGCCGACGGGTCCGTTCATGGCGCGCTCGAACGCAGCGTGGGCCTTGTCGGCACGCCGCTCCGCATCGTTGGCGACGCCGCCGACGGTACCGGCAGCGTCGGCGGCCGACTCGCGAGCGGCCACGAAGGAGGTGATGTCGGCTTCCATCTGGCGTTTGCGGCCTTCGAGTGCCGAAATATAGCCGCCGAGTTCGGATTGCTTTGCGAAGAGTTCGCCTAAGCGTGCCTCGTGGGTGGGGATCTCGGCTTCCAGGTCCATTTGGCGGCTGAGGGCTGCCTCAGCGAGATCGTCGCGGCCTTGCTCGACGGCGATCTTCGCGCGGTCGCCGAGTTCGGACAGCTTCGTTTTGGCCCGGTCGATGTGGCGCACGGTCTGGTGGCGGGTCGCGATGACGTGGCCAAGCTCCTCGCGGACATCGTCGATGGCGCGTTCGATCTCGCGGATCGCCTCCCGCATCACGACCTCGGCGTTGGCCGTCTCGAGGGCGTCGACGAGACCGTTGACGCTGCCCGAAACCAGACGCTTCACGCGCAGAACCAAAGACTCACTCATGACCACCCCATCAGGACGCTGAACATACTCGAACGCACGAGTTGGGTAGGAGGCTAGCGGGCAGGACCTAATATTCCGCGAACATGCATCATGTCGTACGAGTGGGTAGCGACCAGGCCGAATGTCCTCCTTCAGCAGAGGTTTACCTGCCGCCGCTATCCTCTACCGATATCGCGTCCTTCAGAACGGTGTCGGAAATGTCGAGCGTGGTCTGGCTTGCCCTCCTTGCAGTGGTCGTCGTGGGGCTGCCATTGCTGGCTATGATGGTGATCTACAACCGATTGGCAACACTCGCCCGCCGTTGCGAGCAGGCCTTTGCTGACATCGACGTGCAGCTGCGGCATCGCCACGACGTCATTCCGAGTCTCGTCGAGACAGTGCGCAGCTTCGCCGGCCACGAGAAGTCGATCGTCGATAATGTCATGACAGCGCGGGCCGAAGCCCTCCGCGCCGTTGGTTCCACTGACAAGCTCGAGGCCGAGTCGGCGCTGACGGCTTCGATCGTGAGACTGCTCGCCGTCGTCGAGGCGAACCCCACGATCCAGGCCGGCTCGCACTTCAGCGAGTTGCGCGGCGAGATCGTCGATGTGAACAACAAGATCTCGGCTGCCCGCCGCTTCCTGAACCTTGCCGTCGGCGAGTACAATGGAGCGCTCGACCGATTCCCCGGGAACCTGATCGGCCGCCGCTTCGGTCTGCGGGAAAAGCGCTCTTACAGCCTGGGCCTCGACCGCGTCTTCGTCGAGGACGCCCCCGCCGTAAAGATCTGAGCGAGTTTTCAGCGCCTTCGGGTTGACGTGTCGGGGCTGGCATTCGAAGAATGCCCGCTCGGATCGCTGCAACCCGCCGAGGCTCGATGACAGTGCCGCCTCTCTCGATCAATTCCGGTATCGCCGGCAAAACGGCTCTTGTCACCGGCGCGACCGGCGGCATCGGTATCGAGATCGCCAAGGCTCTCGCCCGGCAAGGCTGCAAGGTGATGCTGAACGGCCTTGGCTCGCCGGAGGAGTGCGAAGCGAAGCGGCGCGAAGTGGAGGCGATCGCTGGTATCCCGGCCGCATTCCATGGCGCCGACCTCGCCAACTCCGAGTCCGTCCGCGCCCTCTTCGACGCCACGGAACGCCAGCTCGGTCCGGTCGAGATTCTGGTCAACAACGCAGCCACGCGCAATTTCCACACTATCGATGACATGCCGGACGACGCCTGGGAGCGCGCCGTCGCCATCAACCTCACGGCGCCGTTCCGGCTGATCAAGCTCGCGCTGCCCGGCATGCGCGCCCGCAAGTGGGGACGCATCGTCAACCTCGCCTCGAGTTGGGGCCTGACGGGCACCGTGGGACGAGGCGACTACGTGGCGACCAAGCACGGCCTCGTCGGTCTGACGCGGGCGGTGGCGCTCGAGGCTATGGCCGACAATATTACCTGCAACTCGATCGCGCCGGGGTCCGTCATGACGCCTCACGCCGAGCGGCAGGTGCGCGAGCGTATGGCCCGGGATGGCCTGGACTGGGACGAGGCGGCCCGCCAATTCCTAAAAACCCGGCAGCCCTCGGGCCGTTTCGTGCCGCCCGAGAAGATCGCCGACCTGATCGTGTTCTTGTGCTCCGACGCCGCCAGCGAGATGACGGGCCAACCCATCGCCATGGACGGCGGCTGGCTCTCGATCTGAGACGAAAGGACAGGTCGTTGCCTCGACGCCGGGTATGGGCGACGATTACGCGAGTTCAAGATTTGGAGGACATGCATGCCCGGCCCACGTCTCGCAGGAAAAGTCGCGCTCATCACCGGCGCTGGCGGCGGCATTGGCCGCGCGACGGCAGAGCGTTTCGTCGAGGAGGGCGCCAAGGTCGCCGTCCTCGAGATCAATCGCGAGCTGGGCGAGGCCGCCGCCGCTTCGGCGCGTGCCATGGCCGGCAACGCGGGGGGCGACGCGCACTTCATCCACTGCGATGTGACCGAAAAGGCGTCAGTCACGGCAGCCGTGGCTGAAACCATCCGGCGCTTTGGGAAGCTCGACATTCTGCACAACAACGCTGGCGGTTCGACCCCCCAAGACGGGTCCGTCACGGAGGCATCCGAGGAGGAGTTCTGGCGCGTCATCAAGCTCGACCTCTTCGGGACCTTCCTGTGCTCGAAGGTGGCGATCCCGGAGATCGCCAAGTCCGGCGGTGGTTCGATTATCAACATGGCCTCCAACCTCGCCTTGATGGCGGTGCCGGGGCGTGCGGCCTATGGGGCGGCCAAGGGCGGCGTCGCCTCGCTGACGCGGGCCATGGCGCTCGACCATGCCAAGCAAAAGATCCGCGTCAACGCCATCGCGCCGTCCGTCACATTATCCGACCGCGTGAAGAAGCTGCTCGACAGCAATCCCGGCATCAGCAAGCTCGCCGAAAGCCATCTGTTCGGCCTGGGCCAGCCTATCCACATCGCCAACATGGCCGTTTATTTGGCGTCGGACGAGGCGGCGATCACCACGGGCCAGATCATGTCGGTGGACAGCGGCGTCACGATCTATTGAGCGCGCCGGCGACCGTCGAGTTCGCCAATTCCGCAAGACAGGAGCCAGTTTGCATGCCTATCCGCGCGGTGTTTTTCGATGTCGGGGAGACGCTGGTCGACGAGCATCGGCTTTATCGCGACTATGCCATGCGCATGGGGGTGACCTACGAGTTCTTCATGGAGCGCATCGAGGCGGCGATGGCCGAGCGCCAGCCGGTGAAGAACGTGTTTGCCGCCGTCAAGCCGGGCTTCGATTTCAAGGCTGCCCGCGCTCAGCGGGAGGCTGAGGGAAAGAAGTTCGTGATCGGTCCCCACGACTTCTACGACGATGCCGCTCACGTCTTGGCGACCCTCAAGGCGTGCGGCTACTTCATCGGCATCGTCGGCAACCAACCGGCGTCGGCCGAAGCGATGCTGCGTGAAAGCGGGCTCGCCGCTGACTTTATCGCGACGTCCGAGGGCTGGGGCGTCTCAAAGCCTGATCCGGCGTTCTTCGTGAAGGTGGTCGAGGCCGCTGGCATGCCGGCGCACCACATCGCCTATGTCGGCGACCGGGTCGACAATGACGTGCTGCCTGCCCGGGCGGCAGGAATGTGGCCGGTGCTCATCCGCCGCGGGCCTTGGGGCCGGGCCCAATGGGACTGGCCCGAGGCAGAGGAGGCCCGACACAGAATCGAAAGCCTCGCGGAGCTGCCCGAGCTGCTCCGGGGTCCCACTCCGCCTTGAGGGCCTACGCCGTCAGGCCGCTTGTCCTGCCAGCTCGGCCGCAATCTTCGGCAGAGCGTCGCGCCACACCTCGGGCGGCTGCGCCCCCGAGATCGCGTACTTGTCCATCAATAGAAAGAAGGGCACGCCGTGGATGCCCATGCGAATGCCGGCGTCCTCGAGATCGAGGACGGCCTCGAGTGTGTGCTCCGCCTCGAGCGCGGTCTTGGCCACTTTGCCGTCCAGCCCAGCATCCCTCGCGATGGCGACGAGAACGTCTTTCTTGCCGATATCGAGCCCCTCCTCGAAGTAGCTCTCGAAGAGCCGATTGACCACTCTGTTCTGGGCTTCCCTGCCGATGCGCTCGGCCTGCCAGATCAACCGATGCGCGAGTCGTGTGTTCGGGGTGCGCTTCATTTTGTCGAAGGCGAAAGCGATGCCGGCTTCCTGGCCGTTCGCTGACATCTGTTGATCGAGCTGGCGAGCCTTCTCGGCGCCGAACTTGGCTGCGCGGTAGGCGCTGCGTTCCATGCCCTCGGTCGGCATGTCGGGGTTGAGTTCGAATGGCCGCCAGGAGATGGCAATCCGCTCTGGCACGCCCGGTGCGCCGAGTGCTGCCTCGAACCGCCGCTTGCCGATGTAACACCAGGGGCAGATGACATCCGAGTAGATGGTGACGGGAATGGCGGCGTCCGGGCCGCTGCGGTTCTCTGATTGGGTCATGCGCGAGGCCTCCTGGACGTGCGGTGCGGCAATCGAGCGCCGCTTGCGCCGACTGGAACGTAGCGAAACGGACCGTGACTTGTCGAGAGCGTCCCGAGGTGGTTGGTTTCCCGATTGACGGCCGCCGCGAGGTGCGTCTGTGTTGGTCGTGCTGGCTGATAACACTGGCCGATGCATGTTCATGGGTCGATACCCGCGAAGGGTCGTGATGTGATCAAACGGGCAGCGCTGGTCCTGATCGGATGTGTCGCCACGGGGTTGGCAATCGCGGGTGCCATCCTTCCCGGCCTGCCGACAACACCGTTTCTGCTGGTTGCACTCTGGGCGTTTGCAAGATCGAGCGACGCGCTTCTCGCGCGTCTCCGGCGCGTGCCACTTCTGAGCCATGCACTCGTCGAGGCGCACCGCTTCGAGGAGCGTCGCGCCATTCGCCCTGCAATCAAGCTGACGGCCTTGTCGTTTGCCTGGGCCTCGGTGCTGTTCACGCTTCTGACGGCCGGGACAGCCCGCTCCTACCTGTTCGCGGCAGTTGCCTTAGCCGCCGTAGCCGCAACGCTCTTCATGTGGTGGATACCGACCGATCGGACCTGAGGGTCGGCCGCTGAGCATGGGCAGTCGGCATCCGCTTCCGTCGCGCTCCGTTCGATGCCATCGTTCGGCAACCCGTTGGCAAAGTCGATAAGGGGCCAGTATGGCGACACATCGCGAGATCATCTACATACGTGCGCCCGACGGCATGCCCGACGCTGGTTGTTTTGAGGTCGTCGAGGCACCAGTCCCCGTGCCGGGCGCGGGGCAGGTTCTGGTCCGCACCCATTATCTCTCTATAGACCCCTACTTCCGCCGCATGATGGGCGCCGGTCATGGCCAGTATGCCAACCCGCTGAAGATCGGCGACGTGATGGTCGGCCGCGGCGTTGGCGTCGTGATCGAGAGCCGCCATCCGGAATTCAAAGCGGGAGATCACGTCGTCCTGGCGGGCCAGGGGTTGCGCAAGCTCCCACCCGAGCTGCAGCCGCTCTCCCTTGGGCTGGGGCTGATCGGCCAGTCGGGTGCAACTGCAATGGTCGGCCTAGTCGATATCGCGCATATCAAGGCGGGCGAGACGGTCGTCGTGTCCGCCGCAGCCGGAGCCGTCGGCAGCGCGGTTGGCCAGATCGCCCGGATCAAGGGTTGCCGAGCCGTCGGAATTGCGGGAGGCCCCGAGAAATGCCGTCATGTCGTGGCCGACCTCGGTTTCGACGCCTGCATCGACTACAAGGCAGGCCCGATCGGATCGTCCCTCGCCACGGCAGCACCTCAAGGCGTCGACATCTATTTCGACAACGTCGGCGGTGAAATCCTCGATGCCGTGCTGATGAACTT